>CAZSJH010000094.1:0-10528 GCA_964607105.1 uncultured Rikenellaceae bacterium | reverse complement strand
TAATAGCAGTACTCTTTGTTCACAGGCCCAATCCGGAAGTGCAACTGTTACTGTGAACCCACTTCCAACGGCAACAATAAGCGGAACAACGGAAGTTTGTCAGAATTCAGCATCTCCGTTAATTACATTTACCGGGGCTGATGGTACAGCACCATATACTTTTACTTATAAAATAAATGGTGGGGCGGACCAGACTATTACAACAACGAGTGGAAATACCGTACCACTGCCTGTGCCAACAGATTCTCCGGGCACATTCGTATATACGTTAGTGAGTGTAAGTGATAACAGCAGTACTCATTGTTCACAGGCCCAATCAGAAAGTGCAACCATTACTGTTAATCCCTTGCCGGAGCTATCGGCAGATGTAACCCAAATTAATTGTGCGGGAGGAAATGTTATACTCGGATCAATTGATCTGACTGTTACGGGTTCAGGGGGGTATACTTACGATTGGACTGTAGACCCTGGTGAATATGATTTTTCAGGAGAAGATCCGGTATCGCTCGAACCCGGAGAGTACCAGGTAACAGTTACAGATGCCAACACCTGTTCCAATACTCTCTCAGCCGAAGTGTTAAATCCATTAATTGTGACAAACACTGATGATGATAGTTTTGGGAGCCTGCGCTGGGCAATTATCTATGCTAATGATCACACTAATGTTGACACGGAACCTGATGAAATCAGTTTTGATATTCCTGGAGAGGATCCACACACTATACAGCCTGGTAGTCTACTGCCAGCCATAACTGATCCTTTATCTATAGATGGATATACCCAACCGGGAGCCAGCTATAATACCAATTCGCCTGGCCAGGGTCTTAATACTGTTTTAATGATTGAGATCGATGGAAGTTATGAAGGATCACTGGCAACAGGCCTTAGAATTGATGCCGGAAGCAGTACTGTTAAAGGCCTGGCTATAAACAGGTTTTCCAGCAGAGGTATAGCTCTTTTGGGAGATGATAATACTATTGACGGGAACTTTATTGGCACGGATATCAACGGAAGTAACAATCCTGATTTTGGGAATGGTGTGTGGGGAATACATATCGATGCGTCTGATAATAATATAATTAATGGAAATATTATATCAGGTAACGGAGGTGTTGAACAAAATCCAGGGCTATTAATCGCTGGAGGCAGCACAGGGAATGAAGTGTACGGGAATTTCATCGGGACCGATGCCACAGGTTTGATAGCCCTGTCGAATAGTGGCTCAGGTATAAATATTGGAGACTCACCCGGTAATACAGTTGGAGGTACGGGTGAAGGAGAGAGGAATATAATTTACGATGGAGTACAAATAACCGGAGAAGAATCGATTAGCAACCATATAGTTGGCAATTACCTGGGATTTAATATTGTAGGGCAATCAACCCTGCAAGGTGGGGGAGGCATTGTGGTTTATAACGGCCCGTCACTTACTGAGATCGGCCCGGGAAATGTAATTTCAGGAGTCGGCGTAGGAAATGCAATTACTATCCATAATGATAATTCTCCAGAAATTGCTAAAACAAATAATAACAAGGTTTTTGGAAATATAATAGGACTGTCACCTGATGGTAGTATTGCTTTATCGAACAATTCTAGCGGAATAAGTATAATGGATTCTCCAGGCAATATGATCGGAGGTACTGTGCCTGAAGATAAGAATGTCATTTCCGGGGCATTAAACTACAATAACGGAATAAATATTAGTGGTTCTCTTTCAACCGGGAATCAGGTGGTAGGAAATTATATCGGTACTGATGCTTCCGGAAATACTTCGATTGGCAATACTGCTGGTGGAGTGATAATAAATTTTGGTGCTTCAGGTAATATAATCGGACCAAATAACTTGATATCAGGGAATAATGAATATGGGATTCATGTCGGAGATGCAAATACATCCGGTAATAAAATCATTGGTAACCTTATTGGTACTACCGCAGATGGAATGACTGGTTTAGGGAATGCAACACATGGTGTGTGGATGAATGCATCAGATAATATCATTGGAGGGACTACAGAGGAAAAACGAAATGTAATTTCTGCAAATGGCTACTTTGGAGTTGAAATAGGCTCACAAAATGTATCCGGCAATAAAATACAGGGTAATTACCTGGGTACAGATATTACCGGTAATGGATCTCTGCTTAACTCTGCTGCTGACCTTTCCCTGAATAATTCATCTTTTAGCATAGTTGGAGGATCGGAACCTGGTGAGGGAAATGTTATTGGATCGATGACGATTGTAAATGCAGGAGCACATGATAACCAGGTAATTGGGAATTATATAGGACTAAATGCAAATGGAACAGGACCTATAAATTCTGAACTAGTCAGATCCGGAATTCTTATTTCAGATGCATCAGACAATGTTATAGGTCCCGGAAATATTATTTCAGGAGTTCAGGAAGGCATTTATATTACTGAGTATTTTGGTGTCCCGGAGGTTATTACTACAAATAACAGGATAATTGGTAATTTGATAGGAACCAATGCAAGTGGTACAGATAATGTTTCCAACAATATTGGTATTCAAATTGAAGATGTGCATGGCATTATTGTTGGTGGTCAAAATGAATCTGATCGTAACATAATTTCCGGGAATAATATAGGTGTAAATATTGCCGGACCTGCTGCGGATAATAATATTGTTTCTGGAAACTACGTCGGAACCGATATAACAGGTACCCTGGCCATACCAAACACTAATGGAGTATGGGTATTCGAAGGTAATAATAATATTATAGGGGGATCTGAGGCTGGTGCCGGAAATGTTCTCTCGGGAAGCAATGATAATGGAGTATGGATAAATGGCAGTGAATCTTCGCCTGCAACGGGAAACAAAGTACTGGGAAATTATATTGGTTTGACTGCAGATGGCGAAGATATTCTGGGCAACCACGGGTTTGGTATCAAAATAAGGGAGTCTTATGGTAACATTATAGGAGGACCCGATCCTGCTGATAGAAATATAGTTTCCGGTAATGGTTCTGTTGTTCCACCCCGCCATGGTATACACATCGAGTTTGATAATTCAGGAATAGGAAATGTGGTGGAAGGCAACTATGTAGGAACAGATCCAACAGGTACACTCGATTTTGGAAATAATTATATCGGGATTATGATGTATTATTCTTCATCCAATACCATAAAAAATAACCTTGTTTCAGGTAACAGAGATGGAATTTATGTGTATAAAGGATCTGAGGAATTTGAAGCTAATTCCAATATTATCCAGGGTAACCTTGTTGGAACAAAAGCGAACGGAATTGAACCACTTGGGAATACGGATGACGGCATTGGAATCCAGGGAGGAAGATATAATATTATAGGAGGGCCGGATGAAAATGACAGAAATATTATTTCCGGGAACAGGATCGGCATAAGATTGCTGAGTCCACAGGGCAGTGAAAACCTGATCAAAGGCAATTATATCGGAACTGATATAAGTGGTGAGGCACCTCTTCCAAATAGTGAGTATGGTATTTATATTTATGAAGCCACAACCAATAATACTATCGGAGGAACAACCGTATCTGAGAGAAATATCATCTCTGGAAATGGACTAGATATAAATTCTCATGGTATACTTATCTCGGATCCTGAAACATCAGGTAACAGAATACTGGGCAATTATATCGGTATGGATGTATCCGGTGAGGCCGCAATGCCAAATACCGGTGACGGTATACAGATAAAAGACGGTGCTAATAATAATATTATTGGTGAAAAAGGCTCAGGCAGGAATATTATTTCAGGTAATGGAGTAACAGGTATATCTATTTTCGGAGGCGCACATAGTAATAAATTTCAGGGTAACTATATTGGTCTTGATGCTGATGGAATAAGGAATATAGGGCACCCGAACGGATCCGGTATTTATATCGGTCCCGGTTCACATTCCAATATTATGGGTGGAAATTCTGTAGGTGAAGGTAATTACATCTCGGGTAATACAGGTTGGGCAGGTGTGGCATTAAATGGCAATGGTGCTGAAAATAATGTGGTTAGAGGTAACTATATCGGTACTAATATTAATGGTGAAGAAGGGTATGGTAATATGGTTGGTGTGCGTTTATATAACGGGGCGTCCAATAATATGATAGGTGGATACAGTGCTAATGATGGTAATATCATTGCATATAGTGATGAGGAAGGAGTTATTATATATAATGACGAGAATAACACAGAGGCCACAACCGGAAATTTCATCCTCTCCAACCGCATTTTCAGCAACGACTCACTTGGAATTGATCTGGGTGGTGATGGTGTAACAGAGAATGATGAAGGCGACGCGGATGCAAGTCCCAATAACCTGCAGAATTATCCTGTTCTTGATTCACTTAGTTTCAAACCGGGGTATGTAACTGTTGGGGGATATTTAAACAGTACTCCCAATACTTCATTTATCCTCCAGTTCTTTGCATCAAAGGTAGGTGATGATACTTTTTATGGTGAAGGCCAGACATACCTGGGTTCTAACTCAACTGTAACTGATAGTAACGGGGATGCTATTTTCACATCAACCTTTGCAATCAAGGGAACAGCAGGGCAGGTTATAAGTGCTACAGCTACCGATCCGGAAGGAAATACCTCTGAATTCTCCAGGAGTATCGGCGGTGTTAAGGATCATATACTGGCTGATATCAACAGGCCATTCTATTACAAGATAAATAAAGATGGTCTGCCAACTGTGTTTGACGACAGTGATTTTGATGCTATACATAACGCATTCGAGGCATGGAATGAAGTTCCCTATGCTGATATTGAGTTTATTGATGCAGGTACAACGACTGCCCAGAATGCCTCGGCTACTGATGGAGTTAACCTTGTCACATTCAGGGATGAGAGTTTCCTGTTTGCACCCGGAGTACTGGCCGTAGCAGCCAAAACACTGAAGATCAAACCGGAAGGTGAAGTAGCAGAAATACTTGATGCTGATATAGTGTTCAACCCGGATTATGTTAATGGCAATGATTGGTATTTCGATATTGCTGAGAACGAGTACGACACAGCCTTCTTCGATGTCCAGAGTGTTGCCACACATGAGATCGGTCACCTGCTTGGAATGATACATACAGGCAATCCCCTTTCAACAATGTTCTTTATGATAAGCCCGGGTATCACCCTGCAAACCCTGGAAAAAGATGACATTGCCTGGGCAGCTTACCGTTATCCTGATAATTCATATTATGACAGTTATGCAACAATCTCGGGAAATATAACTTACGGGGACGTTGGAGATGTATCCGATCCTTATGATCCGGGCACTCACCCTCCGATAGCCGGGGCACTGGTACTTGCACGTAATAGCGTTACAAAAGAAATGATACATGCCTACACCGACGCCTTTGGTAATTATACTGTTCCCATACCTGTTGAGGATGGAGCCACAGAATCATACTGGATCTACATACAACCACTTGATGGTGATGTATTTGGGTTTCCTCTGCGTCCGGGTAATATCAGTTCTTATATTTATTCAAATACTGTATATACTGATTACCCTAATGAATGGTATAACAGTGTAGATGAGGCCGCCACTGACAATGCTGACGATGTGAATAAGGCAACCCTTCTATATGTTTCAGCAGATGACTCAATCACAGGTATAAACCTAATTACCAATAAGGATGATAAGCCTCCATATGTGGTGGACGTAATTCCATCAGCTACTCCTTATAATAATACCGTGAATATAACCTCAGATATTATTATAAGGTTCTCAGAACCTGTGGAGATAAATACCTTCACCGGGAAATCCTGCTTTATAACCTGGGATGATGGATCTTACGGTGGTGACTACTGGTATTTCTATGAAGACAGCATTCATATTGTTGGATATTCACCGGAGAAGCCTCTGAAATATGATACTGAATACAGCGTACATATGACAGATGCTATTACAGATCTGAAGAATAATCAGCTGAGCCTCGAAAGCGAGATAATAACAACATTCAAAACCAGGCTGCCTGATACATCGAGCCCGCTAATAGAGGATATCATACCTGAGCATGAGACAGATAATGTTTATGTATCGTCAGGGATAAAGGTTACATTCTCAGAACCAATGGATCATAACATAACCGGTGAAGGGCTGATCCTCAGCTGTGCAGGCAGTGCTCAGGTAGAAGGTGATTACACATGGAGTTCAGATAATACCCATCTGACTTTCACACCCCTCAGATATCTCCTTGAAGGCACTGAATACACACTCTTGCTGTCGACTAAGCTGGTGGACATGTCAGGAAATTCAATTGAGAAAGACTCAATTATTATTTTCACAACGGTCCCACAGGCTAACCCGGAGGTGCTTTACCTGGGTCCGGTGGATAATGCCGGAGGAGTAACTGTTGAAACACCTGTTGTGGTTGATTTTTCCGAACCTGTCAATGTTACTACAATTACACCTCTGACATTCAGCTTGCTACGGGATGATAACAGCCAGGTTCCCGGTTATTTTGAGTTCTTGATGGAGAACTCACGAGTTGTTTTCAGGCCATATGAGGTTCTTGATTTTGGTGAGTCATATACTATCGGGCTAACGACGGACATATATGATGTTTCACTACCGGCACTGCCACTGGCAAGCAGTTTGTCAACAACATTTACATGCGCAGATGAACTACTGGCACCATATATAAAATATCTTGATGCTCCTACTGGAGTAATAGGATCAGTTGTAATGTTAAATGGTTCTGGGTTTGATCCAGACCCACTGTACAATACGGTATATTTTGACGATACGGAAGCGCCGATAATTAAATCCACCCTTTCTACAATTGTAGTAGAAGTGCCAATCGGTACTTTACCCGGACCCGGACCTGTTACAGCAGTTGTGAACAACCAGGTCAGTAACGAGATGACTTACAATGTTCTTAAGCAAACCATTGATCCCTGCGAGGATATAACCGCATATATCAACACAGGGGCCAAATCAAGGGATGTTGCCGTTGATCCGGAAGCAGGTCTTGCATATGTCACTAATTCCCTATCAGGAACTGTTTCGGTAATTGGACTGAACCTGCCAACCCCAGCTGAGATTGCAACAATAGAGGTTGGTGATTATCCTATGAGTATTGATATAGATGCGATGGGGACCTATGCGTATGTAACAAATTTCTATTCACATACGGTATCGGCAATTAACCTGATGGATTATACTGTTAATGATATTGTGGTAGGCGAAAATCCATATGGAGTGGTTGTATCTCCTGATGGGAAGGTGTATGTTGCGAATTGGAACTCTGAAAATGTTTCTGTGATCGATGTGGATCCGCTGAGTGGTGGATTTAATCATGTAACAGCCAATATAAATACAGGAACACAGAACAGGGAAATTGATATTTCACCCGAGGCTGGCTATGTGCTCGTGACCGGTGAAAATGGCTTAACCATAATAAATGTTAATCCTGAAGATATCAATTATAACTCGGTAATAGCAAATGTTAATACAGGGACCAAAACCCGTGATGTTGAGATTACTCCCGAAACAGGCATTGCTATTATATCAACGGAAGATGGGAACCTGTTTATAGTTGATATTTATCCCGGCAGTAATACTTTTGGTTCTGTGATTGCCAATATTACAACCGGTGCAACATCTCGTGATATAGAGATAAGTCCTGAAGCATTGTTCATATATGTCACAAATGCGGAAGGATCGGTATCAGTGTATAAGATTGACGCCGGCGTGCCGGGAACAGGCAGTAACTCATACTTCAGGCAGGTTTCACTAACACTGCATACTATAATATCTGCCGAGGAAATTGGTGCAAAAGAGCTTGAAGGTCTGACTATTGACTATAATGCTGAGAAACTATATGTTGTTAATCCTGATTATATGGATGGTAAGGGTCAGCTTGTTGAAATAACCCTTTGCTGTGGCCCGGTATTGCCACAGAAGAGCATAGGAAACATGATTATCAATGTACAGAACCTGCTAAATGCAGGGTACATCAATGAAGGCGAGGCTAATGCACTGCTGACAAAGCTCTACAATGTACTGAAGAAACTCGATAAGGGACAGACACACGTTGCAGTAAATATCCTGGATGCCTTCACTGAGCAGTTAACGGAGCTGATGGAAGACGGATCAATACCGGAGGACAGGGCTGCTACAATGATCTATGCTACCAATGATATTATATATCAACTGGAACATCCACCCCTGAAGGCCTTAAAACTAAGTGAAGTGGAGTCAATAAATAATGACGAAGGATACCTCGAGAGGATTTATCCAAATCCATTCAGTGAGACTTTATACATCCACTTTAATACAAGGAACGACACTGGAGAAGATGTATTCGTAGATATTCGTGTTTATAACTTCAACGGGCAGCTGGTTAAAGTGTTAACCAGCATGTATATGCCTGAAGGTGACTATCTGTTGAAATGGGATGGTGAATACGATAATGGGCATAAGTCACAGGAGTCAGTTTATTTTATTGATTTCAGAGTCGGTAATTACAGAACCTTTAAACCCATAATATATCAGGAATAAGACATATAAAAAAGATTGATATTTACGACTGATTTTATAAAACGATAACCACCCTGTTCCGTAAAAACACGGGACAGGGCTTATCTTTCGCTGAGTGATTCAAGGTAATCGCTGGTAATCTCTTTCAGGTGATTCCTGGCGTTTAATATTTTAGCAGAGTCTGTTTCGATTTGAATATATTTTTCCCAGAGCTCGATTGCTTTAGCTATCTCACTGCTTGCTTCATAACATTGTGCTGAATACAATACTGTTTCAGGATCACCTGAATTGGCCTTTATTGCGGGGTCAAGGAATTTCTTCGATTCTTCCAGTTGATCCATCAGCAGGTAAGAGTAACCAATGTTCTTCTGCACCAGGTAAAGTGAATCTGAACCGGTGAATTTATTTAATGCTCTTCTCAGGATCAATATTGCTTTTACCGGTTTTCCTGACATGTTGTATGCCCTTCCAAGGGCACTGTAGGCGGGGAGGAAAGTAGAGTCCATTTCCAGGGCTTTCGAGTACCAGTCTATGGACTGTTCATAATCCTCTTTCTCATCAAGCGCAAAGGCAAGATTATACGCAGCTGCAACATTTTTATTATCCAGCTCTACTGCTTTTATTGTATGCATTATTGCATCATTTATCCTGTCCAGTTTTACGCATGCAGCCGCAAGGTCACTCCAGGCAACAGAGTATGATGGGTCAGCCTTAGCTGCAACCTCAAATTCGGCTTTTGCCTCTTCATAATTTGCAAGCTTAAAGTGTTCTTCCCCTTTGACAACATGCGAAAAGGCAATATCCCTGTTTTTGCTTCCAAAGCCAAGTATATTTCTTATCCCTGACCAGTTGAAGATTATAACAAGGATTATAATTAATACAATAACTCCCAGGGTCATCTTTTTTGATGTGATGGCCCGGGGCATGGAAACCTTTCTTCTACTGCTTTCACTCAGCTTCTCCAGCTTATCTTTTTTTGATTCAAGCAGGCTTTCATATCCTTCCCGGGACTGCCTTTCCGGTATTCTGGTTAATGATACATCTTGCTGTTCCTGTAAATCACTAAGATTATCCGGGCTGTCTTTTATTGCTTCAATTATTATCGATTCTAATTCAAGAGGAATGCTATTTAATACCCTGCTTTCCTCAGGCTGTCCCATTACAAAGAACAGCAGGCCATTTTCTTTCTCGACAGAATATATGGTTGATTGCTTATCCGTCTTCACTCCGGCAGCTGCCTGTGCCTTTTCTATTATTCTTGCCCTTATAACCCTGTCTGAACAAATCCACCCTGAAAGGAAAATTAAGCTGACCTGACGCTCAAGGGCTGTATCATATGCCCTGTACATTATTCCCAGGCTGCTTTCACTTAGTTTATCCCTTATTTCATAGTTGCTGATAGTAGTGCTCTCAAGGTTATCAGCTTTCTTGTACTGAGATTTACGGTCTTCAATATCCGTTACCCTTATTCCTTCAGGGGTAATATCATATATCCAGGCCAGGATAATGACTATTACTAAACCAATAAATAGGACCACCATTACCAGGTTGACTGTCCAGTCAGCCATTCCCAGTCTTGGCAGAATGATATCCGAGGATTCAAGTATTGCGTACGCTGCAGCCATGTATATGAGGACTACTCTTACTACGCGCCGCCTTTTCAGTTCCTCCCATAAATTGAATACATTTCTGGGTTTGCCCGGCATATGTCAGGATTATTATTCTGAATAAAGTTAAAGTTTCTGGATCTTAAAATCAAATTAGACTGTTTTCCATCCAGCCCGGAATAATCAATTCAAGCTTCTTCGGATCTGCTTAACCTGAGTTGTGGTGCGGATCAGCGAGGAACACTCCCACAGCTCCTGTCCTGCTGCCGTAACCATCTCAGCTCCAAAGAAAAGACCGGTGCAATTATTGAAATTGCCCATATTCCAATATTTATGCTGGCAAGGATATCCAGAGGCTTTTGATATTATTAAAATTATTAAGACCTTTTGTGGTTCTGTCGCATCTATTGAAGTAAAATCATTAATTTCTTAGTTTAGCGCAAAA
>CAZSJH010000093.1:0-10761 GCA_964607105.1 uncultured Rikenellaceae bacterium | reverse complement strand
ACAAGAACACGCGGCCCGTTCTGGTCAATACGTCCGGCGAAGATCTTATGGATTGGGGCACAAGGTAAGGATGAAAGATACAGATCAGATATTAAATGAGTTTGAGGCACTGTATAATCTTAACTGGTGCGGCCCAGTATCAATTGTTGATGATAATTTTATCGGGGACAAAAAGGAAATTAAAAATAATTTGCTTACGGCAATGAGAAAATGAATGCAAATACATAATTATCCATTTGAATTTACTACACAGGCTTCAGTTAATCTGGCCGATGATGATGAATTGATGTCACTGATGATAGATTGTGGGATTACCTCCTCCTTTATCGGAATTGAAACACCTGATGAAATATCATCTCAGGACTGTAATAAGGTTCAGAATAAAAACAGGGATATGATCCAGAGTGTAATAAAAATTCAAAAAGCCGGCATACAGGTTTCTGCGGGATTTATAGTTGGTTTTGACAGCGATTCCTCATCTGTTTTTCAAAGACAAATTGATTTTATCCAGGAAAGCGGAATTGATCTGGCTATATCAACGGCGAGTAAGTTCACGGAAAATAATTCGTACAAAGACATACCTTCTACACTTAATGAGATATGTAATTATTTTGATTACGCAGATTATTTCATATTTTTTATGCGGTTTGTAAAGTCATTCGAAGAGGCAGTTGGTTTAAAGAAGTATCAACATCATGCAATAGGCAGATGATATTTTCTCAACCAGAGGAAGTTTATTATATGACATTTTTAATACATAATCCAGAGTATTAAAATTTTTCAAGAGCACCCAATCCAAATAAAGCAAAATCATATTTAACAGGATCCTCTTTGTCAAATATTCGTAAAATTTTGTCTAATGCTGTAACTGCTTTGGAATCGTTCTGTTTGCGGGTAAGAAGGCCCAGTTTCCTTGCAACTCTGCCTGAATGAACATCAAGAGGACAGGATAGAATTGAAGGAGAAATGGATTTCCATAAGCCGAAATCGACTCCTCTGTCATCATTCCGGATCATCCACCTCAAATACATATTTAATTTCTTCGCCGCCGACCCCTTCACTGGATCTGAAATATGTTTCATTGTCCGTTTATCATGTGGCAACTCAAAAAAAATGTTCCTGAACTGATGAATGGCAGGTTGTAATGAATCTTTTGCCTGGTATTGATTAAATATACTTTCCAAACCATAATGCGACATATAAATGTTTTTTAGTGATTTAATGAAGTATATGAAATCTGCCGAACTAAATGTCCTGTGGATAACGCACTTTATTCTTTCAAGATCATTTTCATTATGATTTAAAACGAAATCATATGGCGAATCATCCATGAAATCCATCATACGTTTTGCATTCCTAAGAATCATGGTTCTATTTCCCCAGGCAATTGTAGCAGCTAAAAAGCCAGAGATCTCAATGTCTTCTTTCCTTGTGTATTGGTGTGGTATGCTTATGGGATCGAGTTCAATAAAATCAGGCCGATTATATTTATCAACCTTTTCATCCAAAAACTCTTTCAGTTCTTCTTTTTTTAACTTCATTCCCATAATTTTGTAATCACAAAATTAAGGAAATATGATTAATAATCATGCCACCTTATTTATCCTCAGGAACATGTTCTTCAGGTGGATGGTTAGAGATGACGGGCGTGGTGTTGATTTCGGAATATGTAAATTAATAGATAAGTCTGTTCTGTACATACCCCTTGATTACCATACAGGCAATACATCACGTTCACTGGGGCTTCTTTCACGAAAACAGGACGACTGGAAAGCAGTTGAGGAACTGACTTCAGTGTTGAGGCAATTTGATGACAAAGACCCTGTTAAATATGATTTCTCACTGTTTGGATTGGGCATAATTGAGAAATTTTAACTATGGACTATTTTGATTTTAAACAGTTCAGGATATACCAGCATAAATCGGCTTTCAGGATAGGCACCGATGCTGTCCTTCTTGGTGCATGGGCTGATACATCATCTGCTGCAACGATACTTGATATTGGTACCGGCACGGGACTTATTGCACTTATGATCGCTCAGAGAACATCTTCGGATATAATTGCCATAGAACCTGACCGGCAATCATATGAGCAGGCAATCGAAAATGTTGAAATCAGCCCCTGGAAAAACAGGATTAAAATTATCAATGCAAGGGTACAGGATTATTCACCGGGGAGAAGGTTTGACCTGCTGATAACAAATCCTCCTTTTTTCAGGCAATCCATGGCAAACAGGAATGAACGACTGGCTAAGGCCAGGCATGATAATGACCTGTCAGGAACTGATCTGCTGAAAGCAGTGAAAAGGCTAATAGAACCCGGTGGAACATTCTGTCTTATTCTGCCATATACCGAAGCAGCTATTTTTATTGCGGAAGCGTCTGACTATGATCTTTATTGTAATAAAATATTGAAAATAAAACCCATGCCTTCAGCCCCGGTAAAAAGAATGTTGATGGAATTTGGTACTTTGAAAAGGGAATTACGACAATCCTTCCTTACGGTAGAAACGGCCAGGCATAAATATTCTGATGAGTATATAAAGCTTGCAGCTGACTATTATCTTGATTTCTAAAAAATAAGCTCTGACTCGGGAAGTCCGTATTCTTCCACTGTTCTTATCCCCATTTCCTCCAGCATATCAAGTACCGGCATGTATATTTGTTTGTTAACGGGCCTGTATACCCCTTTAAGGTCTATTTTGCCTTCAAGTATGAGCCGTGTGGCCACAGCTGCAGGAAGTGCTACAGTACGTGCTATTGATGTGTCTGTCGAAGGGGATCCGTAGTCAATCATCTGCGAGCTGATAACTTCCCTGCTCCCGTCTTTATACCTGGCAAGAAAAATGTGCTTGAGAACGATCATGTCTTCTTCATTCTCCTTCAGTATCATTTTGCTCATCATCAGGTCCGATATTACTTCAAATGGGCTCTTCATCATTGCCGGTATTTTCTTTTCCTCGAAAAGCCCCAGCCACTCGAACGATTTTACAGCAGCTGAATCTGTCTCTGAACCCAGCTTATTAACCAACTGTTGCTTTAGGGGCCTGCCGCCATTGCCGGCCCTTGACTTTAACAGGTCTGCATATGTTTTTCCTTTGAGATCTTCTTCCTTCTTACTCAACAGGTTAAGTGATTTCATGGCATCAATGGTCTCACACCATCCCCTGAACCTGAATGTACCCCTGAACATAGTCTTAATATCCCTTAGACCGTAAATGTTAATATAGCTTATTGAATCCCTGTTGGCGTATACTTCAAGTACACCGATATCCTTTATCTCATAATTGAATGTTTTCCTGAAAAGATCTTCAGGCTTAATTTTTACTATTTTACCCTCGTCAAGGTAACTGGCATCATTCATGCCGGCGAGCAGTACCCCTTCAGGGCTCCAGGTAAATTTATAACCCAGGGGATTATCAACATATTGAGGAGCGGGCAAAGCACCACATAACGACCAGAATTTTTCAATAGTACCTCCTTCATCCTGCACCCTGTCAATGATCCTCATGGCTGACATATGGTCAATGCCGGGATCAAGACCTATCTCGTTAAGGATAATTATACCTGCCTCTTTTGCTGCTTCATCAAGTTCTGACATCTCCTGTCTTACATATGATGTGGTTACCATATTTTTTTTATATTCAACACATACTTCTGCAACCCTGCTGTGAAACTTATAGGGCAAGAGGCTAACAACAAGGTCTGCCTCCCCAACCATTGGTTTAAGCTCACGTATATTATCAGCATCCCAGTATACTACTTCACCATTGGGGTGATCCTTTAATATTCTCAGCGCATTATCGCAGGTATTGCATGCAATTTTGATCCTGTATCCATTCTTGAGAAGATAGTCTATTAATGGCTTTGCTACCATTCCGGCACCTAATACCAGTACTCTGTGCATAATATAAATTTATTGGGTTAAACCGAGAGCCCGAATATACTCAATTGTATTTTCGCGACCAATGACAGATGACAATTTTTATTGGAATACTGACTCACCCTGCTGGCGCGGATCTCCAGATCCGTGTCACGGTGATTCGTCGGTTCCAATATTGACTCACCTTGCTAGCGCGGATCTCCAGATCCGTGTCACGGTGATTCGTCGGTTCCATGATTATTTCCATTTTTTGTCAACAATCAGTAAAGATGACTTTCTTCTGTGCCTGCATCATCGTATATTTGTATTAAGCAGAGAATATGATGAAGGGATCCAGGCAATATGTCGAAACACCTCTTATGAAGCAATACTACAGCATCAAGGAAAAGCATCCCGATGCTATATTGTTGTTCAGGGTAGGTGACTTCTATGAGACATTCGGGGAGGATGCAATACGATCCTCTGAGATACTGGGTATAACACTTACCAGAAGGGCTAATGGTGCAGCCTCATGGGTTGAACTGGCCGGTTTCCCTCACCATGCACTTGATACCTACCTGCCCAAACTGGTGAGAGCAGGGCAGAGGGTAGCAATATGTGAGCAGCTTGAAGATCCCAAACTGGCAAAGAAAATAGTGAAAAGAGGTATTACCGAGCTTGTAACACCAGGGGTTTCACTCAATGATAATGTGCTTGAGCACAAGGAAAATAATTTCCTTGCAGCCGTCCATATACATAAATCGATTAGTGGGGTTGCCTTTCTTGATATTTCCACAGGTGAATTTATGGTAGCTGAAGGATCCCATACTTATGTAGATCAGCTTCTCAGTAATTTTTCTCCCAAAGAAGTACTTTTTGAAAAAGGAAAAAACGAAGAATACCGCGAACGCTTCGGCTCAAGATTTTATAATTTTAAGCTCGACGACTGGATCTTCCGGATTGATGCAGCAAATGACAGGTTGCTGAAGCATTTCGGGACCAGCTCTCTTAAGGGATTCGGAATACATGGCCTCGATTATGCTATAATAGCTGCAGGGGCAATAATGTATTATCTTGATATAACCCAGCACGAAAGAACAGGACATATTACCGGTATATCACGGATAGAAGAAGATAAGTATGTATGGCTCGATCGCTTCACAATACGTAATCTTGAACTTTTTACATCTCCCTTCGAGGGCGCAAAAACACTCATCGAAATTATTGACCGTACGACCAGCCCGATGGGAGGGAGGCTCCTGAAAAAATGGATTTCACTGCCTCTGAAAGATAGCATGGAAATTACTGCAAGACATGAAGCAGTCGGGTTTATTGTCAATAATCCTGAATTCAGGGAGAATGTAAGGGAACAGGTATCCCTGATTGGTGATCTTGAACGCTTGGTATCCAAAATTGCGACCGGACGTATAAATCCGAGGGAAATAGTACAGCTTAAAAGAGCGCTGCAGGCTGTCATACCTCTGAAAAAACTGTGTGGGAATACCCAAAGCAATACATTAAAGCACATATCTGAAAAACTGGATCCCTGCCTGGAAGCCATAAAAAAAATAGATGGGGCAATAAAAGATGATCCACCCGTGATGGTGAGCAGGGGCAATGTAATTGCAGAGGGGGTTTCTGAGGAGCTGGATGATCTTAGGAATATATTGCATTCAGGTAAGGATTATCTTGTTGAATTGCAGGCGCGCGAGAGTAAAAGTACAGGTATACCAAGTCTGAAGGTGGGTTTTAATAATGTCTTTGGTTATTATATTGAGGTTAGGAATACTCATAAATCCAAGGTACCGGCCGAATGGATCAGGAAACAGACCCTGGTAAGTGCTGAGAGATACATAACGGAAGAACTGAAAGAATATGAAAACAAAATACTGGGCGCTGAAGAAAAGATCCTGAAACTGGAGCAATTACTTTACGATGAAATAATCACCTTCCTTGCAGCTTATATAAACAATATTCAAATAAATGCAACATTAATTGCAAAGCTGGACTGCCTGCTTTCATTTGCCCTCGTTTCGGTGGAGAATGAATATGTAAGACCAGAGATTAATGATTCATATGTCATCGACATAAAAGACGGACGTCATCCCGTTATTGAACAACAGCTGCCCATTGATGAGTCATATATACCAAATGATGTTTACCTGGATAATGAAGAACAACAGGTAATAATACTTACGGGTCCCAATATGTCGGGAAAGTCCGCCCTGCTCAGGCAAACTGCATTAATTGTTCTTCTTGCACAGGCAGGGTGCTTTGTTCCTGCTTCCTCAGCAAGTATAGGGATAGTGGATAAGATCTTTACAAGGGTTGGCGCATCTGATAATATAAGCCTGGGAGAATCAACTTTCATGGTTGAGATGAATGAGGCAGCAAGTATACTTAATAACCTGTCAGACCGCAGCCTTATACTGCTTGACGAAATAGGAAGAGGCACTTCTACCTATGACGGCATATCCATCGCATGGGCTATGGTGGAGTATATTCATGAGCAACGCGCCAGAGCAAAAACACTTTTTGCCACACACTACCATGAGCTTAATGAGATGGAGAATTCCTTCAGCAGGGTGAAAAATTATAACGTGTCAATAAAGGAACTGGATGACAGGGTTATTTTCCTGAGGAAACTGAAGAGAGGCGGCAGTGAGCATAGCTTCGGCATACATGTTGCCCGCATGGCAGGGATGCCTCTCAGTGTAGTCAGAAGGGCTGAATCAGTGCTCAAACAGATGGAAGAAGGTAGCAGGGAAAGTGGTATTGCCAAACCGGTAGGTGACCTTGCTTCGAAACGTGAAGGACTGCAGCTTAGCTTCTACCAGCTCGATGACCCCGTTCTCAAGCAGATAAGGGACGAACTCATCGGGCTCGATGTCAATAACCTTACACCTGTTGAAGCACTTAACAAACTCTACAATATCCAGAAACTTCTGAGAAAATAATCCCGATTAAACAATTAAACAGTTCAACGATTCAACAGTAGAGACGTTGCATGCAACGTCTCTACACAATCATCTTCTGGTTATGCGAATTCACAAACAGGATGGTGCCCAGCTCATCATAGCCGGCAAACGCTTCATCATCATGCTTGAGTGTTTCACCCCTGAAACCTATAAGAGTGAGTGCTGCCTCCTTTGATTTTTCGACTATAAGCTCTTTGGGATTGATTTCCTGTTCCTCTATTATTATTTCAATATTCTTCTCAGTAATAGGGAGCCTCCCTTCCTTTATAAGTTTCCTGTTATTTTCCATAACCTGGTCATAGTGATCAGGTTTACAGATATCAAATATTTTTATATGTGATTTTTTCCAGTCAGGATGACCAGAAATGATGAAGCTCAACAGTATCATCAGGTTGGCATTATACTCATCGGTTGATTTAACCCATAGATGTATGCCCTGTTTGAATACTATATTCCTTTGTGAACTGGCGAGTATGCATACATCGAAATCGCCTGCGTTCACAAGAGCATGATTTTCCATTATCTCGGTCAACTCTTCAGGCTTTTCCTTGCTGTACTCAAATATTACCATATTGTTCTCCATACCTGAAATTCCTGGCAATTGTATGGCCTGTGCAATGGCTGATGTGTATGATGGAGATATTATGGTGTCTATATAAACGTGGTTTTCGATATGGTCAAAGCTTTTAACAAGGCTATTTAATATTTCCTGTGCTTCAGTATGTGTTTTCTTTGAATAATACCCTTCCATCCTGTGTAGATAAGTGCCAAAACCATACTTGAATGATATCCAGTTTAATAACCTGAAGGCGGTATCCCTTTCAAAGGAATTTTTTGAGACACATATTGCACTTGGCCTCCATTCCTGCTGTATTTTTTTACCCGCGCTTTTCTGCAGGTATACCTGTAAGTTCCTGTTCAGCTGGAATAATGCATTTGCAAATATAGACTCCAGTCCCTGCCTTTCTTTGTGGTAAAAATTTATATAAGCATAGAGCAGGATCATAACAATAATGGCCACCAGTGCGTAGGTTGCATTAATTTTAAACATCACCCATACGGAAACGATGAAGCCCATTAATGAAAGAAACCACTTTGATTTAAATGAGGGTCTGTAGGATGGACTCGCACCGAAATGATTGAGAAATGAAATAAGGCAAAGTGTGCCGTATGTCACCATGAAAAACATGGATATTATTCCGGCCACGGCGTTAACATTTCCCAGTGCCACAAAGATCATGGCTATTGTTACAGTTATGATCGATGCATTGATCGGTTCATTATCGGATTTCTTTCCTTTCGAAAGCCAACTATTAAGTCTGGACGACGGGAATGACCGGTCGGTTGCCAGGGCCTGAAGTGTTCTGGGTGCTACCATTACCGAGCCAAGAGCTGATGATATAGTTGATGCAGCCAGCCCGAGTGGAACGATAAACGATCCTCCAATAGCAATCTTACCCATAATTAACTGGTTGTTTAGCAGGTCCTCTACACTGGCTGATGATGCAAGTTTAAAGACAACAAAGAAGTATATTATCATTCCAGATATTGTGGCTATCGTTGTGCCCAGGGGTATTGATTTAGAAGGGTTTCTCAGGTCTCCTGAGAGCCCCACACCTGCAGTCATTCCAGTAAATGCCGGGAATATTATTGCAAAGACAATAAAGAAGCTGTCCTTGTTCCTGAATGCTGCGGATTCAAGTGTATAGCTTGTCTGCTCTGCATATTCGGTAGTGCCCAGGAAGAACATTACAAGGGAAACAGCAAGGATGCCAACTACAACATACAGGGTTTTAACACCCAGGTTGGCTCCTTTTTTAAGTATTAATATGGCCAGAAGGGTCATCGCAGGTATGGATATTACCTGCCTAGGCAATATAAGATCATACTTTTCCTTAATGAAATTGAAGAGAAATTCAAAAGACTCAGTAAAGGCTATTACATAAAAGGCTACGCTTATAGCCTGCGACATGAAAAGGGCAATACCTATGGTAGCCCCAATATTAAGACCGAATGACCTGCTTATTATGAAATATTCACCACCTCCTTCTACCCGTTTGTTAGTGGCAATTTCCGATATCGCCAGGGCAGTTGGTATGGTAACCATATGCCCGAGGAGAATTAAAAGTATCACTCCCCAGAAACCCATTGTCCCGACAGCAAAACCAAAGCGAAGGAATAATATTGCTCCCAGTATGGTAGATATTGCTGTAAAAAAAACCGGTGCGGTTCCAAAACCTTTCTTTCGTTCTTTAACCATGTATTTTCAAATTTACGACTTCTAAAGTAATTATTTAAATGAAAAAGATTGTTTATGCAGGCTATTAAAATTTTTACATATATTCATTTTCAAGTATATTTTTGTATAATTTAAAACTGAGTGAGTTTGATATCCTGTATCAGGATTCGGTAAACAATCTGAAAATGAAAAACAAAGACGAATCGTATTTAAATCCCATGGTTCTATTATTTTCATCAATTCATTCCACGCACTGATGTAATCAGTATCTCGATAATTTGATTCTTCTTCTAAAACATATAATGTGTCCACATAACTATATTCAAGAACAAGACCTGGCTTCCAGAATAATTGCCACAATATGAATCCCCAGTTGTTTTCTAAACATGTATTCATCATTTTAAGAACTCTCGCTTTTTGAGGCTCAATTGAATATTCTGGGGGTACTCTCATTCCAAATTCCCCTAACCATTGTGTTGTTTCAGGATATTGTTCCTGCCACCATAACATTCGATCTATTTTTTCCTGAAGATAAGCAAGATTTGCCTCTAGATCATTTTCAATTGTTGTATTCCAATGTCCCCAATTATGCCAAGCAAACATTATATTTTCTCGAGAACTTCCTTCTGGTAATAATGAATCGGGATTTTCCTGCAGATAATCCTTGGGATCTGCCCAAATAACTATTCGTAAAGGATCAATTTCCCGTATTTGGTCCGTAAGGTTGGCATAAGCCCATACTAAATCATCCTTAGATATTATACTTGGATCCCACATATATGTTTGTTCATCTAATAGGCCAAAGTCCTCATTATAGGGTTCGTTGAATAATTCAAAACCCAGAATTCTATCATCTCCCATATAATATGTAGCTACATCTTTCCAATTATCCTCCCAATTGGAACTTCCCAGATACTGATAGAAATCACGCCAATTATGAAGATCTAAAACTGCCTGATATCCATGAGAATCCAGTAATGAAAGTATCTGATCCATTTTTGTATAATTGAAAACTGAGTGGGTTTGGATTCCTGTATCAGGATTTGGTGGACAATCTGAAAACGAAAAACTAAGACGAACAGTATTGAAGTGATATGGTTCTACCCATGATAGATATTGATTCCAAGCAGATAAGTAATCCGTTTCTGGTATATGGATACCATTGTGATATAATAAATAATCATCTCCTATTCCTGTTCCCTTGGTATGGATACCATTACGTAATAAAAGATAATCTTCCCCATCACCTCCTCGCATGGTCCATAATTTATTGTTTGGGGGAATTATTATAATAATTATTGTGATAATTAAACCTATTATGATTATAAATAGAAAAAAGAATATTACATAGAATTTATTTTTCATGAATATTTATTTTAAACTTTATATTTAAAGTTTTATTTCACAATTTTCAGATTTTTTTTTATATTCAAAAATGATATTTTTTCTCGTTATTAATTTAATAATGATTAGATTAGGAAATCTAAGTGATACAGTCCTATTACTTAATATTACCCTTATAAATTATTCCTCATGAAATAAGGGTATCATTAAAATTATTACAATAAATGATACCCATCAAATCATTCTAAATTGAGAATATAAATGACATAAATTTAAGTAAGATATCGAAATTTATGATAATTTAATCTCTCAAGATTATTTTTTAAGGGATATATCGT
>CAZSJH010000092.1:0-10857 GCA_964607105.1 uncultured Rikenellaceae bacterium | reverse complement strand
CACTTCGCTGGCGCAGGTCTCCAGACCTGTGCCATCTCGTTTCGTCGAGCTCGTCATCCTCGCCCTCGAGTACTCGGGGCTCAGATTCCTCGGTTCCATTCTTCAAATTTTAGATATTTATTATCATCGTCGTTCCCTGGCCAGGAGATGATTTAGCGGCAATACTGCCATTGTGCATGTTGATGATCTGGCGTGACAGGCTCAGACCAATTCCGCTCCCGTTTTCCCTGGTGGTGAAAAAGGGTATGAAAATTCTTTCTAACAGTTTCTCATTCATCCCCTGCCCGTTATCAATAATTCTGATAATATTCTTGCCTGTGGAATTATGTTCAGCTTCAAGAATTATTACCGGATCCATTGTTTCCTGAAGGGCTTCCATGGAGTTCTTGACCATGTTAAACAGAACTCTGATCAGTAAACTTTCATCAGCGCAAATAACAAGATCAGCAGGTTCAACATCGGTTTTTAATGAAATGTCTTTATCAGGATATTTTTCCCCTTTTAATGATGATGCGAGAATAATAACACTTTCAAAAATATCTTTAACATTAATCTCTTCCACATTAAGTTCAGGTAATTTTGTAAGGCTCCTGTACGAATCAACAAAACTGATCAGTCCCTTTCCATGGTCTTCAATCAGTGCAAGCCCCTTTAATGTATTGCTTATTATTTTGTCATCAAGGCTTTTAGCTTTCCTTTGTTTTCCGTTTTCCTTATAAAAACCGGAAATGGTGGAACTCAGTGATGTAATAGGGGCAACAGAATTCATGATCTCGTGATTCAGTATCCTGATAAGTCTCTGCCATGAGTCAATCTCCTGTTTATCTATTTCATGGCTTATATCATTTATTGCGACAACTTTTACCTGAAGATCAGACAGCTTTATTCCTGTAGCGGTTAATGAAAGATGGACTGCCGAATCATTAATTATTATATCGAGCAAATGTTTGTTGCCCGGTTTAATACTTTCCAGGGTATCAATCAGCCTTTTGTTTACCCTCTGAAGCTGTTTTAAACTATGCAGGTGTTCAATGCCAAGCAGTACTTTGGCTTTAGTGTTGGCCAATTTAATCTTACCAATATCATCAAAGGCCAGGAGCCCGGTGGAACTGTTTTCAACCACAGCCTGGTAGAATTTTTCCTGGATAATTATACTCATCCTTGCATCCCTGATCTGTTCATTCAGCCTGTTGATAGACTTGTGAAGGGAATCATAACTTTTATTCCCGGTATTTTCATTGAAAACCAGAGACGAATCCTCATTAGTTATTGAAGAAAGAAAGAGGGACAACTCCTGGTTCGACCTGTTAAAATACCTTATGAGATTAAATACTACGAATACTGTTAGCCCAGTTATAAATAGGAAGTAAATATCGAAACCTGAATTAATAAAATATATCGTCCCAAGGATACATAATAATGCAAGCAGGATTGATCGTATTATAATATTTATGTTGAACTGTTTAAAGACCATATTTCCTTAACCTGTTATAAAGTTTCTGCCGTGTAATTCCCAGCTGTTCGGCAGCAGCACTCTTATTGCCTCTATTCTCGTGCAAAGAGCTGATTATCATCTGTTTTTCTATATCCCCCAATGTTTTTTCAGTACTCTCAAAATCTTTACTTCTTGAATATTTAAGCATCAGGTCTTCAGGCTTTATCACATTTCCCTCTGATAAAATCACTGCCTTCTCCACAGTATGTTGCAATTCTCTTATATTTCCAGGCCAGTCATATTCCGTTAAAGCATCAATCGATTGTGATGTAAGCCTGAGGGAGGGCTTGCCATATTTCTCTGAATATTTCTTGAAAAAAAATTCGGCTAATATTGGTATGTCCGATTTTCTGCCTCTTAGTGGAGATACTTCAATATGTATAGTGTTTATACGGTACAGCAGATCTTCCCTGAAGAGTCCCTCCTTTACCATCTTATTAAGATCTCTGTTAGTGATGCAGATCAGTCTTATATCAACAGGTATTGGCCTGTTTGATCCAACCCTGGTAATATGCAGGCTTTCTAATGCATTTAGAAGTTTTGCCTGCAGAGAGAGAGACAGGTTTCCAATCTCATCCAGACACAGAGTTCCACCACTCGCTGCTTCAATCTTACCGGCACGGTCTTCTTTTGCATCGGTGAACGATCCTTTAGTATGACCGAAAAGCTCACTTTCAAATAGTGTCTCTGCGATAGCCCCCATATCGACACTTATCATTACTTCATTTTTTCTTTTCGATCTCCTGTGTATTTCGTTGGCTACCAGGTCCTTTCCTGTTCCGTTTTCTCCTGTTATCAGTATAGTGGCATCAGTGACAGCAACTTTATCAATCAATCTCATCATTTCGACGATGGATTGAGAAGATCCTATTATTGATTTATACTGGCTACCGCTCAGGTTATTCTTTAGATTTCTTTGTTCCGATTTTAACTTTTTTACTTCTTTTCTGCTTTTACGTAATTTCAGTGCCGAGCGAAGTGTAGCGAGTAATTTTTCATTCTCCCAGGGTTTCAGTATGAAGTCAACAGCACCCTCTCGCATAGCTCTGACAGCCAGTTCAACATCACCATAGGCGGTAATCATTATTACACTGATATCAGGATCGGATTTTAATATCTCTCTAAGCCAGAATATACCTTCATTACCCGTGTTAATACCTGCTTTGAAATTCATATCAAGTAGAATAACATCAATATCACCTGAATTAAGGTATCCAGGCAGCTCTTTGGGTCCTGTAAGATATTTGATATCAGAAAACTCGTCCTGTAGTAGCAGCTCAAGTGCACTCAAAATATTACGGTTGTCATCAATTATAATAATCCTGCCATTTTCCATACTTGTAATAATTTGAAAGGGGTAACCTGCTTGTAAACTTCATTTATTATGCCAGAGATAGCATTATGCCCCTACATTCCTTAAACACAGCATTGTTTAAAATTACTCCTTAAACAAATGTACGAAAAGTGTATAAATATATACAGTGAGTGTAATGAAATAATACATAATATATATGGACATAACTATTCATCTTACTATATATCAGATTATCAGTATTATATCCAAAAAGGCACGCTGTTTGGTATAAGATGGCTAAAATTTGATTATACTATGATGAAATATATTTCGATAGTTATTCTGATTATTCTTAAGGAGCTTTTATTGCTACCGGGGTTAGAGGCACAGGATGCATGGAGTCTCGAACAATGTCTGGTTTTTGCCGAAGAAAACAATATAGCTTTAAAAAGAAGTGCAATAACAAAAGACAGGAGGAAATCTGAATTGCAGACAAGGAAACTGGAATTGTTGCCTGATCTGCGCTTGCAATCACAGGCCTCTATGAATTTCGGCCGGTCAGTAGACCCTGAAACGAATACAATTACTTTTAATCAGAATATAACGAATTATTATTACCTGGGGACAGATATTACAATTTTTAACGGATTTGCCCAGTTGAACAGGATTTCAGCAGCACGGTATTTACATCTGAGCTGTAAAGAGGCTGAAGAAGAGGAAAAGAATCTTCTTGCTCTGGATATAATAAATGCCTTTTACCAGACTCTGATGGCGAAAGGAACAGTTCAGTCTGCTGCCGAACAGGTGGAGGTAAGCAGGGCTCAGTTACATAAAACAGAAGTCCTTGTTAAGACAGGAGCTGAGAGCAGGACCACACTTCTTGAAATTCAGAGCCAGCTGTCAAACGACAGGTTGCTGCTTAGCCAGGCAAAAACAAACGCAGGTATCGCTCTTGAGAATTTGAGATTATTGCTGCAATTGGAACCCGTTGGGCCTTTCGATATTCAAGAGCCGAATGAGGCTATTCTTGTCAGAGCGGAAAATTCTTTAAATCCTGATTCAATTTATAATACCTCAAAAGATTTATTACCCAGAATAAAAACCCTGGAGTTGCAGACAGAGGCCAGAAAAAAAGAGCTGGCTGCATTAAAAGGCCTTACAATACCCGAGCTTGATGTGTTTGCAGCATGGAGGACAGGTTATTATGACGCAATGGTGGCCGGTGAAAACCCAACCCCATTTGTCGAACAGTTACGTAATAATACAAACCAGTATGTTGGAATAAGCCTTAATATTCCAATTTTCAATAACTGGTATAGCCGGAATAGTATTAAACAGGCAAAATTGGGTCTGAAAGATTCAGAACTTCAATTGCAGCAGGAAAAGAACATCCTTTATAATGAGGTTAACAAGGCCTGCTTTGAACTGATATCTGTTAAAGATGAATATCTGTCGGCAATCGATAACCTTGAGTATAACAAACTTTCTTTTGAAGCAGTCTCAAAGAAATTTGAGACCGGCCTTGCAAGTGCAACGGAATTTGCCGAGGCAAAGAAGGCATTATTTGCTGCTGAGATTAACCTGCTGAGTGCAGAATTGCAATATAAATTAAAGGAAATAACGGTTAATTTTTATATGACAGGAGAGTGGGAGAGATGAATGATGAGAGGTGAGAGGTGAGAGGTGAGAGGTGAGAGATGAGAGATGAGAGATGAGAGATGAGAGATGAGAGATGAGAGATGAGAGGTGAGAGATGAGAGACTAAGAGATTGATAAATGACAACAAAAAACACGTAACGATTTAAATATTGGCTATCATGAGCATGGACAAAAAAATAGAAAGAAAGAAAGGGCTGAGGATGAAGCATATCTGGTACATACTACTGGGTGCTTTCCTCATAACAATAATATACTTCGCCTTTTTTACGGACAAAATCTCAACTTACAGGGTTTTTGAGGACAGACTGGTAATTGAGGAAGTGAAGTTCGGTGAGTTTGATGATTATCATACCATAACAGGACAGGTTGAGCCAATAGCCACTATTTACCTTGATGCACAGGAAGGAGGAAGGGTAGAAGAAAGATTGATAGAAGAGGGTTCAATGGTAAAAGAAGGGGATGTGATTCTTCGTATGAGCAATCCGGACCTGAGCATGAGCATACTCGACAGCGAAGCACAGCTTGCCGAGAAGTCAAATTTCCTGCGTAATACTATGGTTACCATGGAGCAGGAAAGGTTACAGATAAAGAGGGAATTGCTTAACCTGGAATATGATATTACCAAAAAGAAAAGGGAATATGAGCGGAACAAGGTGTTGTTTGAAGATAATCTTATTTCCGAAGAAGAATACCTGACCTCGAAGGAGACATATGAATTTGCAAGCAGATCATATGATCTTTATATGGAAAGGCAGAAGCAGGACAGTATATTCAGGAATATTCAGATCATACAGATGGAGGATAATCTTGAAAACATGAGAATGAACCTTAAGCTTGTACGTCTGCGACAGGAGAATCTGAATATAAAAGCACCTGTTGACGGACAGCTCGGAACACTTGATGCCGAAATAGGCCAGTCTATCTCACGGGGGCAGTCAATTGGACAGATAAATGTACTTACTTCACACAGGGTGACAGCCCTGATAGATGAACATTATATCGACAGGGTAAGGACCGGCCTTTTCGGACATTTTGAAAGAAATAGTGTGGAATATGAACTGAAAGTGAGAAGGGTATACCCTCAGGTAAGGGACAACAAGTTTCAGATCGATATGTTATTCACCGGAGATGTACCTGAAAACATACGAACCGGGCAGACATATCATATAGAGCTGCAACTTGGTGAATCGCAGGAAGCAATAATGATCAAGAAAGGTGGATTTTTCCAGACAACAGGAGGTCAGTGGATTTATGTGGTTGATCCCTCAGGCGATTTTGCAATTAAGAGGGAAATCAGGCTGGGAGAACAGAACCCTATGTATTATGAAATTCTTGAAGGGCTGCAACCTGGGGAAAAAGTTATCGTCTCTAACTATGAAAGCTTCGGCGATAATGAAAAACTTGTGTTTAAATAATTATTAACAGAAAAAAAAATATTAGCTAACTAACTTTAAAATAATGGAAAAATCAATTATCAAAACAGACGAACTTACAAAAGTTTTCAGGACAGAAGAAGTTGAAACAACAGCATTAAAGGATATTAATCTCCAGGTTAATGAGGGTGAATTTGTTGCGGTCATGGGCCCCTCGGGTTGTGGTAAATCCACCCTTCTTAATATACTTGGCCTGCTGGATAACCCGACTTCCGGAAATTACCAGTTCAATGGCAGTGAAGTGGCCAGGTTAAAAGAAAGGCAGAGGACAATATTCAGAAAAGGGAATATTGGTTTTGTATTTCAGAGTTTCAATCTTATAGATGAATTGACCGTTTATGAGAATGTTGAGCTGCCACTGATATACCTTAAAATGAAATCATCGGAGCGTAAACAACTTGTTAATAATGTTCTGGAAAGAATGAAAATCGGTCATCGAAGCAAACATTTTCCACAGCAATTATCCGGGGGACAACAGCAAAGAGTAGCTATTGCCAGGGCTGTTGTGGCAAACCCGAAACTGATACTTGCCGATGAGCCTACGGGAAATCTCGACTCCAAAAATGGGGATGAAGTAATGAACCTGCTGACCGAACTCAACGGGGAGGGGACAACCATAGTGATGGTAACACACGCCCTTCACGATGCAGATTTCTCACACAGGATTATTAATCTCTTTGACGGACAGATTGTTACAGAAAATAAGAAGGCATGAGGGAAGTATAAGAGATGGGAGATGAGAACCGAGTGCTACGAGCTCGCTGAAGGCCTTAGGCAAATGAGAGACTAAGTGACAGAGAGACTGAATGTTGAGTAGCTACCTATATAAATACTAACGGTTGATATGCAGTCTTCGGCCCAAACCCACTATCAATTTTATATAAGCCCTTTCAACCTTTTATTGTGTTTTTCGTGAGCGGGCAGTTATATGAGATAATTTATTAGAGATTGCAAAACAAAAGACATAAATCATGCAACGAAGGTGAAGATTGTACGTCATATACTTGATAATTCTAAAACCAGTATCGATGATTAAAAATTTTTTCAAAGTTGCTTTTCGCAATCTCATCAGGAATAAAAGCATATCCTTCCTGAATATTTTCGGACTTTCCATAGGCCTGGCAGCAGCTTTATTAATTCTTATGTGGATACAGCATGAGCTAAGCTATGATAGGTTCTATAATGATGCTCACCAGATATTCAGGGTTGAAGAAGACCAGCATTACAGCGGTAATGTATATCACGTCAATGTAACCCCCTATCCCAGCGGGGCAGAATGGAAAAGAAGAATACCTGAAATAACTGAATATACCAGGTTCAGTAGTCTCCCCAGGGTTTTGTTTGAAAAGGACAATATGAAAATGTTTGAAGATGACCTAAGGGGAGCTGATTCAACATTTTTCAGGATGTTTTCTTTTGGGTTTAAGTACGGTGATCCATATACAGCCCTTTCAGAACCTCATACCATTGTATTGACAGAAGAACTTGCGGAAAAGTATTTTGGTGATGAGAACCCGCTGGGCCAGTCTATTACTGTAGAAAAACAATTTGACTTCATGGTAACCGGTGTCCTGGAAGAACTGCCGGATAATACAGTTGTCGACTTCGATGCCATAATTCCATTCAGGTTTCTCGATCAGATAGGTATTACAAATGACCAGTGGGGCAGCAACAGCATAGTTACATATGTTAAATGTGTTCCCGAATTTGACCGGGAAGCTCTGGGTGAAAAGATGACTTCCATACAAAGAGAATATGTATCTGAATCACTCACCGATTTCATGGTTGCCGATTTGACGCGCATACATCTGCACAGTTATTTTGGTTATGAACGAACTCCTGGAGCAATTGTTTATATATACATTTTCGGTGCTATAGGACTTTTTGTCCTGGTTATCGCATGTATAAATTTCATCAACCTGACCACCGCACGCTCATCTCTGAGAGGGAAGGAGATAGGTGTCAAGAAAGTGGTCGGTGCACATAAGGGGAATATGATTGTTCAGTTTGTGCTGGAGTCTGTATTCCAGGTTCTTATTGCCCTGGTCTTTGCATTTATAATAATAGGATTACTGTTGCAGCCATTCAATACGATATCAGGTAAGGAGTTTGAACTGGTGAACCTGTTCAATCCAGGTTTTATCGGGGGGGCACTTATTGTGGCAGTACTGGCAGGGTTTATAGCTGGAATATACCCTGCTTTTTTTCTTTCTTCCTTCAAGGCAGTAAACATCCTGAAGGGCGAGGTGACCAAAGGGAGAAAAAGTGGCGGTTTACGCCGGGTACTGGTAATAACACAATTTGTGTTATCAATTTTCCTGGCCGTTAGTGGTATCATTATCTACATGCAGATGCAGCATATGCGTAACCTTGATATGGGTTATGAAAAAAAGAATCTTATTTATATTCCCGTAACAGAAGGTTTTGAATCTAAATATAATGCTGTAAAAGGTGAACTTGACAAAAATCCACTTATTGAGAATGTTTCAGCTTCAATGTTAAACCCGGTTTATATTGGCAGTAATTCTTCAGGCGTTAACTGGGAAGGCAAAGATCCTGATCTTAGAGTATTATTCTCAATGAATGGTGTAGATTACGATATGATGGAAACCATGAAATTTGAAATTGTTGATGGAAGGCCGTTCTCAATGGATTATCCGGGTGATATGGCTGCTGATACAATGGCTAATTTCATTATTAATGAGGAGATCGTAAGAATAATGGGCGTAGATGACCCGGTAGGAAGGTGGTTCAGGTTCATGGGATTCAGGGGTGAAATAGTAGGTGTAGTAAAAGACTTCCATTTTAAAAGTGCCAGGGATAAGATTGAACCGATTGCAATTTTCCTGAGTCCACCGGAAAGGTTTAACTATATTCTGATCAGATTGTCAGAAACAAACCCGGAAGGAGCTGTCCAGGCTGTCAGGGATATATGGGACAGGACAATACCCGATTACCCGCTTACATTTGAATATGCTGAAGAGGTGCTTGATGATATGTATAGGAGTGAATTAAGGATGAGCCGGCTCTTTAAATATTTTACAATCCTTGCAACACTTATTGCTGCCCTGGGGCTTTATGGTTTATCATCATTTATAGCAGAGAGAAGAACAAGGGAAATTGGGATCAGAAAAATCATGGGATCATCAGTTTCAAAAATTGTTTTACTTTTATCCACTGAATTCCTATACCTGGTTCTCATTTCCATAGTAATAGGCTTCCCTCTCTCATACCTTTATCTCAGCAACTGGTTAAAGGATTTTCCCTACAAGATAAATATAGGTGCAGGTGTGTTCATAATAGTGGGCTTTGCAGCACTTGCGATTTCATTGTTAACTGTCAGCTTCCAGTCGTACAGGGCTGCCGTGATCAATCCCGCCAATGCAATCAGCAGGGAATGAGAATTCAGGTATTCCTTCTAGGTTTGGCATCTTTCAGTCTGTTTAAGAACCAGTCTGACATTTCTTTCCCTTCCCTTTCCTCAAGTATATTAAGGAATTCTTCAGTCGTTGATACCTTATGCCTGATTAAGGACCACATGAATAGCTCAAATGAATGGGCTCCTGCCTTTTGTTCAAGTTCATAAAGTAAAAGCGGAGCCTTATCGTACAGGATCGTATATGCCTGATCCCCGTTACAGTTAAGCTGCCATACCGGAGCTGTCCCCTCTGCTTTTTGCTCTTTCGCTTCTATCCACTCATTGAAGTACTCCTGACCGTGTAATTCCCTTAACACCATAAGAGCAGAATACTCGGCAAAACTTTCGTTAAGCCAGCCTTCCCATGTGTTTGAATTAGCCCTGTACCACCAGAGATGAGCTATCTCATGGGCAAGATACCATGTATAATGTTTTCGCAATTCAAGATAATCCGATTCGTCAAATGCCGGTAGGTAAATACCTCCAAGACGGGTGTAAGCTCCTCCTTTTTTCCTCATAGACTCCACAAGGCATATCTTATTGTTCCCGGGAGGGAACCAGTTGTTGAATAATCCGAGTATTGCTTCAATATCCGAAGCCAGTGTGTCTGTAAATTCTTCAGAGAAACTTGTGTGAGCCAGTTTAAAATTACACCGGTATATATTGCTCGAGATCGTTTTAAGGTCTTTTGCCACACATACTACCATATCATTTGTGGGACTCTCCGTTCTGTAAATAGCATGGTATTCATCCCTTGTTTCTCTACCCATCATAAATGTACAGTAGTTCCCTTCCGTTAATACTTCAACCTCGTAGGAAAAAGGGTTGTGAGCAGTACTGTAGGGGTACCAGGGGAAAGATAAACCCATCTCAGTCCAATCTTCACCTATGACGCTTGCACTCCATTCATTCCACTCTGTAATCCTGCCTGAATAATTAAAACTTATTGTAGCAATACGCTTAAATATTTTTACGGTTTTTATGGTGTATTTTTTTGCATCTGGCATATAAGGGATATCACTTTCATCTACGGATAATCGATGTATATCCTTCCCGTTTAACAGCAACTGCTGCATCTCAAGTTGTTTATGTAAATAAAACTCGATTGTGCCATTTCTACGTTCTAGAGGTATTTTCCAGGAACCGGTGACTGATATATACTGTTCTTCCGGTAATAGTGTTAATTCCACGTCATAATGTGGATATTCCAGTCTCTCTTTTTGTGAGCACGCTGAAAGAATGATAAATAAAATAGCCGGTATTATCAGGTTTTTCATAGGTTCTGATAATTAAAATCCCCTGTATTAGAAAAGACCTGAAATTCTGTATTATGATGCATTGTTGAGGTGATGAAAAAAATAAAAGGTGAAAGATCAATTTAAGTATTATCATTTTTAGACTGTATAGGTATTTTTGCTGGTGAGTTGTATAATTGTTTTGATGTTTAGATTTTTAAATGTTTAGTCGCTCTCATCAGGGCTCGGTTCCATAATTGACTCACCACGCTGGCGCGGATCTCCCACCTTCGCTGGCGCGGATCTCCCACCTTCGCTGGCGC
>CAZSJH010000091.1:0-11077 GCA_964607105.1 uncultured Rikenellaceae bacterium | reverse complement strand
TGCAAGCATACCGGAAAAAAAGCTGATAGAAATGTTGGGTGAGGTTTTCGGGTCTGAATGCATAAGACATACTAAACTCCGGAGCAAGAATATAAAAAGACTGGCTTTAATGGGAGGATCAGGTGGTGTATACATAGAACAAGCAATTGCCTCCGGAGCCGATGCTTTTATTACAGCTGACATAAAATACCATTCATTCTTCGATGCAGATAATAAAATCCTGTTGGCTGATATCGGGCACTATGAAAGTGAAAAACCAGCTCTAGAAATATTACATGAGTTAATTACAAAAAAATTCCCTAAATTTGCAGTCTGTTTTTCAGAGATAAATACAAATCCAGTAAATTATTCACAGGCATGGGAAAAGTGAAAGCAGCTGAGAAAGAAATGACAGTAGAAGAGAAGTTACAGGCATTATATCGCTTGCAGATTGTTGATTCAGAAATAGACAAAATAAAAACTCTCAGGGGTGAACTCCCCCTTGAAGTGCAGGATCTTGAAGATGAGGTAGAGGGACTGGAAACTCGTATCGGTAAGTTAAACGATGAATTCAGTGAGGTCGAAACAGCAGTCAAGCAAAAGCAGAATGAGATAGTAGATTCAGAGAACCTCATTAAAAAATACGAAGAGCAGCAAAATAATGTCAGAAACAACAGGGAATATGATTCGTTGTCAAAGGAAATTGAATTTCAAACCCTGGAAATAGAGTTATGCCATAAAAAGATTAAGGAATACACTGTCCTGAAGGAAGAAAAGGAGAAGGTTATTGAAGAATCAAATAAAAATTTGGAGGAACTTAAGGGTGACCTGGAAAATAAAAAATCTGAGCTGGATTCCATTATTGCAGATACAAAGAAAGAAGAGGAAATACTCGTTGTAGAGTCTGTGAATATAAGTGAGACATTTGAGGAGAGACTAATTACTGCATACAGGCGGATTCGTCAGAATGCCAGGAACGGACTGGCTGTGGTTCCTGTTCAGAGGGATGCCTGTGGTGGCTGTTTCAATCAGATACCCCCGCAACGCCAGCTCGATATCAAATCACGCAAGAAAATCATAGTCTGTGAATATTGCGGTCGCATCCTTGTGGATGATGATATTCTTCTCAATGAAGATAAAAAGAAATAAACTAAAATGATAGTGAACATAATGGGAACGCGGATTGAATCCGCGTTTTTTTTTAACTTAGCATTATATAAAAAATAAACTCACTATTATGTTTATACAATGAATGAATTCCACAAACAGATACTGGAAGGTATTCCGGATCAATTACCTGATATTAAACACTTTGATGAAAACATAAATCATGCCCCCAGGCGTAAAGATATACTGAATAATGAGGAGAAACGCCTCGCGGTGAGGAATGCCCTGAGGTATTATCCTGAAAAATTTCATGGTGTACTAGCGCCTGAATTTGCTCATGAGTTATTGAAATACGGCAGGATTTACATGTACAGGTTCAGACCCGACTATGAAATAAAAGCCAGGCATATTAATGATTTCCCACATAAGTCTAAACAGGCTGCAGCAATAATGCTAATGATAAGCAATAACCTGGATACTGCTGTAGCACAGCATCCACATGAACTTATAACCTACGGAGGTAATGGTGCTGTGTTTCAAAACTGGGCACAGTACCGGCTGGTAATGAAGTATCTTGCTACAATAAACGACAGGCAGACCCTCGTGGTATATTCAGGACATCCCCTGGGAGTATTTCCCTCTCATAAAGAAGCACCGAGGCTTGTTGTAAGTAACGGAATGGTTATTCCAAATTATTCGGGCAGTGATGACTGGGAACGTTTCAATGCCCTGGGCGTAAGTCAGTATGGACAAATGACAGCAGGATCATATATGTATATAGGCCCCCAGGGAATTGTTCACGGAACAACAATAACCCTCCTCAATGCCTGCAGGCGTATATCGGGGAAGAAAGATGATACTAGTGGGAAATTATATGTGTCTTCAGGACTTGGAGGAATGTCAGGTGCCCAACCTAAAGCAGCCAGTATTGCAGGAGTTGTATCGGTAACAGCTGAAATAAACCCCAAAGCAATAAAGAAAAGGTTCTCACAGGGATGGGTTGATGAGGTAATAGAAGACATTGACAAACTGGCTGAGAGGGTGAAAAGGGTGCAGGATAAGGGTGAACCTGTATCTCTTGCTTATTATGGAAATATAGTTGACGTATGGGAAGACCTGGCAGAAAAAAATATCAAGGTTGATATAGGCTCGGACCAGACATCCCTGCATAACCCGTGGTCAGGTGGTTATTACCCCGCCGGATTAAGCTTCGAGGAATCGAACAGGCTTATGTCTGAAAATCCCCGGGAATTTAAAAAAATAGTACAGCAATCATTGAGAAGGCAGGTAAAAACTATAAATCATCATACCTCGAAGGGAACCTATTTTTTTGATTATGGCAATGCTTTTTTGCTTGAAGCATCAAGAGCCGGCGCAGATATTATGACTGCTGACGGTAAATTCAGATATCCGAGTTATGTTCAGGATATTATGGGTCCTTTCTTTTTTGATTATGGATTTGGTCCTTTCAGATGGGTTTGCTGTTCAAACAAAAGCGCCGATCTTGAAGCAACTGACAGGATTGCATGTGAAGTACTTGAGAATATATCGGAGCGTTCACCGGTACAGATCAGGCAGCAGATGCTCGATAATATACAGTGGATAAGAGCTGCCGGAAAAAACAAGCTGGTTGTTGGCTCCCAGGCAAGAATACTTTATGCTGATGCCGAGGGAAGAATAGAAATTGCGACAGCATTTAATGATGCAATAAAAAAGGGTATAATAGGTGGGCCTGTTGTGCTGGGCAGGGATCATCATGATGTGTCGGGAACCGATTCTCCTTTCAGGGAGACATCAAACATATATGACGGATCAAGTTTTACAGCCGATATGTCAATACAGAATGTAATTGGTGATTCATTCAGAGGGGCTACCTGGGTAAGCATACATAACGGAGGAGGTGTCGGATGGGGAGAAGTTATTAATGGCGGATTTGGCATGTTGCTTGACGGGTCAGATGATGCGGGCAGGCGTCTTAAAATGATGCTTCACTGGGATGTGAATAATGGCATTGCGCGTCGTAGCTGGGCAAGAAATGATGGGGCCAGATTTGCTGCCGTACGTGAGATGGAACGGACACCTGAAATGAGAATAACCATGCCTCACCTTGCAGATGATAACCTTATAAACAGCCTTTTCAAGGATTAAAATTTACCGTTGTTAAGCATTATAAGCATGCATCCATCCACTGTTTCAATGCCATGGTTGGATGCCATGTCTGCCAGTTCAGGGTTCCACGTACCCGGATTGAAAATAATTCGTGAAGGCTCAAGGAAAAGGATATAATCGTAGTATTCTTTTTGATTATTCGGGTTAAGATACAGGGTAACGGTATGCACTCCTTTAATATCCCGGGGTTGACCTTTCCTAATTCTTATACCATCGAGGTCATAATCTTTCCTGCCAATAGCAACCACTGGTATATTCCTTCTCTGAAGGCTCCTGACAGCTTTATAGGCAAACCTGTTAGGTTTCGGACTTGCCCCAAGTACAAGGGTGGTTTTTTCCATTTTTTAAACCTGAATTTAATTAGATTAATATGAAGTTATCTTACTGAAACCCTATCATCCTGTTCTATTCAGGAGCACGTTGGCTATGGCAATTATTCCTTCGCCACGACCGGTAAAGCCCATTTTTTCAGTTGTTGTTGATTTTACTGAAATCAGTTCCGTTTCAATTTCACATACACCTGCCATGCATTCCCGCATTTTCTCAATGTAAGATGCGAGTCTTGGTTCTTCGAGGCAGACAGTGCTGTCTATGTTCATTATTACAAATCCCTTGTCTCTTATTAAATCAGTTGTTGCTTTCAGGATGACCTTGCTGTCTATTCCTCTGTATTTTTCGTCCGTATCGGGGAAATGATATCCAATATCTCTTAGTCCGGATGCTCCCAGAAGGGCATCACATATTGCATGTATCAGCACGTCACCGTCTGAATGAGCCATACATCCTTTATCCGCGGGTATATTGATACCCCCGAGCCACAGGGGCTTTCCTTTCACAAGTTGATGAAAATCAATGCCCTGTCCGGTACGTATATCCATTAACCTGCTGATTTAATGTTTCTGAAAGCATCAAAATCAAAAGAAAGTGAGAATCTCAGAGTACGTGCAAGAGGGTGATTGTTTACCAGGGGCATCAGATAAGAGAAGTCAAGTGAAAAAACACTCATCCTGAACCCGGCACCGGCTGTGAAATATTTCCTGTTTCCTTTACTGGCATGCTCATGGAAATATCCTGCCCTGATAGCAAACTGTTTATTGTACCAGTATTCAGCTCCAAAGGAATAACTTATCTCATTCAGTTCTTCCTTAAACCCTCCGGGAGCATCGGCAAAAGACTGGAATATTGCCAAGGGTACGGATATATTAGGATCTTTTCCCGCAATAATCTCTCCTGTATCCGGATCATATTCCGGGGGTGTCGGTACAAGAAGCTTGTTAAAATCAATCGCAAAAGCCAAATCATTATACCTGTCGAGCTCTATATTAAGCGAGGGACCCAGCCTGAGATTCATTGGTATAAAATCAGGGTCATTCTCATCGGTATAAGAGATCTTAGCACCAATGTTCGATATATTGGTCCCGGCCGAAATAGTGGCATCTTTAGATCCTATGGATATCTCATTAGTATAATAGAAAGAGATATCGGATGCTATCGATATCCCGGGTTTAGTTTCTGTTCCGCCTGCCGGGAATCCCCCGGTAAGGTTTGAATATATGAACCTGAAAGCTATACTCCCCGAAAAATGATCGGTGAGCATTCTTGAATATGCTACATCCAGGGCAAACTCATTAGGCTTGAATGTACGTTCAACATTGCCCCAATCGTCGGTAAAGGGTATGTCTCCAAGGCTTGAATAGAGCAGGCTGGAACTTATTACCTGTTTGTCATCTATACGGTAGTAACCGGCAAGGTAGGCTATGTTTATATCAGGCACCAGTGTGCGCAACCATGGTGAATATGAAATACCAATCCCTCCCTCACCATCAATGAAAGCATATTTTGCAGGGTTCCAGTGCATGCTGTAAATATCAGGTGAAGTGGCAACTCCTGCATCACCCATCGCACCAGCCCTTGAGTCAGGTGCAATTAAAAGAAAAGGTACAACGTACTGTATAGCATTCAGTTCATCAGTATCCTGGGCTGACGCAAACCATGAAGATGACATGCTGAAAATTATGAAGGCAATTAGTAGTTTTGTTTTCATTTATTTTCATGTTAAGAGTGCAAATATATAAACAATTTTGTGTTCTCTTTATTGTGTGCGTTATTACAAAATGATCATACGGCCTGACACACGTGTTGTTTCACCTGCTCCTGTTCTGAAAAGAACGGTATAAACATATACCCCGCCGGCAACCTTACCACCATTATTATCCCTTGCATCCCATGTTACAGGATTGATCCTGTAGCCTCCTGAATGTTCGCTTGTTTTAATTGTTTTTACCAGATTACCGTTAAGAGTATATATATTAATTGTAACTTCAATAAAGTCATCCGGCCTGTTATGTTCAATACTGATATTTGTGCTGTATGTAAATGGATTGGGGTAGTTAATCAGTTTATTAAGAACCAGGCCTTCTTCATCTCTTACAAAAAACATTATTGAAGATGTGGATGAGTTGTTATAATTATCCCATGCCTTTAGTGAAAGAATATGTTCGCCCCTGTCCAGCTGATAAAAGGGGTAAATAATTTTCCCGGATTTATATGTGCCCATGTCATTTTCATAATAATTATTAAGTATGATTGGCTCGTTGCTGTTGTTGTCAATAATAGCTATTATATCGTGACCCAGTCCGGTTCCTGCAGTATTTATGCTTGATGGATCACTCAGATGTGCCAGTAGAACAGGATCGGTATCACTTATTCCTCCATCCATAAATAATGTATCGTTGAGGAAAAGCCTGATCAGGGGGCCTGTTGTATCGCTCACGCTAGAACTACTAAGGCCGCCAATTAACAGATCTTTGCAGGAGCCCAGTGAACTGGAGTTTTCGCCTGCAGCGAAATACCTGATCGTTCCGTTTCCATAAGTGTAATCAATATCCCTGGGAACGAGCATTGAGAAACTGAACTTGCCGTTTATGACCTCTGTTTTTCCTTTAAACAATATCCTGTTATCAACCTTATAACTATAAGGTGTACCGCCATCATTTGCCAGGCTTGTTATCACATAGGCCTTGTCGAATAAACCCGGATAAAGGATACCGTTGTATGATTGTATCATGTTCCCGTTATTGTCATCTATATGGCCTTTGATAGTTAGCTCTGACAATCCTCTTATAGTGTCATTGAATGAGCTTAGACTTACTCCGTTTATGGAATCGCTTATCACCCTCCCATGCCATGGCCAGGCAAGCCTTAGTGCCGGGTCGCCCAGCAATGTAAAATTCCTCTTGTTATCACCTGATGTGTTTATCTTTGCCTGTCTCATTATTTCACCCATCGTGAGTCCCTTCCCCTGCTCATCTTTCTCAAAGGCATTCTCATAAAGTTCTGATGCAAGGTTGTAATTATGAGATGCAAACACTATGCGTGTGGTTGAGAAAAGAGCTATAGCTCCTCCTTCGGGGTTGAGCAGAGCAAGCTCACCGGCTGATGATTTCTGGCTTATCTCACCGGTTCCCTGGTCTATTTCAATGTCCTCAAAGCGTGAAAACTCGCACGTTGCGGTCACAAATGCCGGGTATTTTCCTTTATTGGACCATGAATTGATGGTTTCTGTTTTCACTACCCTTTCGTGTGCCAAACCCGTTTCATTTCCATGGCCTGAATAGTTAAATATCAGGCAACCATTGTTGATCCTGTTATTTATTTCTTTAACTGCTTCGGGGTAGGATTGTCCTGATATGGATGTAAGCTGTTGGTATGAATCGAGGTAGATCTTTTCAATATTGAAAGCAGGTTCTTTGCTTTCAATAAGTGCAGCCAGCTTATCCGAATCGTTCATATGAATATTATCATCTTCATCATCAGCCACCATGGTTATAATATTTCTCCATGGCCCTATGTATTCTGAACTTATATATTCCTTGATCTTGTTTATTATTACACTGGCCTGTGAGGTATCAGATACCGGTAATCTTCCTATACCGATATCAAGGAAACCCTCGTATTCTCCTTCACCCGGATCGAGCAGGCCGTAATAATCATCTGAAGTGAATGACTCAATCTTTACATTGGAATTAAGGGTTTGGTATGTTGGTATAAAATTGGGATTAGCAGGTGGATCAGTCCTGTTCTCATATGATCCGTCACCAAAAAGCATGAGGTATTTAAGGGTCCTGTCGCTTTCTTTACCTCTAAAATAAACCATCCTTATGTAATTTCTAATAGCGCTTATATCCGGGATGCCTCCTGAGAATTCATTATATATCTCACTGGTATTAAGCACGATACTACTGTACGAATCATTTATAGAATGAATTTCTGCGAGCTCATTTGCAAAATCGTAAAATAAAGGATGGCATAATATTATCATGTCATACTGCTCCGGTTTATGCAGGTTCTGGTTTGGAACAGGTCTTTCTTCTATAACAGGTTTTATGGCATCCTGGATCCTGAAAGCAATGAATTTTTTTAGACTGTCAGTTGAAGCTGTGAAAGAGTATTCATTAATGGAATAACCAGCCTGCACTCTTTTAATATCCCTTTCATGACTTATATCCCAGATAAGCAAATTGTTATATTCTGACCTCAGTATGAATTCAGTAATACTTCCCTGTACTACAGTTGATTTATCCCTGATTATAAAATATTTCCTGTCAGGGTTAGCATGCATATTAGCAATCCGGGTTTGAAGAATAAGGTAATCGAGCCATGCACGTGCAGTGAGATTGCCGTTATTATGAAAGGTGATGGATATGTCGGGACTTCCCGAAGCGAGGTTTATTTCTCCTTCTTCTTCGATAAGACTGGCATAAGTACCGGCCGGATTGTTGATATTTACAGCGGGTAGGGAAACAGAACTTATTACATTGCCCTTGTTATTAAGTCTTATAACAGACTGATCGGGTGAACGGCCCAGCGCCCTGAGCCTGTAGCGGAGGTTTGCTCCGTCAATAATATTATAGCCATCCAGATCCGGAATTATTTTATAATCGGTCCCTGCTGCCAATGGTTCATACCATTCACGTCCCGATTTCATGATATTAATTTTTTCAATCTCATGGATGAAAAGGTAATCGGAGTATTCTGAATTATTATTGGCCGGTCCCGCCTCAGCTTGCAGGCTAATCTCTTCCGGTGATTCATCGAGCCTTATAAAGTAAACTGCCGTATCAGAATAATAATGTCTCTGGTAATAATATTCATCAGTACTTTGATTATATTTCCACCTGTGTGTTGAGTTTCCGTAAAACAGAATATAATCCCCGCTGTTGAAAATTTCATCCTGGCCTCTATCAATATAAATGGGCGTACTGGCGAGGTCATCAGGTCGTGGATCATCATTATAGTATGAAAGCAAACCAAAATTATTGCTGTAAAGTGCGACTTCTTCCCCCGGGTCCAGTCCCAGTCTCGAAAGATCATCAAAATCTATCCTGTATATACCCTCACTTACAATCTTTACCTTGTGCCAGATCCCTTCTGAGAGCACTGATGAATTTGTAAATTCCTGGGAGGATAAAATCATTGATGCCAGCAGAAAAAGGATCAATATAGATATCAGCTTCTTCAACTATGAGGATTATTTTCTAAGTTTGTTATTTCAGCCACAATAATTAACGTGCCCTTATTGTTCATATTGCGGTAGAATTCTGAATTCAAATTTCGAGATTGACAGAACATTTTTCAAATATTATATTTACCGGATGACCAGGAGTGCAAAAATACTGAATCTAATTTTATGTTTAGCACTATCTGTAAATCATATATTTTCACAGGATACGGAGAGTTTTTCTTTTTATTATAATCCTGTTCAGTCGAATCCCTCCCTTGCCGGTTCTGAAGGCCCGGGCAAGCTAAGGCTTATGTATCGTGATTATTACCCGGGTAAGGGATTGAATCTTTATTCAATAAACTGCTCGTATGATTCCTACCTTGAAAAAATTCATGGTGGATTCGGATTTTATGTATCGGAAAATATGCTTGGTGACCTTCTTAATGATCTCAGGGCAGGAGCGGCATACTCATACCATTTAAGGGCAAGCCGTGATTTATATGTGAATGCCGGTTTCATGGCTTCAGTGATTCACAGGGGTATTGATGCAGGTAAAATAGTGCTTCCTGAACAGATAGATCCACTGATGGGAGCAGTATTACCTTCCGGTGAGACAATAGCTTCAGGTTCACGGACGGTTTTTGATGCCGGACTGGGATTGCTTTTCGCTTACAGGGATTATCACGCCGGGGTCTCAGTAAATCATATCTTTAAACCTGATATTTCGGGTAGTGGTCTTGAAGAGTCAGATCTTGGGAGGCGTTTTTCAATGCATGGTGGGGCTGTATTTTATACGGGGAATCAAGATATAAACATTATGCCTGCTTTTATTGTGAATATTCAGAACAGTAATCTTATTGGTGCCTTTGGAGCAAGCGTTGGATATAAAAGCGTGGTTGTTAATGTTCTGCCGTTTTTTGACCTCAGGAGAGGTTTAAGCTTTATTCAATCAGGACTGCATCTTGAAACAGGTAAAATTGAACTGGGTTATAATTATAATTTTATACCTCTTAGAACTGACAGGATAATGCCATTTACACTGTCAAACCAGGTTTATATTGCTATAGGTTTATACAATGTTGAAAAAAGAGGTGTAATCAGTACAATAAATTATCCTAAAATGTAGTTATATTTGAGAAATAATCATGCATTTATCAAAATTTACTATATTTGAAATTGATTAATATGACCAAAATCTTTCGTGTTATGTATAAACTTGCATCCTCACTAATGGTCGCAATTGCAGTATTACTGTTTGCCTCCTGTAACCGTGGTGATAATCCAAATGTATCATCTACAACAGGTTGGGCATACAATGATCCGGACAATGGTGGTTTTGAAGTTGTTATCGGAGCAGAACAGGAAACAGGCCCGGGGCTGGTGCTCATAGAAGGAGGTACCTTCACAATGGGTAGGATTCAGGAAGATGTTATGTACGACTGGAATAATCCTATCCGCAGGGTTACAGTATCATCTTTTTATATGGATGAGACAGAAGTGCGTAATGTGGATTACAGATTTTATCTCTGGTGGCTCACACGTGTATACGTTGATTATCCTGAGGTTTATGTAAGAGCACTTCCCGATACACTCGTATGGCGCTCACCACTGGGGTATAATGAACCTTATGTTGAGTATTATTTCCGCCATCCTTCATATAATAACTACCCGGTGGTAGGAGTGAACTGGTTACAGGCAAACGATTATTGCCTCTGGCGTACCGACAGGGTCAACGAACAGATACTGATAGATGAAGGTATACTCAATTATGACCCCAACCAGGTAAATGAGAATAATTATAATACTGACGCTTATCTTGCCGGTCAGTACGATGGTGTAGTAAACCAGAACCTGCCAAGCCTCGATCCAAACCAGGAGGAACGAAGGGTCAGATTTGAAGATGGTATACTATTACCAAAATACAGGCTTCCAACAGAAGCAGAATGGGAATTTGCAGCATATGCACTCAGAGGTAACACTTTTGAGGAAAGAATATTCGAAAGAAGAATATATCCCTGGGATGGCCATAATGTGCGTTACTCAGCCAAAAGGAATCGTGGTGAATTTATGGCTAACTTTGTGAGAGGAAGAGGTGACCTGATGGGTGTTGCCGGTAGCCTTAATGATAATGGTTCTATTACGGTTGATGTTAAATCATATTGGCCTAATGATTATGGACTCTATTGCATGGCAGGTAATGTAAACGAATGGGTCCAGGATGTCTACAGACCACTCAGTGCTCAGGACGTTGACGCATTTAACCCGTTCAGAGGTAATGTTTATACTGACTACAGCCGTGATGCAAATGGCAACCTTCTT
>CAZSJH010000090.1:4539-11078 GCA_964607105.1 uncultured Rikenellaceae bacterium | reverse complement strand
TGTTATTTTTGACAGGAAAGTTGAAACCTCTTTGCTTTTTGTATTAAAAATGTAGGCTCCAAAGCAGGCTATGCCTTTCCTCGCTCTCGTAACTTTTTCTCCCAGATGGTGCTGTGTGATAATGTCAACTGCAAAATGATTTTCAAATATTTCTATTTGGGGATGTGATCTCACTTTATCAACAAGTGTCTCCTCAATAATCTCCCCTGTATTATCCTTATGATGCAGTATCCTGTGTTCGGTATGTCCTCCTTCCCTTGCCAGGTTATACTTACCATCACTGTCGCGGTCAAACTTTACACCCATGTCTACAAGTTCACTGATCCTTTCAGGTGCTTCAGTCACTACCATACGCACAACTTCTTCATTGCAAAAGCCATGACCGGCATTCATTGTATCTCCGACATGTTTCTCAAAACTGTCAGGATGATACATTACCGAGGCGATCCCTCCCTGAGCATATTTTGTATTAGTTTCATTTAGTTCAACTTTTGAAATAAGGCAAACTTTCCCTTTTTCAGCAGCCTTAAGGGCAAAAGATAAACCTGCTATACCCGAACCGATAACGAGAAAATCTGTTTTCTTTACCATTACACTATAAATGAGGAACAATGAATATAATACAAATATAGGTAATACACGGAAGCTTTGAAATCAAATTGTAAAAGCAAAGTTTTTGATTTACTTTTGCCTGACATATTGAAAAACAGGAAGAATGTCAAAAGAAGATGTTTTCAGGAACCTTATAGCACATTGCAAGGAATATGGATTTATTTTCCAGTCTAGTGAAATATATGACGGTCTGAGTGCCGTGTATGATTATGGCCAGAACGGGGTTGAGCTGAAAAATAATATCAAAAAATACTGGTGGGACAGTATGATCTTACTTAATGAAAATATTGTGGGACTTGATTCAGCCATCTTTATGCATCCCAAAACATGGAAAGCATCAGGCCATCTGGATGCTTTTAATGACCCTCTTATTGATAACAAGGATTCCAAGAAAAGATACCGGGCCGATGACCTCATCGAAGAACACAGGGAAAAACTTGAAGGCAAGATTGACAGGGAAATAGAGAAGGCAAAAAAAAGATTCGGTGATTCCTTTGATGAAAAAATGTTCAGGGAAACAAATCCAAGGATAGTCAGTAACAGGGAAAAAATAGATACCCTGAACAACAGGTTTGTTACGGCAATGAATAATAATGACCTGGGGGAATTAAAACAGATAATACTCGATTATGAAATAGCGTGTCCTGTATCGGGTACCAGAAACTGGACTGATGTCAGACAGTTTAACCTTATGTTCGCAACAGAAATAGGCTCCACAGCCGATGGCGCAATGAAAATTTATCTTCGCCCTGAAACAGCCCAGGGTATTTTTGTTAATTATATCAATGTTCAGAAGACTGGCAGGATGAAGTTACCTTTCGGAATAGCGCAGATAGGTAAAGCTTTTCGAAACGAGATAGTAGCCCGTCAGTTTATATTCCGTATGCGTGAATTTGAACAGATGGAGATGCAGTACTTTATTAAGCCCGGTACTGAAAATGAGTGGTTTGAACACTGGAAAGATGTAAGAATGAAGTGGCATAAAGCTCTAGGACTGGGAGATGACAATTACCGGTTTTGCGACCATGAAAAGCTGGCTCATTATGCCAGTGCTGCCACCGATATAGAATTTAATTTCCCGTTCGGCTTCAGGGAAGTGGAAGGAATACATTCACGCACAGATTTTGACCTTGCTCAGCACCAGAAATTCAGTGGGAAAAAATTGCAATATTTTGATCCTGAATCGAATGAATCATTCGTACCCTATGTGGTGGAAACATCATTAGGCCTTGACAGGACATTCCTCCAGATAATTTCAGCCGCTTATCATGAAGAGGAAGTCAAAAAGGAGAACGGAATAACGGATACAAGGGTTGTTTTCAAACTACCTGCCGTACTGGCGCCTGTAAAGCTGGCCATCTTACCCCTTGTTAAGAAAGACGGCCTGCCTGAAATATCAAGAAGGATAATGGATGACCTTAAATATGATTTTAACTGCCAGTACGAAGAGAAAGATTCAATAGGAAGAAGATACCGCAGGCAGGATGCTATTGGCACGCCGTATTGTATTACTATAGACCACCAGACCACTGAAGACAAAACCGTTACCATCAGGTACCGCGACAGTATGAAACAGGAAAGGGTACATGTTGAAAAGCTGAGAAATATAATTTCGGAGAAAGTTGATATGAACAGCTTCCTCAGAAAACTCGATATGATTGAAGATTGAAGAAGTAAAATCATAAATCCTTATTCGATATTCATTACTCGATATTCATAACACTCATGTGGTTCCCATGCCATCAAACAAAAAAATACTGATTATTACATACTACTGGCCTCCCTGCGGTGGAGCAGGTGTTCAGCGTTGGCTTAAATTTGCCAAGTACCTGCCGGAATACGGATGGGAACCCTTTGTACTGACAGTCGATCCTGAGTATGCTGAATATCCGGCAATTGATGAAAGTCTGGAAGAAGATATTAATCCTGAACTTAAAGTATATAAAACAAAAGCCCTTAATTATTTCTTTCTGGGCTATGGAAGGAAATCCAAATCAGAGGCCGGGAGTGTCACTTTAAGTAATAATGGAATCCTGGGCAGAATAGCCCGCTTTATCAGAGGTAATTTCTTTATCCCCGACCCAAGAAAGGGATGGAACAGGTATGCCGTAAGGAAAGCTTCGGAATTAATCAGCACTGCGAAAATAAATTATGTTGTAACAACCAGCCCTCCCCATTCAACCCAGTTGATAGGGCTAAAACTAAAATCTATCTTCCCTGCTATAAAATGGATATGTGACCTGAGAGACCCATGGACGGATATATATTACTATAATAAATTCTATGGCACCTGGCCTGCCAGGTTGTATGATCGTAAACTTGAAAAGAGAGTATTGAAAAGAGCAGGTAAGATAATTACTGTGGGACAGAGTCTTGCCTCATTGTTCTTATCCAAACTGGAGGATAAGGAAAAACAATTATCAGTTATCACAAATGGTTATGATGATGAGGATTTCAGGAATATAAAAATAAAAAATGATCCTCAGAAATTAGTAATAACTTATGTTGGTACGCTGTCAGATCAATACCCGGTGGAGACTGTTATAAGTGTATTATCATCATTGAAAAACAGGAACATTGATTATGAATTTAATTTAGTGGGACAATCCCCTGCTGCAATTAAAAGTGCAATGTTTTCAAAGCTTGATCACGATTCCGTGAACTTTATTCAATATCTATCGCATGAGGCAGCCATAAAATATATGTCAGCTTCATCTGTTCTCTTGCTCCTGATACCTGATTACCAGGGGAATAAATTGATCATTACCGGCAAGTTGTTCGAATATCTGAGAACAGGGATTCCCATACTATTAATCGGCCCCGAAGATGGAGATGCAGCCCTTATCATAAAAGAATGTAGTGCAGGCAGGTCATTTGATAAGCGGGACATAGTGGATATTACTGATTTCATTTCAAAAGGCACTGATGAAATAAGATATAAAATTCCTGTTAAATATAGACGAAGGTTATTAACTGGAAGGCTGGCAGAAGAAATAAAAGATATATAATTATACCATTTAATTGTCCTACTCATATAGCCCTATGAAGATTCTTATGACACTTGAGTCATCATTCCCCCCTGATAAAAGGGTAGAGAATGAGGTTGACACCTTGCTGGAGGAAGGCTACGAAGTACACATTTTATGTACAGGTTTTAAAGGAGAATTAGAAACAGATACTTATAAAACTGCCCGGGTCCACAGGATTTTCCCTGATCGATTAATCAGGAAAAGCAGTGTCGCGGCCTTGAAATTTCCTATATATTTTATATACTGGAAAACTAAACTGAAGAAGTTATTAAAAAAACAATCCTTCGATGTTATTCATATTCATGACCTCCCCCTTATTAAACCGGTACATGAGCTGAAAAAACAATTCAATTTCAAAATAGTGCTCGACCTGCACGAAAACTGGCCGGGCCTGCTAAATGTTTCACCGCATACACAGAGTGTCCTGGGGAAATTGCTATGCAATATAAGACAATGGGAACATTATGAAAGACAATTCCTGAAAAAAGCTGACAGAATAATTGTTGTTATTGAAGAAGCAAAAGAAAGAATTTTATCATTCAATCTGGATCTGCAGAAGATATATGTTATTTCAAACACGCTGAACCTTAAAGATAATCTGCCACAAAAATCCAAAAACCCTGCTGACAATGGAAAAACGATTTTCATATATGAGGGTGGTATAACATACCATAGAGGTTTACAGAACATTCTCAAGGCCTTTTCCAGAATTGGCAGTACCAGGGACAAGACTGAATTATGGATTATTGGAGACGGCAGCTATCTTAAGACCCTGAAAAAAATATGTAAATCTCTGGACTTGAACGACTCTGTAAAATTTCTTGGATGGCAACCCATAAACAGGGTTTTTGGATTATTCGCCCAGGCCAATATAGCACTCATCCCTCATATCAAGAGCTCACATACCGATAACACCATACCACATAAACTTTTTCACTATATGTATGCAGGCCTTCCAGTACTTGCCTCTAATTGTAATCCAGTAGAAAGAATAATAAAGGAAACTTCAAGTGGATACATATATCAACATGATAATATGGTGGAACTAACTGATAAAATAAATATGATTCTTTGTGATAAAGAATATTTGAAACCAACCGACGGTAGGAAGTGGATTCTCCGGAAATATAACTGGGGCAATGAACAAAAAAAATTGATAAAGATGTACAATGATCTATAATATCAACCTCGAAATGATCATTAAACAAATAAAACCATATTAGTGTGATTAAGAGATATTCTGAAACAATTAAATTCGCATCTAAATTCCTTGATCCCTCCCATTCTGTACTGGATTTAGGTATTAATAATGACCTGTCTCAGATTCTCATAGACAAGGGTTATAAAATTACCAATACCAGGGGCGAGGATCTTGATATAGAGAATGACTTAGAATCAAAGTACGGCTTATTTGATGTGGTTACAGCATTTGAAATACTTGAACATCTGGTATCTCCTTTTGAATTATTAAGAAAACTTCCTTCTGGAAAACTTATCGCAACCATACCCTTGCGACTCTGGTTTGCAAATGCATACAGAAGTATATCTGACCCACTTGACCGTCACTTTCATGAATTTGAAGACTGGCAATTTGACTGGTTGCTTAAGAAATCAGGATGGAAAATTATTAACAGTGAAAAGTGGACCAGTCCATCAAATAAACCAGGTATAAGACCGGTACTCAGAAGTATATATCCAAGATATTATGCAATATATGCTGAAAGATCTTAGGCCTTCCTTTTGAAATATTTTAAGATAGTATTAAACAAATTCAGGGCATCATCGGAAATCCTGAATACTATCATTATTATTGTGAACGCCATGACAATTAACAGGCTCCTCACTAAAATATCCGGTACCAGTTGCAGTTCGGGTAATAAACCTGCAGCTAAATAAATAAGCAATGAGCATATCAATACTATAATATGAACTTTATTAAACGGCCACAATCCAAAAAACTTCTTGAGCGCAAGTACTGTTAACCCGGTATATATAAACATTGAGATAAGGGATGCCACCGCAGCCCCGGTTATTCCCATAGCAGGTATCAGTATCAGGTTACTGATTATAACAACTGCAATAAATATTATCATCAGGTAGGTCTGGAACCTGTAATAGGAAGAGGTGGAAAGTATTATCTTACAGGCCCCTGCAGAAGCGCTCACTATATTAGCCAGCCCAAAGAAGATTATTACCGATTCCCCCTTTGCATATTCAGGTGGCAGAATCCTGAAAATATTGTTCATATTAGCAATTATGCCCACGAAGATCAGTAAACCAACCAGCATCTGATTAATGCTGCTTTTATAGTAGACATCCTGTATAACCTTATGATTGTCATTTTTCCATGCTTCCGATACTACAGGGACCGCAATTTTACCCAGTGACCTGGAAGGTATTAATATAAGTGTTGCGAAATATACAGCTATTGAATAAACCCCTGCATCACCCAGCCCCTCAAAGCTGTTAACAAGGTATTTATCAATTGTGGTTAGTGCTATAGTACTTAATCCTGCTATGATACCGAAAACTGATAAACTAACAATCTGTTTGGTGAAATCAGGTGTGATAAGATCCCTGAAGCCCGTAAACCTGAATTCGCCCCTGTAAAGCAGATATACAATAATCACAAGGGAAGGAACAGCCTGGAAAAGGACAAACAATAATACGTAAGCGCTAAAATCTATCAGTTGAAAGTAAAATGACAATAATAAAACCAGGATCACCAGTCTCAGAACAAAATCGTGAAGTAAAGTGCCAAGCACTGCCTTGAACAATACCTTGCAATAATTATCCAGCAAGGTGAACAGCATAAGGAAACCCACCAGCACAGGTATATACCAGGCATATTCAGAAAGCAAAGCAGATTTATCACGGTTGCCCTCGATAAATGAAGGC
>CAZSJH010000090.1:0-4529 GCA_964607105.1 uncultured Rikenellaceae bacterium | reverse complement strand
CCCTATGAGGCAAATGATAAAGCCCGTTATCGTTATAAGAAAGGCAAGTGAAAGGTATCCATTATGCCCTTTCTCTTTTGCCCTGAAGTAAGGGAATAATCTGTTGGTTACATTATTAAAACCCAGGCTTCCGACCTGGGACAGGATTGTGGCAATGGCTATCATTACCTGTGTTAGACCTATCTGGTCGGTAGTGAATATCAGGGGTGATAAGATGGCAATGTTCACAAAACCCAGTACAACGCCAAGGAATGAATATATAGTGCCCTTGATAGTCTGCTGTTGAATTAGTCCCAAGACAGGTATTAAATTAAAAAAGTTATTTTTGTATCAATACAAATATACATTAATATCAATATATTAAATATGTCATTATCTCCTGCAACAAATAAGTATTTACCCCACCTGGTAGCAGTTTTAACATTAATAGTAATCACCCTGGTATATTTCTCTCCAACACTTGACAATAAGGTACTTCAGACCCATGACACAACAGTTTTTGCAGGAAGTGCAAAAGAGATTATAGATCACAGGGAAGAATATAATGAGGAACCTCTATGGACCAATTCAATGTTCAGCGGTATGCCGGCGTACCTTATATCAACTCACTATCCCGGTAACCTGTTCAAACCTTTGTACAATCTCCTCAGAGCCCCGGGTATCCCTGTTGCCCCTATTCTTTTACTTATGCTGGGATTCTATATAATGCTTATATCCTTCCGGGTTAAGCCCTGGCTGGCTTTACTGGGTTCAATAGCATACGGATTTTCATCATATTTCTTTATTATCCTGGCTGCAGGCCATAATACCAAGGCAATGGCTCTGGCATTTATGGCTCCTGTCATTGGTAGCATAGTGTATGCTTACAGGCGTGACAGGATTACTGGTTCAGTCTTGACTGCTCTGTTCCTCACCCTGCAACTTATTGCCAACCATCTGCAAATAACATATTATACCTTCATGATAGTACTGATTTTCGGAATTGCCGAACTGGTACATTCAATAAGGAACAATAAGTTACCAGGCCTTATAAAAACCACCTTGATGCTTGCAGGTGCTGCCATTATAGCCCTGTCAATCAATTTCGCCAACCTGTACGTAACCTACGAATACGGTAATTTTTCAATGAGGGGAAAATCGGAGCTGAGCAGTAACCAGGAGGATAAAACATCAGGCCTTGACCGGTCGTACGCAACTAACTGGAGTTACGGAATTGACGAGACATTGACCTTGCTAATCCCCAATATTAAAGGCGGAGCATCGCAACCTTTTGACAGGGACTCGGAAACAGTTAAAACACTAAAACAGAATAATGCCGGACAGTATGCACAGAGCGTATTACAGTACTGGGGCACACAGCCAAGTACCAGCGGACCGGTATATGTTGGAGCCATAATCTTTCTGTTGTTCATTATGGGCCTTGTTCTTATCAAAGGGCCACTAAAATGGTGGCTGCTGGTTGCCACCATTCTATCGATTATGCTGGCCTGGGGAAAAAATTTCATGTTCTTTACAAACCTGTTTTTTGACTTCTTCCCCGGTTACAACAAGTTCAGGGCTGTCACCATGATACTGGTTATTGCTGAATTGTGTATGCCACTGCTTGCCATACTGGCACTTGACAGAATACTAAGACAGGATCTCCAGAAACCTGAGCTGATTAAAGCATTTAAGATAGGACTTGGCATAACCGGTGGTATTTTGTTGCTGTTCCTGCTTTTCCCCGGTCTCGCAGGCTCCTTTATCTCTCCAAATGAAATTCAATTTCCTGACTGGCTGAAAGAATCGCTTATTGCAGACAGAAAAGAAATGCTGAGGAATGATGCCCTCAGATCGCTGGTTTTAATAATAACAGGATCAGCTGTCTTATACCTGGCTTATACGAAAAAGCTTAAAAACACCTATGCCATAATTGCCCTGGCCATGCTTATACTGATTGATATGTGGACTGTTAATAAAAGATATCTCAATAATGATGATTTCGTACGACAGAATGAAGCTGAGAGAGTATTCACTCCTACAGTAGCTGATGATTATATACTCAGTGACACTACAGTCTACAGGGTACTTAACCTTACGGTAAGCCCTTTTAACGATGGGACAACCTCATATCTTCACCATTCAATAGGCGGCTATCACGGAGCCAAAATACGCCGTTACCAGGATCTTATCGAACATTGTATAAGCCCCGAACTTAGCAGGTTCACAAATTCACTTAACAATATTACTTCACTGGACCAGGTAGAGGGTGTCTTTAAAGACCTTAATGCCATTAATATGCTAAATACCAGGTATATAATAATAAACCCCGACAGCCCACCACTTGTCAATGACAGTGCACTGGGAAATGCGTGGTTTGTAGATTGCTACCGCCTGGCTGAAAACCCCGATGAAGAACTTGAGGCAGTTAATGATATTGATCCGGCAAAAGAGGCAGTGGTTAATGAGAAGCATGCAGCGCAACTTGATGGAGTAAGATTTGATACCACATCAACTGGAACCATCAAGCTTGTATCATATAAGGCCAACGAATTAATTTATGATTACGAATCACCCGAAACAGAACTGGTGGTCTTCTCCGAGATATATTATCCACAGGGATGGGAAGCCTCCATTGATGGAAATCCGGCAGATCATTTCCGTGTAAACTATGTTTTAAGAGGGATGATTATACCCGAAGGAAAACATAAGGTAGTATTCAGATTTGAACCACAGTCCTACAAAACCGGTAACCGTGTCTCTCTTGCAGGTTCAGTACTTCTGTTTCTTGTTATAGCTGCATACATTTATTACCTGACCAGGCAAAAAACAGGAAAGTCAGATGATCAGTCACAATAAGTGCCCTCTGTGTGGGGCAGGGAGTATTGTTGTCTTACATGAATGTATTGATTTCCTCGTAACAGGAAAACAATTCCCTGTTTGCATTTGCAGTTCATGCAGTTTTGTTTTTACCAATAATTACCCTGAAGAACAAGAATCTGCCGGGTACTACCAGTCCGAAAAATATATTTCTCATTCCGATACCAAGGAAGGGCTTATGAATAAGCTTTATCACCTTACCCGTAAACTAATGTTATCAACAAAATTCAGGCTGCTGATGAAAGTTGCAGGATTAAAATCAGCAGCTGTCCTCGATGTAGGATCGGGCACCGGTTACTTTCCAATGTATCTTAACAATAGGGGGTGGCTTTGCCAGGGTATCGAAATAAGCAGGGAAGCAAGGGAATTTGCACAATTCAAAAATGATTTATCCCTGCTGGCCCCTGAAGCCATTAATGATTTAAAGTCCGGTAGCATGGATATTATAACCATGTGGCATACACTGGAGCATTTCTTCAATCCGCGTGAATACCTTGATTCAGCATATCGAATCCTGAAGAAAGAAGGTCTTCTGGTAATAGCCGTCCCTAATCACCTATCCTATGATGCTGAAAAATACCTGGATTCATGGGCGGCCTGGGATGTGCCACGCCACCTCTGGCATTTTAATCCGGATACTATACAGATCCTTGCAAATGAGTATCATTTTAAGCTACAGTCAATAAAACGTCTGCCTTTAGATGCTTTTTATGTGTCTGCAATGAGTGAGAAATACAAAAAATCATTCTTTCCTCTTTTCAGAGGTCTAATAACAGGGTTTGTTTCCCTGGTTATATCCATTTTCAATATAAAAAAAACCAGTTCGCTGATATATTTTTTCAGGAAGGATCAGTAGCGGTCAAGCCACCGGTATCTCCTGGCGCTGCTGCCAATCTTAATAGCTATAATTATTTCATGAGATCCAAAGGTATAGCTCTGTATCTCGCTGAATGAATAATCAAAAGCATACCCGAAATACATATCATTCCACCTTGCTCCTATCGATGTAATTATAGTATTACTACTGCGAAAAGTAAGTCCTCCCCAGAAATCATCCTTAAAAGTATATCTGATACCAATATCAAATTGGGGTTTTAACTGTTCCGACATCCTGAACATGAAATTAGGTTCTATTTCACTTTTAGTGTCAATAGGAAATGAATAAGCACCGAAAAGGTAATAATGTCGAAGAAGTAAAAGGTTCTTATATGCAGGATTACCCATCTTTATATAAGATTGAAACAATTGTTCAACAGAAAAACCGGCATTGAACCTGTAATTGAGAATGTAGACGCCGAAATTGGCATCAGGGATGAATACTCCCTTCCTGAGGTCACTGTATAATATAGGATCATCCGGATCTTCAAGTCTTATCCTCTCCTCGTCAATCCTGAAGTGGAATGCTGTTGCAGAAAGACCAAACGAAAGTTGTGTACTACCATGTATCCATGTGTGGTAAGCATAACTTGCCTGCAGACCTGTTCGCTGAACAAGGCCGTTCCTGTCACTAAAAACATACCCGCCCAGGCCAACCTTGCCATCCCTCCCTGGCTTTAACACCTTCCTTTTTGCATTCGATCTTTTTATTATATAACTTCTTTTTAAAAGCCTGGTCTGGAAACTGAATGAATATGTCCGTGGTGCACCTGAATAGCCAAGCCATTGTTCCC
>CAZSJH010000089.1:0-11154 GCA_964607105.1 uncultured Rikenellaceae bacterium | reverse complement strand
TACTTCAATCCCGGTGGTTTTCTGTGTTTCGTGCCCTGTTCATAGGCATAGACCATTTTTATGAGAGTAGGCTCATCGTACATCCTGCCAAGGAATTGCAGGCCTGCAGGCAGGTTTCCTGATGTGAAGCCCATGGGGACTGTAAAAGCCGGCTGCCCTGTATGCGGAGCTATAACCTGGCTGTTGTCTCCCAGGTATTCCTCTTCGAAATATTCAATGCGGGCTGGCTTGTTGTTCCATGAGGGGTATATAATTGCATCCAGATTCAATGAGTCCATTACTCCTTCAATTGCTTCCCTGAAAGCTATACGCCGTGTATCATTATAAGCATCAAGGCATTCCATCTTTGGGTCTTCCCCACTTCCGGGATCACCCGCAAATAATTTAAGTCTCTCAGCAACATACCGGGATTTACAACCAACCCTGATAATATCTCCCAGTGTTTTAAGAGTATCTCTTTTAACATATAAGGCGAGGAATGATTCCAGGTCGGTTCTGAATGTTGCGCACCACTGATTTTTTCTTAAGGATGAAAAGCCAGGGATAACAACAGGATCTATGACAGAAGCGCCAAGTGAATCCAGGTCGGATATGGCCTTTTCAAATAGTTTTATTACTTCTTCATCGGGTTTATTGTCACTCAGTTGCCTTAGAACACCTATCCTTGAACCTTTAAGTCCATCCTTCCTGAGAAAGTCAAGGTAGGTTCCCGGTATTTTGCCCCTGGAATATTCTGTAAGGGGATCATCCGGGTCATATCCTGCAATTACATCCAGGACCCTGGTGGCATCTTCCACAGTCCGGCACATGGGACCCACAACATCATTGCGAAGATACAGGGGAACGATAGCGGATCTGCTTACCAGACCCATTGTTGTCCTGAACCCGACGAGGGCACAATGGGAAGAGGGGCCTCTTATGGAGTTGCCTGTATCGGTGCCCAGTCCAGCAGTGCCGTAATTTAAAGCAACAGCAGCTGCAGTTCCCCCACTGGAGCCTGCCGGAACATAATCAGTATTATAGGGGTTACGGGTTGTGCCTGCTGTTGAACTTTCAGTGTGCATGGGGCTAAAAGCCCACTCGGCCATATTTGATTTGGCAATTATAATGGCTCCTGCTTCAACCAGCCTCTGTATGATGAAAGCATCCTCACCGGGAATAAAATCCCTGAGAGCCAGTGATCCCGCAGTGGTGGGAAGACCAGCAGTATTAATATTGTCTTTTACTATAATGGGGATTCCATGAAGGGGCCTCAATAATCCTGTGCGCCTGTATTCATCATCAAGCTGTTCGGCAATAATGAGGGCATCAGGATTAATAACAGAGATGGCATTTATTTTTTCATCCAGCTGTTTAATCCTTTCAAGGTAAGCTTCAGCCAGCTGGCGGCTGTTATATTCACCCAGCCTGTATGCCTTGTGAATATCAGATATTGTTAATTCAGTCACATCTATTGTTCTTTTTGAATCCTGCAAATGGCATCCATTGAAGCCCGGGAGTATTATCACAACAAAGAGGACTTTAATTACTTTTTTAAGATGGACTCTTTTCATTTTATTTAGATTTTTTTAAGGCTATGAAATTCGAGTAATTGCCATCAGTTCTGATTAATATTATTTCCTGCGGTTCTATAATAATATATTCAGACATATTCTTGAAAATAAGCTTATTAATGCTTCCAAGTAATCTGTCGGTATTAGCTCTTTTTGCCCTGACGGCATTATCAGCAAAGACGGTCATGTATATCATTTCAGTCCCATAAAAACGTGTTATACCTGTCATGGATTGTAACCACAGGAAGCCATGACTGTCCTCGAAGATATCTATAACCCTGTTTTCCGGCAGGTCGTCAGCTGAGGTATATATTCGCCAGGTCAGGTTCTGAGATATTAATTCAGGGGAAGGCATTAAAAGGTCAGTTACCATAAATAAAACTATGATACACAGGTAATCGTTCCGGGAGTCAGGTTTCAAGTCAGTGAGTTGATGGATTCAGGATATGAAGATATAAAAAATTGTGATAAAATTCAGATTATCATCGCCCGCCGGGTAGTGAAAAAAAACATCAAATCGCATTCAATTAAATGCTTATTACCGTATATTTGAAACTTAATATTTATTTTCAGAATAAGATGCTTGTCTGGATAATTTTCATTGCTGCCATTCTTGTTTTTATGATAATCGATCTGGGGATCTTTAACAGGCAGGCTCATGTTATATCAATGAGGGAAGCGACTGCATGGACCATTACATGGGTATTCATAGCACTTGCTTTTTCGAGCGTAATATACTTGCTGTATAAGAGCAATTTAGTCGATAATATTGACAACCTGACGCCAAAGTCGGCGGTAATAAAGTACATCACTGGCTACCTTATTGAGTTGTCTCTAAGTGTTGATAATATATTTGTTATAGCTGTTGTATTTTCTACATTCAGCATTCCTCTGAAATACCAGCATCGTGTACTTTTCTGGGGTATACTTGGAGCAATTGTTTTTCGTCTTCTTATGATCCTTTTCGGTGTTATGCTCATACATAAGATTGATTGGATTATATATGTGTTCGGAGCATTACTGCTGTTTACCGCTATAAATATGTTTATAAAGAGGAATAAAGAGAACGATTTCAGGAAATCACCGGTATACAGGATTGTTAACAGGATATTCCCTGTTACAGACAGTTTAAAGGGTCAAAGATTTTTTATAAGATATAAGCGAAAAATTATTGTTACTCCATTGCTTGTTGCACTGATTGTGATTGAGGTGACTGATGTTCTTTTTGCTGTTGATAGTGTTCCAGCAATACTGGCTATTACATCTGATCCTTTCCTGGTGTTCAGCTCAAATATCCTTGCCATATTGGGTTTGAGATCAATGTATTTCTTCCTTTCAAACATGCTGCACAAGTTCAAAAATCTTAAATACAGTCTTATTGTAATTCTTCTTTATGTGGGAATAAAGATGATATTGTCACATCATCATCTAATTGGGAAATATTTTACCGAATGGTTGTCACTTACAGTTATAATAGTAGCAATGCTGGTAGGTATATTGTCATCCATCATGGCAGATAGGAAAAAAGATAAGGTTTTGGAACCCGATAAGTATTGAAAATAAAATGGCGTGGGGTTCAACCCCACGCCATCGACATATGTCTCACCTCTCATCTCTCATCCGCCGTAGCTCGGCACGGATCGGGAGATCCGCGCCAGCGGAGCCGGCTCACTTCTTATCTCCTTCCTGACTTATCAGGGAATGTTGGTATAGGAGGCATTTTTACCGGTGACTTTTCCAGTTCATCGAGGATAACTTCAACAGCCTTGTTTAACTGTGCATCCTTGCCCATATACAATTCGGCAGGATTATTCTCTATGATAATATCCGGTACTACTCCTGTCCCTTCTATAACAAACCCTTTACCATCCTTATCATATGGTGCATATGAAGGTGTGATAATGGATCCTCCATCGATCAGGGGTAAGGCACCGCTATATCCTACCACGCCTCCCCATGACCTTGTTCCTATTGTAGGTCCAAGTTCATTGACCTGGAAGCGATACGGGAACAGGTCGCCATCGGATGCTGAATATTTGTCAAGCAGGGTAACTTTAGGCCCCACATGCATACCAACGGGATTGGGATCACCTTCCTGCTGGCCGGTATGCATGGTCATGTATGTAAGCTGGCGCATGAGTCTTTCAATTATCATTGGTGACACGTTGCCACCTCCATTACCGCGGACGTCAATTATCAGTCCTTCCCTGGTAAGCTGTGGATAATAATACCTGGCAAACTCATTGAGCCCGCTTACACCCATATCAGGTATATGAATATATCCTATCCTGCCGTCGCTTTGCCTGCTTACTTCTTCAATATTGTTATGCACCCACTGGTAATAGTAAAGTGATGATTCGTTATTGATGGGTTTCACAAGGACTTCCCTACTGCCCTCAGCTGTTGCTTTGTCATTAATCCCGAGCATCACCTCGTTTCCAGCCTTATTTATAAGGAGGGTATAGAGATCATCAGTTGCAGAGGCATCAATGCCGTCTACAGAGATTATATAATCACCTTCATTAATATTCACACCCACGGCGTGCAGAGGAGAGCTTAGTTCATCACTCCAGTTTGCTCCCCTGAGAATCTTATCGATACGGAAATATCCACTTTTATCGCGACTGACCTGTGCACCCAGCAGTCCCAGTTGTATTCTTTCCGGCTCTGGTTTTTCGCCATTATTGACATACGCATGTCCCACGTTCAGTTCAGCTATCATTTCACCCATGAGATAGGCCAGGTCGGAACGATGGTTTACATATGGTACAAGAACATTGTATTTATTATAAATAACTTTCCAGTCGACACCATGCATTCCCGGGTCATAGAAGAAATCACGCATATGCCTCCATATCTCATTGAACATTTGCTGCCATTCTTCCTGCAGGTTTACAAGTATTTTCATTTCTGATACATCAACCTTTTGTTTGATGTCTATCTTTCCTGACGGAAGGTCTATTACTCCCCACTGTCTGCCCATGCTAACCAGCATTTTCTTGCCGTTGGGAGAGAGTGTATATCTAATGTTATTGCCCAATTCGGTTTCCTTTTTCTTTTCAAGGTCATACATTTTCATTGTGCTGCCCCGGTCAGCAGCGCTGCGTACACTGTAATAAATCTTTCCGTTAATTCCTGTCACGCCCATATAATTGCCCGGTGAAACAGGAAAACCAATTACACGTTCCTGGATGCCGTCGATATCTATTTTAACATCTTTATCATTATTATTCTCTTCCTTTTTCTTTTCTCCCTCTCCTTTTTTATCATCAGCTTCTAATTTCACAACATCATTTTCAGGGGCGAAGGGTGAAGGGGTTTCCTTAGAGAGTGTAACAAGGTAAATACGACTCATATCAACATAAGCATGGTTCCATTCAGTTTGGCTATAAACCGGGTTAAAATCACGGGCCGATGTGAACAGAAGGTATTTACCATCGTTACTGAAAGAGGGATTTGCTGAGTCATACCATCCCTCTGTTACTTCGTATGATTTTTTATCTTCAAGGTTATAGAGCCTGATGATGGTCATATCCCTCTGCGGGCGGGTATATGCTATCCATTTGCTGTCGGGTGACCAGTTATAGCTGAACCTTGTTGAACGATCGGACTTTTCTATAACCGTTACTTTTTTTGTTTCCACATCGACATAGCATAGCTCTTTTTTCTTGTTATGGTACATTATCTTCTTGCTGTCGGGAGACCACTCAAGTGAAAATATATATGTTGCATTACCGTCAGTCAGCTGCACGGGCTCGCCTTTGCCGTCCTGTGGCATGATATATATTTCAAACTCACCCGTAACATCTGATATATAGGATATATGCTTACCATCGGGCGACCATTTTGCATCCCGCTCATTGACACCTGATGTAGCTGTCAGATTAAGTGTTATGCCATTTTTAGCAGGCAATGACCATATATCACCCCTTGCGCTGAAAACCACTCTTTCACCATTAGGTGACAGGCTTCCTTCGCGTATGCTTTGCGAAGCGTCTTTCCATTCGTTGCGTGCCCACGGCTGGTCACCTGCTATCTGTATGTTCAGTTTTTTTGGTTGCTGAGTCTCTACATCGAAAATGTAGATATATCCTCCTTTCTCAAATGCTATATATTTATTGCTGTGGGAAGGGTACTTAATATCATAATCTGTGAAGTTTGTTACTTTACGCTCCTCTCTTGTTTCAGTATCATAGGCGAAGAGGTTCATTGTGCGATCGCGGTCGGAAAGAAAATATATTTCTTTTCCTACCCACATGGGAATGATATCCTGAGCCGGGTTGTCGGTTATCTTCTCCACTTCACCTGTCTTGAAATCGTATATGCGTATATCGTCTACCATGCCACCCCGGTAATATTTCCATGTGCGGAACTCCCTGAAGACCCAGTTAAAAGCCAGCTTTTCGCCATCGGGGGAGTATGAACAGAATCCACCGTCGGTGAGTGGTATTTCAGATGACAGCCCTCCCCCGGAAGGCACTGTGAATAGCTGACCGCGGAAATCATTAAAAGACTGCTTTCGTGAGCGGTATATAATCTGTTGGCCGTCAGGTGACCAGGCCATAACTATATTGTTTGGACCCATGCGGTCACCAATATCATCCCTCCGCAATGTGGCAGTATGTGTCAGCCTCTCAGGGGTGCCACCCGAGGCGGGTATTTTAAACACCTCGGTATTGCCGTCGTACTGTCCTGTAAAGGCTATTTCACTGCCATCGGGTGAAAACCTTGGAAATACCTCGTAACCATTATGTGAGGTCAGTTTGCGCGCCATGCCGCCATTGATGCCGGTAGTATACAGATCGCCGGCATAAGAGAAAACAAGCTGGTCACCCGAAACGGTCGGGAAACGCAGTAATCTAGCTTCTTCCTGCGCAGACAGATGGGCTAATGATGCCAGTGCTGCAAGGATAAAAATGCCCAGTATTTTTTTCATAGTTCTATTTAATTTAAATGAATTGGCAATAAAAATAAGTTAATTATTTTTTCCAGTGGAGAATGAATTGTTAAAGATAGTGAAAAGGAAAATATTTCAGGTTTGCCTTCGGCGAGCCCAGCAAAGGCCTTAAGTTATTTTGCCCCTTGTGTTACCATTATATTAGCCCTTTGTTCGGTAGCCTCCAGTACTGCCTGTAGCATGCTGGAATAATCAATTCCCTTATATAGGGCCATTTTTGCCAGGTGGCCGTCCCAGCACCATCCAGGGTTGGGATTAATCTCAAGCAACCTGGGCCTTCCCTTTGCATCAAGACGCCAGTCGAACCTGACATAATCCCTGCAATCAAGCCTTTCGGAGAGTTTAAGGCACCATGCAATTATTTGTTTTCTGGTGCGTGGTTCAAGACTGGCTTCCACTGAACGCAGAAGTTTGAAATAAGGCGATTCCTGCATCCATTTGGCTTCGTATCCGCATATCTTTGGAAGCTCATCGGGAAGTAATGAATAATCTTCTTCTATGATAGGAAGGGCGTTATATGACTCGGGGGGGTTACCTATAATACCTACGGTGAGATCCTTCCCGGTAAGGAATTCCTCAACAAGTATTGGTTTGTCATAGCCAAGCTTTTCCCTGGTTGTAACAATTGCATTATTCAATTGCTCTATATTATAAGCCACGCTGTTCTGAGTGATACCAAAACTTGAATCACCAAAATTGGGTTTGGCTATAACCGGGAATTCAATATTCATTTCGAAAATATTGTCTTCAGGTTTTATATAGAATGCATCGGAAACCGGTATATCCATTTCTTTGGCTATACCCCTTATAAGTGATTTGTCATAACAATATGCGAGGCACTGTGGGTTGGACCCTGAATAAGGGATCTTGAGCATCTCCAGTATTGCAGGAACATGCAACTCGTACCTTGGGTCATTATTAAAACCCTCATCGCACAGGTTCAGGGCAAAGTCGATCTGTGGTCTCAGTTTAACCAGGCTGTTGATAAGAGTATCGTGATTATCCAGGTAGGTAAATCTATAATTTTTCAGGGAGCTGAGTGCTATTTTAAGCTGGTTAAGGGTATTAAAATCATCTTCATCAAATACCGTATCAGGTTTTATAATATCTTTTTTAGATGGATCTCCAAGTATAACCGCCACGTTTTTCAAATCTGCAATTCCTTGCTTTACGGGCGACCATGTTTTTATGGCCTCAGCAGTCATGATGATCCGCCGCTCCATCATACCAAGGTCCTGGTTACGTTCTGACTCTGTATTGTACTCGTCATGTATCTGTATATTCCTGAAACCTGACTTATAAAGAATATCTTTCAGGTTCTCCCTTGTATATAGTCTCTCGGCATAAAACTGGTCAACAATAACACCTTTCTTTATATTGGATATTACCTCGCGTGATATAAGCCTCTCATTATCAACTGCTAGGGAACGTTCACGACAGACAAAATGATTCTTGTCAAGCCACTCCCAGCTACGTGGGTTGAAGTTGTCCCTGAGATAGTTACCGTCAGCCACATCTATAAGGAACCTGCCCTGTGGTTTAAGCACCCTGAGCACCTCTTTAAGTATCTTGATATCATCGTCCATGCTCTCAAAATAGCCGAAACTGTTACCCAGTATCATCACTACATCATAAGCGTCGGTTGAGTAGGGTAGTTTACGGGCATCACCCTCTCTGAATATTACTGGGAGCCCTTCATTCTGGCTTGCCTGCTTTGCCTTATTTATAAGGTAATGAGAACGATCGAGACCATAAACATGGGTGAAACCCCTTCGCGCCAACTCAAGGGAATGCCTGCCCTGGCCACATGCAAGGTCGAGTATTGTCTGGTCCTGTGTCATTGTGAGGATAGATGTGAACATATCCAGTTCATAGGAGGTAATACTTTTATCCTCTACCACATCTGCATCTGTCTTAAGATACATCGAGTTAAAGATCCTTCGCCACCAGTCAGGTTTAAGGTACTCTTCAAGATTGCTTACGGGACCAAGTGAAGGACTAACAGTTTTATGATTTTTTCTTGTTTTGTTAATCTGTACGTTTGTATTTCTCATCAGTAATTTAAATTGTTCAGAAAAGATTGCCGGCAGTTTTGTCAGCTTATTAATAGCAGGGAGATAATAAGTAGTGTAAATATTAAGAAACTCATTATTAAGGCTATATAGTTACCCTTCTGCTTCTCCTTATCGTTACCTGTTATTATCATTACCGTATTTATTTCAGAATTAAGACGGGATAATATTCACATGTAACAGGCAGCAGGAATAATTTATGTTACAAATGAATTACTTTACGTCTTATGATTATATATAGCCCATCCGTAAAGAATGTTAACACGCCTCTAATTGTTTAATATTCAGATTTATACTATGATTACTAATGTTGATGGGATATATTCTTACAGTTAAATACGTAGCTATTATTTTTTCCTGGAAGTCATGACCGGTAATGACCTCTTAAAAAGACGGATACCTGTAATGGAAATGGAAAGCCGGGTAAAAGGTCCTATGATAGTTATTAAAGCGTGCATGCACGGCGACGAAACAGGTGGAACGGTTGTGGTACATAAAATGTTCCCGTAAAAAAATAATTTATTAGCTGTCTCATATTTCATTGATTAAGATAACTTTGTAATTGTTATCCGGAGTATAAATGAAATCTGACAGCAGGAATAATCTCAGTGATGATGATATCATCATGAAAATAACAGGTGATGGTTTGCCTGATTACTATGATGTTCTTTATCAGAGGTATTATCCAAAAGTACTGGATAAGTGCTACAACATAGTAAAGAACAGGAATATTGCTGAAGACCTGGCCGGGGATATTCTATATAAAACCTATGAGAAGCTGTCATCATTTAAAAAGGTGTCCTCATTTTCCTCGTGGCTGTATTCAATAACATATAATTACTGCATAGATTACCTGCGTCAGAAGAAGAAGATGCATTATCCTTCATGGAACAGCGAGAATGAGATACCTGGGATAATCGATGATGCCGGTGAGAATATTGAGCTAATAAATTATGAGAACCTTCTTGTTATCCTCGATCTTATTCACCCGGAAGAGAAGGCATTATTGCTTATGAAATATCAGGATAATTTATCAATGAAACAGATAAGTGCAGCACTGAGGATAAGTGAGGATGCAGCAAAGATGAGACTTAAAAGGGCACGCACCAGGGTGATATATTTGTATAAGCAGAAATTTATAAAGGAAGACTAAATGTTACCAGTTAATGTTTTTGCGTCATTATAGAAAACAGAGCATAAATGAATGATTTTGTACGAAAAGTGATAGAAGGGGATGGATGTACACCACCTGCCGCCTGCAGGGATGCATTTAATAATAAATTCCGTAATTCTGTCAATGTTGAATGGTATGCCAGGGATGGGAACTATGAGGCAATATTCTATAAGAACCAGCTCGAACATGTTGCAGTATTCAGTCCGTCCGGGGTGTTATCAGAATACAAGCTGATGCTGCATGAGGATTACCTGCCTGGTAAAATTACTGATATTCTTAAGCCCAGGGGTGATATAGTGAGTGCCGTTTTAAAGAACAAGGGGAATACACTTGAGTATGAGGTGATAATAATGGACAGTGAAATGAAAAGATGCCTTATGTTGTTTTCCGAACAAGGTAAAATCTTATCGAGCAGGCAATTATAGAATTTTTCATCATGGTGACCAAGTTCTATTTCCACCAGTTTAATTTGTGCATTTCATCCTGTATATAAAAAAAACGGACAGACTGACCATAACAATAAAAGTCAGGCAGAATGCAGTAAATCCCCAGTTTTCTATAAACCATCCGCCAAGCAGGGGGAAGATTGCCGGAAGTATATTACCTGCGCCGGCAAAGCCTGCATACAGTGCCCTGTTCTCATGGGATGACACTTCCAGCAATACCCCGTTCATGCTGATAGTATACAGGGAGAAGACAAGCCCGCCAAGAAAGAATATAAACCTTATGGCATACAGGCTTTCGACGTACATGACAGAGACAGCAAGAAGGACAGCAAGAAAGACGTTCAGGTAAAGGAGCATGTTATACCTGATTTTACCTGAAAAAGCAAGTATGAGGATACTTATTAATACAATGCCTGTTATTTTACTTAAAAGGAATATCCCCGTATCAGTGTTTTGTGCGTTAAAGAACTGCTTTGCATAGAGCATAACAAAAGGAAGAAACGATATCGCTATACCCTGGGTATTGATGATGTTGTGCGTGTCGCGGTGAGAGGCCAGGATGAGTTTAGCGGTGAGTTTGTTGTAGACCCGGAAGGTAATATCCAATATGCCTTTATCGGCGACATAAAAGCGGAAGGCTTCACCAAAGATGAGCTTAAGCAATCTTTAATAAACAGCCTAACCAGATTTGTGAAAGTTCCTGAGGTAAGCGTGACGATTATCGCCTACCGCAGTAAAAATGTCTATATTTTAGGCGAGGTTGCCCGTCCCGGCAAGTATCCCATGCGCGGCGATACTCTTTCGTTGCGTGATGCTATTGTGGAAGCAGGCCTGCCGACTCCGTCAGCAGCCTTAAGAAGGATTTATATAGTCAAATCAGATACTGAACACCCCAGTTATAAGAAAGTAGACCTTTTCAGGCTTCTTTATAAGGGTGTGACCAAGAATAATG
>CAZSJH010000088.1:0-11257 GCA_964607105.1 uncultured Rikenellaceae bacterium | reverse complement strand
CAAAAAAGCCAGGGATAAAGATCCAGGCCTGGCCGAGAGGGTTAATGAATATATTAATACCGTATCAAAATTGTTCCCCAAAAAAGAAGACTTGTTTTTTATTAGTATAATAGAAGAAGGTACCCCATATACTGTTGGTGGCTGGATTAACGAACGAACAACCGTACGCTTCAGGGACGAAAATTGAAAACTCTGAGAAAAATATTTAATAAATCAAGCATTGCAGCCCTGTTCTGGGCTGCATTGTTTTTCTCATGCCGCGAAAAGATTGAGATTGTCAATGCATCAATAAGACCTGATGTCCCAACACAGGTTGTGTACGATTTTGTAACTTCATATACTGACTCTGCCATACTGGAACTCAGAATGAAAGCACCAATAATGAAATATTATGGAAAGAAGGAGGTTCCTTATGCTGAATTTGATGAAGGTATTGAAGTATATTTCTATGAAGGTAAAGATAAAATGATAGGGCAAATAAGTGCTAACTTTGCCAGGTATACCGAAAGTAAAGGCCTCTGGGAAGTGAGGGAAAATGTAATAGCAATAAATGATGAGGGGGAAAAACTTGAAACAGAACTGCTTTTCTGGGATGAGAAGAAAGACCTTATATATACCGATAAGTACGTCAGGATTACACAGATAGACCAGATAGTTATGGGAAACGGTCTTGAATCGGATACAAAATTCAATAACTGGAAAATAAAAAATGTAACTGCCACTTTATATATTGATGATGAATAAAAGAACATTGATAATCCTTGAGGTCATCTGGATAGTAATCGGGATCTTTTGTATTGCTGCTGCAATACATAACAAGATCACCACCGGTGGTGAGAGATTTCTTATCCTTCTTGGAATGGGCATACTATCTTTTTTAATGGCTTATATAAGGGACCGACAGCGTAAAAAGAACTAAACAGTGACATATGGACAATACCCTGGCTATAACGCTGGTCATCCTGTTAACCATCATACTTTCCGCCTTCTTCTCGGGTATGGAAATAGCTTTTGTCTCTTCCAATAAACTGAGAATTGAAATAGACAAGAAGGTTGGGAGCTTTGGCTCGGGTATAATAGCTTCATTTAGCCGCAAACCTGAACATTTTATCGTTACTATGCTAATTGGCAACAATATAGCCCTGGTTATTTATGGCCTGTTCATAGCCTATCCACTCGAAGAATTTTTCGGTGGCCTGATAAAGACTGATTTCCTTCTTCTCATTATACAAACCATAATCTCAACTTTAATAATATTGCTTGTGGCCGAATTCCTGCCCAAAGCATTATTCAGGAGATCACCCAATTTATTCTTGAAGACTTTCAGCATCCCCACCGCTCTCTTCTATGGCATTTTCTATCCTGTTACTATATTCATTATTAAACTGTCAAACCTTCTCCTAAGGTTATTCTTCGGCGTCAAGCCTGCCACTGATGACAGCAAACAGGTTTTCAGCAAGGTCGATCTCGATAATCTGGTAAGTGATGTTCATGATGAAGATTTCGGAAGCGACCTCGAAGAACATGATATAAGAATTTTTCAGAAAGCACTCGACCTGTCAAACGTTAAAGTAAGAGCTTGCATGGTTCCAAGGACGGAGATTATAGCTCTGGCAGCCAACAGTTCGCTTGAAGACCTTAAACAAGCTTTCATTGATACCGGCCACTCCAATATCCTGGTCTTTGAAGAATCGATAGATAATATCATAGGTTACTTCAGGTTAAGAGATCTTTTCGCCTCTCCGGGGAGCATAGAGGAATCTATCCGTAAGCTTCCTATAGTGCCTGAAAGCATGGCTGCCAATAAACTCCTTAAGCTTTTCGTTGAACAGAATAAGAAACTCGCTCTCGTAGTAGATGAATTCGGGGGTACTTCAGGTATGATTACTCTGGAAGATGTACTTGAAGAAATAGTGGGCGACATAGAAGATGAACACGACAGCTCTGAACTGATAGAGAGAAAAATCGGTGAGAATGAGTATCTTTTTTCCGGCAGGATAGAAATTGATTATATCAATGAAGAATATGGCCTGTCCCTCCCTGAGTCAGATGAATATGAAACCCTGGCAGGGCTGGTATTGATAAAGAAGGGGGATATACCCAAGATAAATGCCACAATAGAAATAGGCAATTATCTAATTAAGGTTGTTAAAGTATCCGAAACGCGGATCGATCTGCTGAACGTAATGGAAAAATAATTAATGCCGGCGCGGATCTGACAATCCCCGCTGGCGCGGATCTGGCTTACTGCTGGCGCAGGTCTCCAGACCTGTGCCCATTTGCCGCCGAGCTCACAGCATTCACATGCCTCCAGCATGTTCATACTGTTCGGTTCCAGATCCGTGCCAGCAGGTTAATAAAATCTACGCCTCCACATGTACATCCTATCCAGCATAATATTTATAAAACAACGGTATTGTTTCTATCCCTTTGAAGAAATTGAATAGTGGATAATTCTCATTCGGAGAATGTATGGCATCTTCATCAAGGCCAAAACCAAGCAATATTGATTTAATCCCCAGGGTTTTCTCGAAGGTTGATATAATTGGTATACTGCCACCACTACGGACCGGTATTGGCTTTTTGCCGAAAGCCTCTTCCATCGCTTTGCTTGCCGCCTGGTATTCATCACTGTCAATTGGGCTCACATATGCCTGTCCACCATGCAGATGTTCAACTTTGACCCTTACTCCATCCGGAGCAATGGATTTAAAATGCTCCTCAAATAGTTTTGCTATCTTGATTGAATCCTGGTTTGGCACCAGCCTCATAGACACTTTTGCATATGCTTTGGCAGGTAAGATTGTCTTTGCTCCCTTATCGGTATAACCTCCCCAGATACCGTTTACGTCAAGTGACGGTCTTATTCCCAGTCTTTCATGTGTTGTATATGATTCTTCACCCATTAATGCATCAATATCGATTGCTTTTTTATAATCCTTTTCATTATATGGTCTCTTGGCCATTTCACTCCTTTCCATGTCTGATGCAACCAGGACGTCATCGTAAAAACCGGGTATGGTAACCTGGTTTTGTTCATTTGTCAGTGAGGCAATCATTTTACACAGTATGTTCGCCGGGTTGGCCACCGCTCCACCATAGAGACCTGAATGAAGGTCCCTGTTAGGACCGGTCACTTCAACCTGCATATAGGTAAGTCCTCTCAGACCGGTAGTTATTGATGGTATGTCAGGAGCTATCATGGTGGTATCCGATACGATTATTACATCAGCTTTAAGCAGGTCTTTATGCTTTTCACAAAATTTTCCAAGGCTTTCCGATCCAATCTCCTCCTCACCTTCAATCATAAACTTAACATTGCAGGGCAGGTTTCCCGTTCTTACCATATATTCAAATGCCTTTACATGCATGAACAGCTGGCCTTTATCATCATCGGCACCCCTGGCCCAGATCTTACCATCCCTTATCACCGGTTTAAAGGGATCACTTTCCCACAGCTCATAGGGCTCTGCAGGCTGAACGTCATAATGACCGTAAACCAGTACTGTTGGTAATGAATCATTCGTAATTTTTTCTCCGAAAAGTATGGGATGTCCCTCGGTCGGGTAAATTTCCGCTTTGTCCGCACCTGCTTCAATAAGGCTGTCTTTTAAATATTCGGCTGCCTTCATCATATCATCCTTATTTTCCTCCTTCGAACTTACCGAAGGTATCCTAATAAGACCGAAAAGTTCCTCAATGAATCTGTCTTTGTTTTCTTCAATATAACTTTTTATATTCTTCATGATGCATAATTTATTATATGTACTAAAGTTAATAAATTGAGCTCTCAATGCAAGCACTAGCCCGATTTATTACTCTTTATTTCATCGGCTGCAGATAAAAGTTCCTTATACCATTTCTTTCCATACACCCTTATAAGAGCTTGTTCAAGGAAGCGGTAAACGGGTATATCTTCAGCCCGGCCCCTTTTTAATGCAGGCTTACATATTTTTAGTTCTTCATAATTCACTGCATCAAATTCTTCATATTTTTTTATCCTTATGGGGAAGAGGTGACATGAAATTGGTTTTCGGAATGATATTTTTTTCTCTTCCCATGCATGCTCAATGGCACATGAATATATACCATTCTTATACTGTGCATATGCACATTCGGCTTTCCCTATCAAGGGAGTTACTATATCTCCATCAGAGTCGATTATGATATTCACCTTCAGTTCCACAGCCCTTATCCCTTCGGGTCGCATGTATTGTCTCAGTACAGGCCATAATTCTTCCAGTATTTTTGCTTCCCCTGCTTCCAGTGGAGCTCCTGAATCCCCATGTAGGCAACAATAACCTCTGCATTTTTCTATATCACAGGCAAATTTTTCCTCGAAAATAGCACTTGATATTATTGTTTCACCAAGAGAGAGCATGAAATAAATTAAATAAGTGATTTGCCCGTCATTTCCTCCGGTGCTTCTATGTCCATCAGGTTCAGTATGGTTGGTGCCACATCTGCAAGGATTCCTTCATTGATGCTCTTATATCTTTCAGTTACAAGTATACATGGCACAGGGTTCAGGGAGTGGGCTGTATTAGGGCTGCCGTCTGCATTAACGGCATTATCTGCATTCCCGTGATCAGCAATGATAAGCACTTCGTAATCGTGTTCCACTGCTGCCTCTACAATTTCACCCACACATGTATCAACCACGCTTATAGCTTTTTGTATAGCCTCATAAACACCGGAATGACCAACCATGTCGCCATTGGCAAAATTGAGACATATGAAATCATACTTTTCTTTGTTGATCTGCTCGATTACTGAATCTTTAACTTCGAAGGCACTCATTTCCGGTTTCAGGTCATAGGTAGCCACCTTTGGTGAGGGAATGAGTATCCTGTTTTCATTCCTGAACTCCTCCTCCCGTCCACCGGAAAAGAAAAATGTTACATGAGCATATTTTTCCGTTTCAGCTATCCGTAGCTGTGAAAGTCCGGCATCTGACAATACCTGTCCGATAGTATTCTTTACATTTTCTTTGGGAAACAAAACTCTCATGCCCTCAAATTCAGAGTCATATGGGGTCATGGTGCAAAAATACAGGGGGATGGTACGCATCCCATATTCGGGCATATCTTTCTGGGTAAGAACTATTGTCAGTTCCCTGGCTCTGTCATTCCTGAAATTTATGAACACTATCACATCACCTTCATTGATAAGTCCCAGGGGCTCACCCAAATCATCCACGTGAACCAAGGGTTTGACAAATTCATCTGTTACACCCTCATCGTATGACTCCTGGAGTGCTGCAATCATATCCTGTGTTTTTTTGCCTTCACCCTTTGTCAGCATATCATATGCAAGCTTGATCCTTTCCCATCTTTTATCCCTGTCCATAGCATAATACCTGCCAACAAATGATGCCAGCTCCACACTTGTATTATTTAAATGATCAAGTAATTCCCTGACGAAACCTTTACCGCTTCTCGGATCAGTGTCACGCCCATCACCGAAAGCGTGAACCAGTACTTTTGAAAGCCCATAATCCTGGGTCATATCACACAAGGCATACAGGTGCCGATTAAGTGAATGGACACCCCCATCTGACAGGAGGCCCATAAAATGTACCTGTTTACCATTCTCACGTGCATACATAAAAGCTTCAACCAGCTTTTTGTTTTCCTTTATTTCCCCATTTTCGATAGCCTTATTAATCTTAACCAGGTCCTGGTATACGATTCTGCCAGCCCCGATATTAAGATGACCAACCTCTGAATTACCCATCTGTCCTTCAGGCAATCCGACATCCTCACCCGAAGTTAGTAAACGTGATGATGGATAATACTTAACCAGCCGTTCCATATTCGGTGTTGGCACATTTGATATGACATCTGACCTGGTCCCATCACCCAATCCCCAGCCATCCAGAATCATAAGTAGTACTCTGCTGCTCATTATACAATCAAAGTTTATTTTGAATAAAAACCTCCAAAAAAAGCATATCAGCCTTTAAATGAAAGTAACAAAGGTAATATAAAAATTAATCCCCTATTATCTGGCGGGCTTTTATATTCAGATCACCCGGATTACATGTTTCCTGGTATTCAATATCACGACCAACATATCTCCACCATTCTTCAATAGTGAAATTACGTGATAAGAGCTGACACATATTCTGAGCCATATAATCGACATGTGATGCCCTGGAAATCAAATTTTTATTCTCGTACTCACCCTCGCTTCCCGATAGCAGGTATTTGCCGTCAGGGCTGTAAGCAAGTGCATATACCATGCCATCATTATCTTCAAGTGATACGGGTGGTTCGGTAAGATCATTATAATTCCATATCTTAATAAATCCACCCCGGCTGCTGGTTGCCATCTGGTTAAGATTCGTGTTGAAGCAAATATCTGTTATACCTGATGAATGTGCAGTCATTGACACTGTTATTTCTTCCTCTTCAACATTACGCATTTCTAAAAGACCATTATGATAACCTACCGCATAATTTATATTGTCTCTGAATCTCACAGTCTCAATCGAACCATTCTCAGTATTTTCTGAATTTATTCTTGTATTATCATCCATATTCCATAAATGCAGGATACCATTCCCGGAGCCGGCAACCATATATTTACCTGAAACAGATATATCAACAGAATTAATGGCTTCCTCATCAATTACCAGCAGTGTGGGCTGCATTTGCTCTATATCCCAGAGTATAACCTGACCGTCAACACCTGCAGACACCAGCTTTTTATTATCGGGAGTAAAGACAAGAGATTTAATTCTACCGATATGGCCTGTCAGTTCAAACATTTCACCCTGTCCTGATACAGGTATTATTCTTATCATTGCCTTGTTGCTTCCACACGCCAGCAATTGCCCGTCAGCACTTGCAGTCAGAACCTCAATTATTTCATCTCCATCAAAAACAGGGGTGGGTATTTTTGTCCGGTCATGGATATTCCACCTGAAAACCCTGCCATCAGCACCCGATGAACAGAATTCCTCCGTTCCCGGGATAAAAGCAAGGCTATGCACCGCCTGACTGTGTCCTTCAAATGTATCATAGTTTAAACCTTTATGTTCCTTTTCTACATTATACAGGCCCATATAAATATCGGGATCGTTATTCATACCTCCATTCCTTCTATTGAACAGGTACGCCTGATAAGCCAGCAGCACCTGTAGATCAATTTCCCCTTTGAACTGTAAAGATCTGATAGCCATCAACTTACCTGTAGACACCATTCTTTTCATCATAGCTGTATCGGCCCATGCCAATGCCCTTTCTTCCTGTATTCTAGCTTGTTCAGAATTCCTGGATGCAATTTGCTTTTGTCGCAGTGCCTCCATGGTATTCATCCTTTCTTCATTTGCAGTTTCGATTGCGAGTGCTTCTTTTCCCTCTGCTTCCCGGGCATTTCTCATTGCTCTTTCTGCACTACTTTCTGCCACCTCCTTCTCTTCAGTTGCCTGTATTCGTTGTTGTTCAGCTACCTGCCTGTTTTTCTCAGCTTCCATTCTCCGGGCGAATGCGAAGAGCATCAGGAATACTGCAAGCACGGCAGCTATGCCCAGTATCATGCTTGTTACCCTGCTTCTTATTAACCGTCGTTTCTGAGCCCTTATCTTATTTTCCTCCTCCTTTATATATTCTTTCTCACTTGTCCGGAGGTACACCATTGCCCTTTCAAAAGCAGGGTTAAATCTTTCTGCCCATGTAAGAGTCGGTTTATTTTCATCTCTCCATTGAAGTGCAAGCTGCAGGTCGGGTGGGCGACAAAGTGTGGTTTTCCCTTCCTGGAACATGGCTGCTGCATCCGAGAGTTTGAGGTACATCTGTTCGGATTCAGCTTCCTTATCAACCCATTCTCTGAGCCTGTCCCATATTCGCATAAGGCTCTCATGTGAAATATCTATAACCGATTCGCCATTTAGGTCGACACCTTCGACAGGGGTGATAAAAGACCGGCCGGAAGACCTGAAGGTATCTATAACCTTCATAAGATCTCTTTCTGAACAACCAGCTATTGACGCCATAGTACTGAGCTTCGTGGGATGCCTCACCCCTTTATTATCAGGACCCTTCTCAGTAATGGTTCTGAACAAAGATTCACAAATTGCTTTCCCTCTCTCATCAAGTTCCTCATAAGCTTCATCAGCGTGTCTTGACATAGCTTCCGACATCCTCCCTATAGCATAATAATTGGATACGGATATTGGTTTGTCCGGCATGTTCATTGACTGCCAGTTTTCCCATGTTCTCATCAAAGAGTGTTGCAGTACGGGCAACTGGTCGGTTCTTTCTCCTATTTCACTTATAAGCAGGTCAAGCAGTTCATTCTCAATGCTGGTTCCTGCATATTCGACCGGACCTGTTATTGCTTTCCTGTAATTATCTTCCGTCATGTGTGGTATAAGGTAATTACTGCTGTTTATTAACTCGGTCAGTCCCTGGAAATGAGCGCAATCGCCAATATAATCGGAACGCATGGTCATAATAATGGAAATGCCTGAAGATGGGTCTTTTACGGCATTTACGAGTATATCCATGAAATACCTGTTGTCTCCTTTGCTTACATCTGAATGGGCAGCACTTTTATACCTGAATACTTCCTCAAACTGGTCAATAATGATTAATGTCTTACCATCCTTATCTATTTTCAGTTTATTTACAGCCTCAATAAGCCCTTTCTCGTTTTTCCTGATAACACCATCTATTATTGTTCTGTCAAGTTCCTTTTGTTTTAAAGCAGGTATACTACCTGCAAGCACTGAAACCAGGCTGCCCATAGGATCATTGCCTGGCCGCATGGTTAAAACCTGCCATTTTCTTATACTCTCGCCGGCCGAATCAGCCAGGCGCGGTATCACACCACAATAGACAAGTGATGATTTGCCACTTCCTGAAGCACCAATAACAGTTACAAACCTGTTATTAATTAACTTATTCAATACTTCCTCGCTCTGACCTTCCCTTCCAAAGAAAAGATCGCGTTCTTCAGGGGTAAAAGGCCTGAGCCCCGGGAAAGGGTTAAACCTGCCTCTTACTGAACTATCAACTTCCGGCATTTCTTTCATAACTCAAATATCAATAAGTATATATAGCTTTTATTCACTGTTCAATTCCTGATAGAATACTATCAATATAATTCGCCATAAGTGACGAATATTCAGGTTCATAAAACACAAACTTCTCTATGTCTCTCATATACAACACATAGTGCTCTCCCGCTTTCCCCCTTAATATTTCAGTATCAAATGTTTTCCCGGCAGTATGCCAGTTAAAATATATGCTGTCTTTCAGCTCATCATTTACACTCACTGCAGGCCAGATAATAAAATCTGTTACCGGTTCAGGTAATGAATCTTCATTTTCATTCAGCAATTTAATATTTTCTGCAAGGCTTATCAATATGTTTTCAGGAATACCGGGAAAGATCTGTAATAATGATTTTAACTTAATATAGACTAGTTCATTATCCTTGATATGTTTTTTTAATATCTCATCAAGCTGATCACGATATAATTTAGGCAGGCGGTATGAGCAATTCCTGTAAACGTCATCATAATTTTCCTGGAGGTACCTGCATGATTCTTCTCTCAATATCCGGTGCACTCCAAAAAGCAGGGCAACCAGGAAGTCTGTTTCTGAAGGTTTGGGGAGCTCATACAATCTCCTGAGGGCACATACTTTTGTCAATAACCCTATATGATTATAGTCCTTATTAATTAACTCCGTCACAATCGTCTTATAATCAGGTATATAACCAGGATATAACCTGGAAAGGTTTTTAAACTTAATTTTTGGAGGGACCTGGTCGAGCAATGCTTTGAGTTGTGGTTTTATCCCCTCATCAACAGTGATATCAAGCATTTCGAGAGCAAAATTTACACTTTCGACGGTTCCAAGCTCAAAGTTTTCTCTTATTTTCTTCACTGCATTCTTTTCATAGGATAGCAGCAGTATATTGTAGAGAAGGTTCAACCACCATTCAGAATCTTTTTCAATGTTTTCATAAAGCAGTCTGTCATCATTTTCCTTCAATATCAACTGGGCTGCCAGGTTCCATGTCAGCAATCCAACTATATACAGAATCTCCTGGTTTATCCTTTCCCTGTTGTTATCATCGGTCTTATAGCCACATTTTTCCAATCCTATAACAGCTTCTTGCCTCAGTAACCTGTGAACAGACCATAACCTGGGCAGCAGGAAATCAGTAGACTTCTTTCCCCCGGTTTCAGCAAAGAGTCTGACGATAAGCCGCCTTACCATTATATTACCTGATGATCGGGAGAAATGGCGGGATAAAGCCGGGAATGCCTGCTCCCCAAAGCTTCTCAGTACTGAATAGGCATCCCTGGCAATGTACTCATTATCGAGGCACTCACATATTTCAGGTAATAATTCTCTGACCCTGAATTTCCCGGCAATATATATTGTTTCTCTCCTGATATCATCATCCTCGTCCCGGATGAGCCTCATAAGATCCGTTACCACAGGTGGTGTCTGCTGTGCCATTATTGCCTGCAGATGCATTTTCCTGTTACTGCTTTCTTCAATAGTTGAGACAAGGTCTTTTCTCTTTCCGAAACCTTCCTTCTCCAGGCCTGTTTCAATACCTTTCAATACTGAACGCAGCCTTTCACTCAGGCCATTAGTTTCATATTTACCTGACATTAAATGTCTTAGAAGAGGCAACATATCAGGGTTAAGATTCTGTTCAGCTTTATTGATTACCTGTTTTAGCATTAGCCTGTTATCACTAATGTTTTCATGTACATCCGAACTCGTTATTAGATCAAAATAATTATTGTTAATGAACAACCCTGCTGAACCGGATGATTTAAAATTACCCTTTTCAATTTCCCGGCTGTAAGCTGCTTGTTTTAATACTTCATCATCAAGTGTGTTTTTTATTGAATCCCTGAATGCCTTATACAGCCGAAGGGCAAAAATTCCCCATGCTACTATCAATATTAAAAGCACCCATGAAAAATGGATTAACCTAACAAAAGTCAATGCTCCAATCCCTGTCAGTAATAAACCTGCTGCAAATACGGCAATCTCATTTATCCTGCCGTCAATTGCTGATTGCACAGAACGCCTGAGCTTCTCACCCAGTGGTTGGCTGAGAATATTAAGGGCAGGCCTCTCAAAAGAAATGTTCATTGACCTGGAAAACAATCTGCTGAATGCCATTATGAGGAAGAAGATCAGAAAACCTGGAGTTCCGCTTGAAATATCACCTGTAGAACCAAGTATAATAGCCACTACTGTTAAAAGTCCTATAATTA
>CAZSJH010000087.1:0-11273 GCA_964607105.1 uncultured Rikenellaceae bacterium | reverse complement strand
TTATTTTCGGTTACCTTTTGTATGGATCCATTTTTGCTGCTATAGGATCAGCAGTGGATACCGATTCCGATACCCAGCAGTTTATGTTCCCGATAATGTTACCGATAATACTGGGATTGTTTGTTGCTATAGGGACTATGGAAAATCCTGAAAGCTCCCTGTCTTTCTGGTTTTCAATGATACCTTTTACATCTCCTATTGTAATGATGGCAAGATTGCCTTTTGAAGTCCCAATATGGGAGGTGGTGCTTTCAATAGGAATACTCATTGTGACCTTCTTAGGCTTTGTTTACCTCGCAGCGAGAATATACAGGATTGGAATACTTATGTACGGGAAGAAAATAACCTATAAGGAGATGTGGAAGTGGATAAGGTATAAAGGGTAGAGATGAGTTATGAGTGATAAGTAATGAACCATTTAAAAAAACAAATCAACAATTTAACGATTCAACAATTCAACCCCTAAACATCTAAACATCTTACCTCAAATGGCAAAAGTACTGGTAATAGACGACGAAAAAGCAATACGGAATACCCTGAAAGAGGTACTTGAGTATGAGAAGCATGAAGTTGACCTTGCAGAAAATGGGGCGAGTGGGCTGGAGCTTTTCGGCGAGAACAGTTATGACGTTATCCTATGTGATATCAAGATGGAAAAGATGGATGGCATCGAAGTGCTTGAGAAAATTCAGGAGGTGGCAGATGACGTACCGGTGATTATGATATCAGGACATGGCAATATTGATACTGCCGTTGAGGCAATTAAAAAGGGAGCTTTTGATTTCCTCGAAAAACCGCTTGACCTGAACAGGCTTTTGATTACCATGAGAAATGCCATGGACAAATCAAACCTGATAACACAAACCAAATCTCTCAAAAGACAGGTAAGTAAAAAATTCGAGATCGTTGGTGAGTCAGTGTCAATAGTCAGAGTGAAAGAAATGATCGACAGGATTGCGCCAACAGAAGCCAGGGTATTGATAACAGGTGCGAACGGCACAGGCAAAGAACTTGTAGCCCACCAGATACATGAAAAAAGCAATCGCTCTAAAGGGCCTTTCGTGGAGGTAAACTGCGCCGCCATTCCTTCAGAGCTTATCGAAAGTGAACTTTTTGGACACGAAAAAGGTTCGTTCACCTCTGCCCATAAACAAAGGATAGGGAAATTTGAACAGGCAAACGAAGGAACAATCTTCCTCGATGAAATAGGCGACATGAGTCTCCCGGCGCAGGCAAAAGTGCTGAGAGCACTGCAGGAAAACAAAATATCGCGTGTTGGATCCGATAAGGATATCAAGGTTGACGTCAGGGTGATTGCTGCGACTAACAAAAATATAAGTGAAGAAATTGAAAAAAACAGCTTCAGGGAAGACCTTTATCATCGCCTGAGTGTAATACTGATAGATGTACCAACGCTGAATAACAGGATAGACGACATACCTTTACTGGCTGAACATTTTAACCACTTAATCTGCCATGAATACGGGGTCAGCCTAAGGACCATAGAGGATAGCGCAATTAAGGAATTGAAAAAAATAGAATGGACAGGCAATATAAGGGAGTTCAGAAATGTGCTTGAACGTCTGATAATACTTTGCCCCGAAAAAATTACCAGTAAGGATGTGGTTTCATATGCGCACCCTATTTCAGGTAATAAATAAGCTCCCCGGATCATTTACTTTAGTTTGTTAAGCTATTAATAAGGTAGTAAGCCTTTCTGTATTTTTTTTGACTAAATTTGTGCTTAAGCAACAATTAAACCAATGGATCGTATTGAATCTGATAAACTTGGTGAGCTAAGAATACCAGAAGAAGCCCTGTACGGTATTAACTCAATAAGGGCAAAAGACAATTTCCCGGGGGATATCTCTTTTCATAAAGAATGGTACAGGGCAACAGGAATGGTGAAACAGGCCTGCTACCGGGTTTACAGGCGCTTTTCCGAGGTCTCGCAAAAGAAATATGCCGGGAATGTTCCCCTGAAAATAATTCCCAGGGAGATAATTGATGCCCTGGAAAATGCTGCAATCGAGGTATCAGAGGGACTGTATTTCAGTCACTTTATAGTACCTGCCATCCAGGGGGGTGCGGGGACTAGCATAAATATGAACATAAATGAAATAATCACTAATGCTGCACTTATAAACAGTGGGAACAATGCAGGTGATTATACACTCATCGATCCGATTGAGCATACAAATATATACCAGTCAACAAATGATGTCATTCCCACAGCCCTTACCGTGGCTTCCATGAAGCTACTTGAAGAGCTGGAGGAATCAATAAATTCACTGCGGAAAAATATTGAAGGACTCGAAACAACATACCGCGAATACCTCAGGCCAGGTTATACACAGATGCAGGAAGCCGTACCATCATCTTTCGGTAAACTGTTCAGTGCATATAACGATGCCCTGTCACGTGACTGGTGGAGAGTGTCCAAATGCAAGGAAAGAATCAAAGTTGTAAATCTCGGTGGAGGGGCTACAGGAACAGGACTTGCCATCCCTCGGTTTTTCATTATTGAAGTTGTACCCGAACTGAGACATCTAACCTCGCTGCCACTAACAAGAAGTGAAAATCTTAATGATGCAACATCAAACCTTGATAAGTGGGTTGAAATACATGCCACCCTGAAATCCCATGCCGTAAACCTCGAAAAAATAGCCTCGGATATCAGGCTCATGGCAGCTGACATATGTAAGACAGGACTTGTAAGTATCCCCGAGCGACAGAAGGGTAGCTCTGTAATGCCCGGTAAAGTCAATCCGGTTATCCCCGAATATGTAATAAGCACAGCACATAAAATATATTCCAATGACATGCTTATAAGTAACCTGTGCGGACAGGGATGCCTCGATCTCAATGCTTATATACCGCTTATCGGCCATAGTATTATTGAAAGTCTCAAATTGCTTATAAATGCAAATACCAGTCTTTCGACGAACCTGTTCAATGATCTTAAGGTCAATAAAAAAGCAGCCTATGAAGCATTGATTGAAAGTCCGGTAATAAGTACTGCCCTGATCCCCTACATAGGTTATAACAAGGCCACTGAAATTGCATTATATATGAAGGAAGAGAAAACTGACATTTTTGAGGCATGCCAGTATACAGGGTATGTTGAAAGGAAAAAACTGGAAGATATACTCAAACCTGGGAATCTGCTCAAATTGGGATTTTCACTTGACGATATCAGTACTAATATTTAATAAATCTACACCTGTTATGAAGAAAGGTCGGGAGAATACGCCACATATAGGGATATTCGGCAGGAGGAATAATGGGAAGAGCAGCCTCATCAATGCCCTGGCAGGACAGGATATAGCTATTGTTTCTGAAGAGGCGGGCACAACCACCGACCCTGTAAAGAAATCATTTGAAATTATAGGTTTCGGTCCCGTAATACTTATCGATACAGCCGGTATAGACGATACCGGAAAGCTAGGCAACAAACGTGTGGCAAAATCCCTGAAAACACTTGATATAATAGACCTGGGACTACTCGTACTTAACAATGATTTGTGGAATAATTACGAAGAAATGATAATAAACCGTTTCATGAATACCGATACTCCCTATATTATTGTTCAAAGCAAATCAGACCTGGTAAAACCATCACCTGGATTCACTGAAAAGATTAGAAAGATAACAGGTAAAGAAATAATCAGTTTTTCTGCCCTGACAAAAGATAATTACGAAGATTTAATAAAAGAGATAAAGAACACAATACCCGAACACGCTTTAAAAACACCCAGCTTACTGGGCGACCTGGTGAACCAGGGTGATATGGTACTGCTGATAACACCAATTGACGTCGAAGCTCCGGAGGGAAGACTTATCCTTCCCCAGGTCCAGGCTATCAGGGATATTTTAGATAATGACGCCATTGCAATAGTACTTAAAGAAAGAGAAATAGATACATTCCTTAAAAGATCTCCAGTTAAACCTGCCCTTGCTGTTACCGATTCACAGATATTTGTGAAAGCTGATGCTTCCGTACCACGAGACATACCACTTACAAGTTTCAGTATAGCCCTCGCACGACTCAAAGGGGACTTCGAAAGTTACCTCAGGGGCACACCAAAAATTTCAGATCTTGAAGATGGTGACCGCGTATTGATTCTTGAATCATGTACTCATCATGTGTCGTGTGATGATATAGGAAGGGTCAAAATACCGAGATGGATAAGCAGTTTTAGCGGCAAGAAGCTTCACTTCGATGTTGTAGCCGGTCTCGATACATCCCCCAGGCCGATTAAAGATTATTCACTGCTCATACAGTGCGGCGGATGCATGATAACGCGCAAACAGTTGCACAACAGGATCAGGCCGGCAATAGATGCAGGCATCCCGGTAACCAATTACGGAATGGCAATAGCATGGGTGCAGGGAATCTATAGTAGAGCAGTGTCACCATTCATTGGCGCTGATCTAAGCGGGGAAGAGTATTTGTAATTATGAATTATTATTCATTAATTAGGAATCAAGTTCCGAAGATTAGGGGCGAGTGCTGTGAGCTCGCTGAACCCCGAGCACTCGGGATGAGGCAATTAGAACCTGAAGTAGATAAATGGCTGAATATCTGCTGACTGTACATTAAATAATACCAGCGCCACAAGATAAACAATTATAATCTTCACTACCAGCGGAAGTCTGATAAAGAGTCCGCGGTACGATTCCTTTACTTTTACCGGTAGAAAATGAAGAATATAGCCACAGAGGATTATTATTATTACCTGGCTGTATGCAGTAAAAACACTCATCAGGTTACCGGGGCTGAAAGAAGTGAATATCTGTCTCAACATTACCATGACCCCATTCATATCCGCAGCCCTGAAAAATATCCAGCAGAAGCTGACAAAATTAAAAGTAATAAAAACCGCAATTAATCTTTTGATCTTGCCCGGTCCTCTCCTCCGGGGGAATATAGTCATCCAGGCCTTATTTACTACCAGGCCCAGTCCATGCATGCCACCCCATATCACAAACCTCCATGCTGCACCGTGCCATAGTCCGCCTAGCAGCATAGTTATAATTAAATTCACATAGGTTCTGAGCCGGCCTTTCCTGTTGCCTCCCAGCGAGATATATAAATAGTCACGTAGCCAGCGTGAAAGGGATATATGCCATCGACGCCAGAAGTCGGTTAAATTATATGCCTTGTAGGGTGAATTAAAGTTGACAGGCAGCCTGTATCCTAGCATCAGGGCAATCCCGATAGCTATATCAGTATACCCCGAGAAATCGCAATATATCTGCAGTCCGTAACCATATACTGCCATCAGGTTTTCCAGTCCGGAGTACAATAGCGGGGTATCAAATACCCTGTCAACAAAATTCACTGAAATGAAGTCGGATATGACAATTTTTTTTATCAAACCCCCGATGATCAGGAATAAGGCATGACCCCATTCCCTTTCTGACAACCTGAAAGGAGCATAAAGCTGTGGAACAAATTCAGATGCTCTAACTATTGGGCCGGCAACAAGCTGAGGGAAAAACGAAACATAAAATCCGAAATCAAGTATATTCCTCACAGGTTCTGTCTTCCCCCTGTATACATCCATGGTATAGCTTATGGTCTGGAAAGTAAAGAAGGAAATCCCTACAGGCAGCACGATGATATCTATATTAAAACCGGTTCCAAGGTAGAAGTTAGATAAAGCAGCGAACCAGTCAATTACAGGCAAATCAGTATTAAATATATCATTAAATATACCTGTAAAGAAACCTGTATATTTAAAATAAGACAACATCCCCAGGTTAACCAGCAAACTTAGAAAAACGAACAATCTCATGACTGTCTTTCTTCTTGCCTTATATATCATGAGTCCCGCTATATAATCTGTCAATGTGGAGATTATCAACAGGAAGAAAAAGACGCCACCCGACTTGTAATAGAAAAACAGGCTAAACAGGAATAGATAGGTGTTCCTGAGTAATGGTTTCTTGAATAACAGGCTGTAGAGCATCATTGTAATGAACAGGAAGACCCAGAACGAGGCTCTTGAGAAAAGCAGTGGTTTGCCCTGGTTATATATTATCAGATCATGGAATATCTTCCCGGCATCGGATTGAAGATTAGTTTCATCCTGCTTTCCATCAACCAGGGTGTCAGCATAAATTGAGGTGTAATTGCTTACTGGCTCAAGCACATTCTCATGTTGCGTAATCTGGCATGAAAGGATATCACCGAGAATTAAACCGGCCAGCGTATCGCCACCCTCATAAGTAAGGTGGGTAAAATCATCTGAAGCAAGAGCCGGGGTTTTCCTGCTCCACTCTATTATTGAATTTTCGCCACCCATAGCCTGCCATGAATCCCAGAATAATATACCTGCCCTTTCTGCTGCATTTTTCTGAGCATCCCTGATACGCGGAATATTTTCATAAGTTTGGAATTCACCATCAACCCTATGAGCCATATCGGTAATACCAATTAGAATAATAACTGAGTTCGGACACAGTTCTTTCAACCTTACCAGCTGCTGATATATTCCTTCTTCGTAATACTTATAGCTTGATCTGACATTTAAAACCACGTTCAGGCCGTAATGAAGTACAAGGACATCCGGCTTTGTCATCCCGTACAATTCGGACAGGTTATCCCTTGATATCATTGTATATTCAAATCCGGCACTTCCCCTTCTCGGAATATTATCCACCATGGCACCACTGGCACTTTCTATGCTGAAACCATAGAAATCAGGACTGGTCTTACCCTTGAAGACAACTCTCAGGTAAGATGATGAGCCTAGGTTAACCGAATATTCCCTCTCATTGCCTGAAGGCATCAGGGTGTCCCTTCTGATTAAACCCGTACCTGTATAAACTTCAATGTTCAGGCTATCTTCCAGATTGCCGTAGAACAGGCGGAAGATGTTATAGGTAGCTGATAATGAGTCAGAAAACATTGAAGGTTCAACGGTAAACCAGGCTACTGCCGGAATTTTCCCCACTTCACCCGGTTCAGTAAACCTGCTGATGCTCATCAAGGGTCCCAGATTGGTATGGCTTATCAAACCTTCCCTGTAATCAAGATAATCATAAGCCTGCCAGTTGCCTGATGACCTTACATGGGATGTTCTGGTATATGGTACAAGAGGGGTTATACTTAGCAAACCGGGGCCCTTACCGGGCAGGATTTTCCTCAATTCTTCCCTCAAGTGGCAGGTAATTCTATCCCCCTCCAGTTGAGAATCACCATAATACATTATTCTTAACTGTCCTGTATCACTGCTTATCAGCTTATTTAATGAGCTTGTAGCTATTTGTGAATCAGAAAAATCATAAAGTGAACCCCATACATCCTTTCGGCTTATTGTGGTGTCAGCAGAAGTATTACTATTTATTGTATCAATCCCGGCAACTATTTTAAGGGTATCTTCAACGGGTTTTTCCGTATTAAGATAACCGGTGTTGATATCAGGCCATCTGACCTTTATCCCGGGTGCAATTTCAACCGGGCCCCGTATGAAGAATGCCGGCCCGTAGAGAAGGAGCATTAAGACCAGGAAGATAAGAAAGGTCTTGTGTGGACGCATAGTCTGGGTATTATAAGCTCAGAATAGGCATGTTAGCTATTTTTCTTTATTTTCAGTTTTTGACCTACATGAATTTTTCCCGACTGGCCCAATCCGTTAAGGTTAAGAATATCCGTTGCACTCACCCCCGAATATTTTTTAGCTATATCCCATACCGTGTCTCCATATCGAACTGTATGATATATGTATTCAGTATCAGGAGAATCCTCATCCACCGTTTTATTAACAGCGACAGGCTTCCCTATCCTTGCCTGTTTTTCAGCAAAGCTCAGACTCTCGATGCCAGAATAGTATTCTTTCTCAGAAGGATTTACATATACTGCAAGTTTCTGGTTTATACGAATTAGATTACGGTATATATTATTCCAGTATCTCAGGTCTGAGACTCCCACATTATACCAGCTCGCTATATAACCAAGGTTATCTCCTTCCTTGACAGTATATATCAATTTTGTCTTACCATTAATACCGGGGGGGATATATGTTGATCGTGTAGGGCTGGCCTTTTTAAGTTCAGGGTTAAAATAATGATCTGCCCGGTAAGCAGCCACAGAATCCTGGAGTGAAATAAAATCTCCAAGGTATTTAATAGGCAGTGTTATTGCCATAGGTTTGCTTTTCCCGGGGACTATTAATGCCCTGTACTGTGGATTGAGTGCCTTTATTTCTGCCAGGGGGATATTCATCACTTCTGACACTTGTTCCAGGTGTATATCCCTTGTTATCATTACTGTATCCGTAGCTAAAGGGAAATTTACCGGTGCAGGCCTGATATTATGCTCCCTGAAATAATTCATTGCATATGTAGCAGCTATATACCCAGGCAGGTATCCTCTGGTCTCACGTGGAAGCCTGTAATAAATCTCCCAGTAATCTTTTCTGTTACCTGACCTTCGTATAGCCTTATTCACATTGCCCGGACCACAGTTATAAGCAGCAATAACCAATCCCCAATCATTGTAAATATCATAAAGGTCTTTGAGATACCTTGCCGCTGCGTGAGTTGATTTCACTGGATCTCTTCTTTCATCAACCACTGAATTTATAGTGAGGCCATATGCTCTTCCTGTACTGTACATAAATTGCCATAAACCGGTGGCACCAACCCTTGAAACGGCATTTGGGTTGAGAGCAGACTCAATAACAGCCATATACTTCAATTCAGCAGGAAGACCATAAAAGTCAAAAATGTCCTCAATCATGGGGAAAAAGTATTCCCCCATCCCGAGCATAATCTCAAAACTATTCCTTTTTTTCCCTGTGTAGACATGGATATGATTCTTTACGACGCTGTTATAGGGAAGGTTTACCATCGAATGGATATTATGCAGGCGTTCCATGTAAACAGAATCGGGGAATTCAACCACTGGTAAAGCATCTTCTTCAAAGTAGTCTTCATCAGGTATCATTCTTTCAAGAAACCATATATGAGTCAGGCTGTCGAGTTGTCTTTCAATAAATTCAGAGTCTGTCCTGATAATGATTGTATCATTAACTGCCGAGGCCGTCATATTAAAAAATACAATTCCTGATATTAAAATTACTATTCTTCGCATAGCTTAATCATTAAAATGTAACTTTTATCCCTACCCCCATTGTTGGGCCATAAACAGTACCTATTGGTACAGGTTCCACTCTAAGGCTCAATTCAGGGCTAATGTCATAATCTGCCAAAACAGCATCAACATGTGCCTCCAGTATTGACAGGATATACCAGAAACCGACACCAATATAAGATAAATCACGATATCTCCTGTAATAGGATATAGCATTAAGCATCTGGTCTTTTACCCAGCTATGAGTTTGAGGGTTGTAGTTATCGGCTCCCAGTGCAGGATCTATCTCTCCCGAGTCAAATGAAGGAGTATATTTTTCATAACTATTAGTCTCGGGTATTTCGTCAGTGATGTCCTGGTAAGCCTTTAAATAACCGTCAAAATTCTGTGAGTTGCGTATTATGCTGTATCCCAGGGCTCCAAACCCTGCATATACCAGTGGTATTTTCCAGTATTTCCTGTTATACACCTGTCCCAGACCGGGTAATGCAGCCGCCATCATGGTGGCCTTCATGGGCAAAATGTCCCTTGGGGAAGGACTCAATTTCTCATTCTGCTCCTGGTCTACAGAAACTGAATCTGCTGATTCAATTATGACCTGGGCACAGGCGTTTATTGCCAGCATTATGAGTAATATGCTCAGTTTAACTGTTTTCAACATCAATACCTTTTGGCGTCACTCTAATTCAGGCTTTTTTGCAGATTTGAAATCCGTGCCTGCCGAAAGAAAATGACAGTGAAGCAAAGATAAATATTTTAGGAGTTAAGTTTATCCAATACCTCTAAAATCCTCTCCATTTGCTCGGTATTATCAAACTGTATAACGATCTTGCCTTTTCCTTTTTCATTTATTCTGAACTGGACATCAGATTTAAATATTTCAGAGAGGTGTCCGGAAAGGTCCTGGAAATCTTTATTAAGTTGTTTTTTCTTCTGGTTTTTTTCAGGGTCTTTCAGCCTTGTCATTTGCAGCTTACGTACCATTTCTTCTGTTTTACGAACAGAAAGGCCATCATCTATTATCCGGTAGTACACTTTTATTTGCTGCTTAGGATCTTCAATATTTATAAGTGTACGGGCATGGCCCATGGTGAGCTGCTTATTCTTTATTCCCAGTTGTATTTCTGCAGGCAGTTTCAGCAATCTCAGGTAATTGGTAACTGTCGAACGCTGTTTTCCCACTCTTTCGCTCAGTTTTTCCTGCGTCAGCTTACATTCCTCTATCAGTCTCTGGTAACTTATTGCTATTTCAATAGCATCAAGGTCTTCTCTCTGGATATTTTCAACCAGCGCCAGTTCGAGCATTGCCTGGTCGTCAGCTGTACGTATATAGGCGGGCACAGTCTGCAGGCCTGCCAGAAGTGCTGCTTTCAATCTTCTCTCGCCTGCAATCAGCTGATACTTATTATCTTCTTTTACCCTGACTGTGAGAGGCTGTACAATACCCAGCTTACGAATTGAAGAAGCCAGCTCTTCAAGTAACTGTTCATCAAACCTTGTTCGTGGCTGGAAAGGATTCAGTTCAATATCATCAATACTGATCTCGAGGTTCGCTTCAACTTTCTCCTCCAGTATTTCCCTTTCAGCGTCGCTCATTAATGCACCAAGGCCTCTTCCCAATGCTTGTTTCTTTACCATTATACAATATATATTATAATCACTGACTAAATATCAGTATTTCCACCTGTCTCGTTTTTTCCTTTGTCAATTAGTTCCTGTGCAAGGTTTAGATAATTAACTGCTCCCCTTGACTCAGCATCATATAATATGGCAGGCTGACCATAGCTGGGGGCTTCACTCAGTTTAACATTACGCTGTATGATAGTGTCAAACACCATTTGCTGGAAATGCTTTCTAACCTCTTCTACAACCTGGTTTGAGAGCCTTAACCTTGAATCGTACATCGTCAGAAGAAAGCCTTCAATTGCCAGGTCCCTGTTAAGGTTCTTCTGTATTATTTTTATAGTATTAAGCAATTTACCCAGCCCCTCAAGTGCAAAATACTCGCACTGGACAGGCACAATAACTGAATCGGAAGCCGTCAGTGCATTAACTGTTAGTAGTCCAAGTGAAGGTGAACAATCCACAAGCATATAGTCAAACCTGTCGGGGATACTCTTTAATACATTCTTCAGTATGCTTTCTCTCTTTTCGGTGTTAAGCATTTCTA
>CAZSJH010000086.1:0-11333 GCA_964607105.1 uncultured Rikenellaceae bacterium | reverse complement strand
TGGATGCTGCATATGAAGATTCAAAGGGCGATCTGAAAATAGGATCCACATTAAAGGGGATAGGCCCGGCGTATACTGATAAAACATCGCGATCCGGCCTGCGTGTCGGTGATATATTTCATGAAAATTTCAGGGATATTTATAACAGGCATAAGCAGAAACACCTCGGCATACTTGAAGGTTACAATGTAGATACTGACCTCGAAGAAGCAGAAAAAGACTGGTTCAAAGGTGTGGATATGATAAAGAAATTCAAGGTTATAAACACAGAGTATTTTATAAACGAGTGTCTTGCTGAAAATAAAAAGATTCTGGCAGAAGGGGCACAGGGTACAATGCTTGATATTGATTTTGGCTCTTATCCATTCGTCACTTCTTCCAGTACAATTAGTGCAGGTGCCTGCTCTGGTATGGGTATCTCTCCCAGGACCATAGGAAGAATATTCGGTATTTTCAAAGCCTATTGTACCCGTGTGGGAGGAGGCCCTTTCCCCACTGAACTACAAAATGATACAGGACAGAAAATGCGCGATAACGGGTATGAATATGGCTCAACCACAGGTAGACCACGACGTTGCGGCTGGCTCGACCTGCCTGCACTGAAATATTCATGTATGATAAATGGAGTAACATCCCTTTTTATGACCAAGGCTGATGTAATGAGCGGCTTTGAGAGAATAAAGGTGTGCACGGCTTATAAAATCAATAATGCCTTTGTTGACGAACTACCCTATGATGTCAACGCTGACATTGAGCCTCTGTACATTGAAATGAAAGGCTGGAAGGAAGATATTACAAGCATACGCGAATATGATAAACTTCCCGAAGCATTAAAGGATTATATCAGCTTTATCGAAAAAGAAACTGGTGTTCCGGTGGATATAATCTCCGTTGGCCCTGACAGGTTAGAGACAATTATCAGAGAGGAGCCTGCCTCCAATGGCCAGGTTCCCTGATCCGAGCCCTGATACAGCAGGCAAAGAGATAAGAGATTGGATTTTGTTCAGTCACCATGCTTAATTCATATTTATATCCTAATTTTAATATAGATATAATTATATGAGAGACATGAAAGAAAATGATTCTCTAAATGAGATTATCAGGTCCCTGCCCTTTAATCTTTACCATTTACTTGCTATAGTCCTGATTGGGTCATGGAGCGTATTGATGAACACCAGTAGCTATACTTCAGAATAAAAAGAATACTCCACGAAGTCTTAAATATCTAATCTGCTTACGGCAGAGACAGAGTCATAAAGATCTGACTTTTACTCCTTAATATACAACCAGGACTCAAAATCAACCGTATCCTGGTATTGCTGCAGTCTTCGTATTGCCCGGTTAATATTATCATGTGCCTCTGCGGAGATGAGTCGAAAACGGCTATCAGGTCCTTCAATTATCCGTGCATTGAAACCCATCGACTGATAATAATTGAGATAATCATCAGCATATTCAGGAGTAAGGAATCCTCCTACTATAATATGATATTTGAACCTATCTCCCCAAACACTCTGAGCCTTCTCAGCTGCCTGTATAGAATCGATGCGAGCCTGTTCAATTGCCCTCATCTTTTCTTCTTCAGCCCTTATTGAAGCAGCTACCCTTAAACTGTCCTGCGTGGTCAGCCATACAGCCATGGTGTCGGCTTTTGATTTTCCGAACCAGCCCTTCTCCTTTATGAACTTACAGGAGCTGGTCAGTATGATCAGGGATAAGAATATTGCAGTTACGGTTTTCATACTTTATCATATAATTATTAATATTCTATTTAACAAATATACAAATAATTAGAATCACAATAAAAAGTATGGCCTCTGAGCAAATTTCACATATGTTAATAATTCGTATCTTCGATTGAATTTCCTTAATCCTAATAATTGAAAAATGAAATCTATAGTACAGTTCTTTGAAGAGAATGTCAATAAGTTCAGCAATAATGTTTACCTGTGGGAGAAACCGGAGGACCGTTACGAGGGCACAAGCTATTCAGAAGTACGTAAACAGGTTCATGATTTCGCCGCCGGACTCCTGCAAATGGGACTCAAAGAAGGAGAAAGAGTCAGCCTCTTATCTGAAGGTTGCAACAACTGGGTTATAGGCGAACTGGGAATTCTATACACTGGTGCTATAAATGTTCCTCTTTCAACCAAGCTTAATTCTGAAGAAGTACGCTTCAGGTTAAACCATTCTGAATCAAGATTTATTATGATATCAGCTATACAAACACCAAAGCTTATGGAGGTGTTAAATGAGTGCAGCACTGTGGAGATGATCATATGCCTTGAGAAAAAGGAGGAATATGCTGAGAATGAGATCCAGTTCAACCAGGTTAAGAAAATAGGCAGGGATTGGCTTGATAAACCAGGGAACAAGGAAAAATTTGAAAGGATTTACAAGAGTATCACCCCTGAACATTTTGCCAATATATGCTACACCTCAGGAACAACGGCCGATCCCAAAGGTATAATTCTTACCCATGGCAACTATATTACCAACTGCTACCAGGCATACAGCCTTATGGATATACCACCTTACTGGAAAACCTTACTCTACCTGCCTTGGGATCATTCATTTGCACATACAGCGGCTATATTTGCCTTCATGGGTAAAGGTGCCAGCATTGCATCGGTGAAGCAGGGTAAAACACCCATGGAGACACTGAGGAATTTTCCAAATAATATGCGCGAAATAAAACCTAATATTTTACTTAGCGCTCCGGCTGTATCCAAAAACTTCAAGAAAAATATTGAGAAAGGCGTCAGGGAGAAAGGCAAATTAACTGCTTTGATGTTCGACACGGGATTGAAAATTGCAATAGCATATAATAAAGAAGGATGGAACAAGGGAACGGGTGCCTCAAAAATAATAGGTCCTCTGGTCAGTTTTTTTGACAAACTGGTTTTTTCGAAGATACGTGATTTCTTTGGCGGCGAACTGGAATATTTCATAGGTGGAGCCGCATTACTTGATATCGAACTACAAAAGTTTTTTTATGCCATTGGCGTACCTGTTTTCCAGGGATATGGACTTTCGGAAGCTTCTCCCATTATATCCTCAAACTCGAAAACAGACCACAAACTCGGTTCTTCAGGAAAGCTTGTTAACAACATGGAGCTAAAGATATTTGATGAAGAAGGTAATTCTATTCCGGTGGGAGAAAAAGGCGAAATAATAATAAAAGGTAGTAATGTAATGCACGGATACTGGAAAAATGAAGAAGCTACCAGGCAAACAATAAGAGACGGATGGTTGCATACTGGTGATCTTGGTTACCTCGATGAAGACGGATTTCTATATGTCCTGGGCCGTTTTAAAAGCCTTCTGATAGCAGATGACGGTGAAAAATACAGTCCGGAAAGCATTGAAGAAGCAATAATGGAGCAATCAAAATATATAGACCAGTGCATACTTCATAATAACCAGCAGCCTTATACAGTCGGTCTTGTGGTGCCTAACCAGCATAACCTCAAGTCATACCTTGATGAAAAAAAGATAAATGCAAATTCAGAAGAAGGAAAACACGCTGTGCTCATGCTCATAGAAAAGGAAATAAATGAGTATCGTACAAATGGCAAGTATGGAAAAATGTTCCCGCAAAGATGGCTGCCCGTGGCTCTGGGTGTACTTGAAGAAAGATTCACTGAAGAGAATGGCCTTATCAATGCCACAGCCAAAGTGGTAAGAGGAAAAGTCATTGAAAAATACAGTGAGCTGGTGGACTTTCTGTACACACCCGCTGCCAAAGCCATCTCCAACGAAAGGAATATTGAGGCAGTGGAAAAGATTAACCTGGGATAAAATTTATTGACAAATGAAAACCGGAAAAGTCTTAGCTATCTGTACACTTATCTTTGCACTGTATTCATGCGGACAAAACCAGGAACAAACCTGGGAAATTACAGATAACCCTTTGCTAACAAGATGGGCAGAAGATGTTGACCCTGCAAAACCATGGCCTGAATACCCCCGTCCTGCAATGGTGAGAGAAGAATGGTCAAACCTTAATGGTCTATGGGATTATGCCATCGTACCTGTAGGTAAAGAGCCCGAACAATGGGATGCTAAAATACTTGTGCCCTACCCTCTTGAATCAGCACTATCAGGCGTCAGGAAAAGGATAAGCGAGAATGAATGCCTGTGGTACAGGACACAATTCAAGGTACCCTCCTCGTGGAAAAATAAAAGGATCCTTCTGAATTTTGAAGCCAGCGACTGGGAAACTCAAATATGGATAAATGGGAATAAAGCAGGTGAACACAGAGGTGGATATGATCCATTTTCCTTTGACATAAGCGACTATGTAAAAGCAGGAAAAAAGCATGAATTGAAAGTGAGCGTATGGGATCCAGGAAGTGAAGGAACACAGCCCAGGGGGAAGCAGGTTAGCGAACCTCATGGTATATGGTATACTCCATCAAGCGGGATCTGGCAGACAGTATGGATGGAAGCGGTAGATAATATTTACCTCAGATCGTTCAGCACGATAACAGATATAGATAAAGGAACGATTAAGATACTTCCGGAAATAGTTAATCTCCAGGATGGGGTAACTACAAGAGTAAAAATACTGAAAGACAACAATGTACTTAAAGAAGTGGAATCGGAGTCAGACAACGATATAATTATCACCCTCGAGGATTATGAACTGTGGTCACCGGGTAATCCCGTATTGTATGATATTGAAATTGAGCTTGTGTATAATGGACATACCACTGACAGGGTGAATACCTATACGGGGTTCAGGAAAGTATCACTGGGAAAATCTGACGATGGTTTTACAAGGATATTTCTCAATGGCAGTTTTCTTTTCCAGAACGGGCCACTCGACCAGGGTTTCTGGCCTGATGGCCTTTACACACCTCCTACTGATGAAGCAATGAGATACGACCTGGAAATGATCAGGAAGATGGGATTCAATATGTTGCGGAAACATGTAAAGGTTGAGAACAGGCGCTTCTATTACTGGTGTGATAAAATGGGTCTCCTGGTATGGCAGGACATGCCTAACGGGGATAAACATATCGGGGGTAATGATGATGATCTGTCCAGATCGGAAGATTCTGCCAGACAGTTTGAACAGGAACTTACGAGGCTTATAGAAACAAAATTCAATCACCCCTCCATTATTATATGGGTCCCCTTCAACGAAGGATGGGGACAGTATGAAACAGGCTGGATTACAGACCTGGTGAGGGCCATAGATACCACCAGGCTTGTGAACAGTACATCCGGATGGACAGACAGGGGCACAGGTGATATTCTGGATATCCATCACTACCCTGATCCCCGGTGCCCTGAAGCAGAAGAAAACAGGGCTATAGTACTGGGCGAATTCGGCGGTCTGGGACTGCCGGTGCAGGACCATACCTGGGAACAGAAAAACTGGGGATATGAAAACATGGATGACACTGATGCCCTGCTACAGAGATATGAGGACTATTATAAAACTGTTTACAGTATGGTAAAAGAAGAAGGGCTCAGTGCATCAATATATACTCAGATTACTGACGTAGAGACAGAGACCAATGGGCTCCTCACCTACGACCGCAAAGTGGATAAGATGGGGGCAGGTAATCTGTACAGGATAAACAGGGGGCAGAAATGGTAATGATTTACACCACCAGCCTGTTCTTAAAAGGCAGGAAGGTCATGAAATCGGCATGGTGCACTATATATGCCTCTGTTGTTCTTTTTACATGATCGCCCTCCCCTGCATGTGCAGCAATAATATGACATACCTCAGGGGGCAAGCCACTTTCTTCGGCAAGAGAAACCCCTGAGAAGGGGTGCCTCAGATATTTACCGTAAGTACCCTGTACCGCGTTGCCTTCCTTATCTTTGACATATTCCAGTAGCTTACCCACATCAGCCAGTATTGCCCCGGAAATTAAGATATCCATATCAACGGGGAGCTCATCCCTGAAAAACTCGTTCATTTTCTCCCCGCTTTCCCGTGCGACGTGAACGACGCACCTTTTATGTGCCATAAAGCTAACCTTCAGGTCAGGTCCACAGAGCAGAGTGAAAGGGATCCTGTTAAGGTCACCTGCAGTCAGAACACTACGCTCGAGAGCTATCTCCCATACCCTGGCCGTTTTTTCCCTCAACTCCTCATTTTTAATCCAGGTCAGCTCAGGCCAGAGATCATAGACTTTCTTATTCATACTAATCTTATTTAGAGTTTTGATATTATTTCGTCAGCCATCTGTATTGTGCTAGCCACACCTTTCTTTATCACATCAGGCTTTCCGGGCATTTTCATCATGTCATATGTGCGTACCTTACCATCCTCAATCACCTGTGCAACAGCCTTCCGTATCTTAGCGGAAATTTCTTTTTCGTCAATATAATCAAGCATCATGCATGCTGACTCAATCATGGCAATCGGATTTACTATAGGGATTTCATACTCCGCGTATTTTGGTGCCGAACCGTGGGTTGGCTCAAAAACACCTATGCCATCTGCCGAAAACTGCGCCGAACAGGCAAATCCAAGTCCCCCGATCAAGCCTGCAAAGGCATCGGAGACTATATCTCCGAACATATTACCAGCAACTATAACCCCATAATCTTCAGGGTTTTTGGTAAGCCACATCATCTGGGCATCGATATTGGTATTCCATAGTTGAATATCAGGGTATTCGGTCTTTTGAATATCTTTTGCCAATTTAAGCATCATCCCTGATGTTTCCCTTATCACATTTGGCTTCTCGCAAACGGTCACTGATTTATAGCCATAATCACTGGCATGATCAAATGCAGCTCTTACTATTCTCTCTGTTGCCTTCTTTGAAAAAATACGCGTTGATACTGACAATTCCTCGACTGGTACACTCCCGAAATTCTTTATGAACTTTGGATGTGTCATAAGAGCTTTATACACAAGCGAGGGTGGATTGGACCACTCTACACCACCATACAGCCCTTCAGTATTTTGCCTGAATATAGCCACATCAACATAAGGCTCATCAAAAGAACCTTCTGCATTTCTCCTTATAAAGTTCAGAGGATTTCCCTTGTATGTGCGACAGGGGCGCATGCATATATCGAGATTAAAATGTTGCCGTAACCCAACTATTGGGCTTGAATAGACAAGGCCTTTATTCTGAAGAGACGGGTGGAGCTCACTGGCAGCTTCGTCCTTGGGCTTCGAAGTAATGGCTCCAAAGAGTGCAATCTTATGTTGCTCCATGAGATCAATGGTCCTCTCAGGAAGAGGGTTACCCTCTGTGCGCCAGAATTCCCAGCCAATATCACCGTACACATAATCAGCATTAAAACCGGCAGCTGTTAAAACCCGTATAGCCTGCTCGAGCACTATACCTCCTATACCGTCACCGGGCAGAGCTACTATTTTTCTTTTTGTCATAGTGTGATTTGCTTTAGATGTTCATTAAATATAAGATCAGTTAAAATAAGAATTTTTTTCTTTTCAGTAAAACCCTTTGAGGCATATAATAATATTTAAATGTAAAGCAATTTTTGATACCTTTGCTGTCAATATTTTTCACCAACTATATTATTACCCGAAATGATTTTTGAAGATCTTGAGCCCTCGAAAGTCTGGATTTATTTCAATGAGATTTGTAAAATACCAAGGCTGTCAAAGAATGAAGAACAAATCAGGCAGTATCTAATTGATTTTGCAAAAAAGCATAAGCTCGAATATAAAACCGACGATGCTGGTAATGTGTTAATTATCAAAGCAGCTTATCCGGGATATGAAAACAGGCAAAGCGTTTGTTTACAGAGTCATATGGACATGGTTGGTGAAAAAGACTCTTCCACTGAGCACGATTGGGCCAAGGACCCAATACTACCCTTTGTCGATGGTAATTGGATTAAAGCAAAAGATACAACCCTGGGTGCGGATGATGGTATTGGAATTGCAACACAGCTTGCCCTGCTGGACGACAGGAATATTAAAGTGGGAAGGATAGAATGCCTTTTTACGGTTGATGAGGAAAGTGGCATGACCGGGGCTATTGAGCTCGCCAAAAATTTCTTTGACAGCAAGATACTTATAAACCTTGATTCTGAAGATGAAGGAGAACTGTTCATTGGCTGTGCAGGCGGTATGGACACCGTAGCCAAGATGCCATTTATCAAGGAAGAAGCAAACAGTGATCATGTACCTTTCAAACTGAGTGTTACAGGCCTTCACGGAGGACATTCAGGTGATGAGATACATAAGGGATATGCCAACTCTGTTAAGATAATGGCGGGTTTACTACGAATATTAAGTGAAAGATATAATATCAGAATATCAGATTTTAACGGTGGTAACCTCAGAAATGCAATCCCCAGGGAGGCTTTTGCACACATAACATGTAGCAAGGACGATATTGATGACATAATGAGAGAGGCAGATGCCTACTCTGAAAAGATAAAAAACCGGTACTCAGACACAGAGCCTGATCTAAATATATCTGCGAGAAAAGCAAAGCCTGTATCACATGTTATCGACCTTGAAAGTCAACAATCTCTCCTTACTGCACTTGAAGAATGTCCTCACGGAGTTATTGAATGGTCGAAAGATATGGAAGGACTTGTTGAAACATCGACCAACCTGGCTTCTGTGAAATTTTCTGGCGATAAAATCAGTATAGTAACCAGCCAGCGCAGCTCTGTGGAATCAGCCAAGAAGGAAATTGCCGGCCGCATAAACAGGATATTCACAGCAAACGATGCCAGGGTTCAACATTCCGGCGGTTATCCCGGATGGAAACCCAACACCAACTCACAAATACTGAATATAAGCAAAAGCTCCTACCAGAAATTATTTAACACCCAACCTGTAGTCAGGGCTATACATGCAGGACTTGAGTGCGGACTGATACTTGAAAAGTACCCGGGTCTCGACATGATATCGTTTGGCCCCACAATTCTTGGAGCGCATACTCCTCAGGAAAGGCTGGATATAGAAACAACCAAGAAATTCTGGGACCTGCTGGTAGATGTCCTGAAAAATATCCTTTCCAACTAGTCAATTGCCTCAAACTCATTCTTACTGGCTCCACATACCGGACATGTCCAGTCATCGGGTAGTTCTTCAAGAGGTGTACCCTCATCAATACCTCTGTCAGGGTCACCCTTTGAAGGATCATATTCATAACCACATACAGTACATTTATAAATACTCATAATATAGAATTATTGTAGCTATGCTACATTAGACTTTTACTTTTCTTACTACATCAATCACGGTTCCGTCAACCCATTTTATAGCTGCAATTACCTCATCATTAAATGAGACTTTCTCTGGCTTACCGCATATTCTTTCAGCTTCTTCCTTGAGTTCAATTATTGATTTAAGCGGCAGGTCCGAGTCTTTGACTGCCTCAATAAGATCTTTTCTCAATGGGTTTATTGCTATTCCTCTTTCAGTCACGATAACATCAATAAGTTCACCAGGGCCACATAAGGTTGTTACCCTGTCAATTATTACAGGTACCCTGTCACGCACCAGTGGAAGCGGTAATATTACGGTTTTTGAGAACAGGCAGTTTTGCCATCCTCCTATACCATGAAGAAGGTAGCCATCGGAATGAGTAACCACGTTTGCATTAAAATTTATATCCACCTCCGTTGCCCCCAGTATTGCCACATCAACAAGTGGTGCAAAATTACCCTTCCCGTGATAATTATAACTGGTAAAAGGGCTGGTCCATACATGCCTGGGCTTATCTCTCATTGATCTAACACCGTCAAGGTCAAATGTCTGACCGTCGAGGATATAATCGATAAGGTCCTCTTCAAGCATTGAAACAAGGTATTTGTTGCTTCCTCCACGAGCAAACCTGGCCCTTATTCCCTTCTCTTTCATAACAGTTCTGAAAAACTCTCCAACGGCCAGTGAAGTACCGCCTGCGCCGCTCTGGAAAGAGAAGCCATCTCTAATAATGCCTGCCTCATCACAAAATTTAGCAGTCAGTTCAGCAAGTAGTAGCCGGTCAGGGCTCTTAGTTATTTTTGTTGTACCGGATACTATCTGTTCAGGAATACCCAGCTTTGGCACCTCAACAGTAAAATCAACATAATTCCCCTGAATTTGCCATGGAATACAGGGAAATGGTACCATATTATCAGTAACAACGATAACCCTGCCAGCATACTGGGAATCGGCAAGTGCAAATCCCAGAAGTCCGCATGCTGAATCACCCTCGAGTCCGTTTGAATTTCCGAAAGGATCAGCCATGGGTGCTCCTATAACAGCAATATCTATCTCAACCTCACCATCCTGCACGGCCTGATACCTTCCACCATGTGACCTCAGGACACCCATACCCTTCATATTCCCTTCGGATACATATTTTCCGAGAGGGCCATTCATGCTGCCTTCTATGTGATGGATGGTACCATCATCAAGGTACTGGATAAGGTGTTCATGGCAAGGAAATGAAGCAGAAGGAAACCACCTTATATCTTTAATTCCCAGTTCATTAATAGCATCAAACAACATATTGGCCAGCAGGTCACCATTCCTGAAATGATGATGTGTTGAAATTGTCATGCCATCTTTTATTCCTGCCTTTACCAGTGCTTCCTTGATGCTATCTACCCTTTTATCCCCGTTATCAGGGTAATCAGCACAGCTTGATATTAGCGGAGCATATTTCCTACCTGTCGGTTTATATTTACCCACGCCTTTGAATGGTACAGCCTTTTGCCCGTTTATTTCAGTTACCACTATACGGCCTGCAGCATTTTTTACCATTTTGTTTGCCATAGTCTGTTTCTTATTAATGTATATTCTTAATGATCTTTCCGGTCTTCATTTTCACCGGGCATAAGATTAAGTTTTTCGGCCAGGTCAAGTATACGCCTCGCCCTGTTACCCACCGGCGGGTCTATCATTTTTGAGCCTATGGATACGACACCCTGTCCTTTTTCTTCAGCTTCCCTGAATGCTTTCACTATTTCCGTTGCTTTTATAATTTCATCTTGTTCAGGAGCAAAAGCAGACTTAATTACCTGTATCTGCCTAGGGTGTATGCATCCCATTCCTTCAAATCCGTATGACTTTGATAACCTGGCTGTTGCCATTAAGGCTTCCATATCAGACACATCCGAGAACACTGAATCTATTGGCTGCACCCTGGCAGCTTTTGCAGCATTTACCAGCCTCAGTCGTGCATAGAGTGATTCTTTTCCTTCATTTGTTCTTTGTACCCCGAGGTCAGCAGTGTAATCCTCAAGCCCTATTGCAACAGCTACCACATTTTTGCATGCTGAGGCTATTTCAAAGGCATTTTCAACTCCCAGGGCACTTTCTATAATAGGCATAAAGAAAAGGTCTCTTTTAATTTTGTTTTGAGAGAGAATATTTT
>CAZSJH010000085.1:0-11484 GCA_964607105.1 uncultured Rikenellaceae bacterium | reverse complement strand
AAGCAATTTCAGGGATTGCAAATTTAAGACACTTATTGCTCAGTAGCAAGTGTATATATTATTTTTTTGAAACTTTTCCCCATGTATCCCGCAGGGGTACTGTCCGGTTAAAGATGATATTGCCGGGTATTGAATCTTTATCAACACAGAAATAACCTATGCGCTGAAACTGGAATTTATCCAGTGGCTTAATATCCGCCAGTGAATATTCCAATTTACATTCACTGATTATCTTCAGCGAATCTGGATTAAGAAATTCTTTGAAATCGTGATCCTTTTGCCCTGCAGGATCTTCATGGTTAAAAAGCCTGTCGTAGAGCCTTACTTCTGCATCTATTGAGTGATCTGCCGACACCCAGTGCAGAGTGCCCTTTACTTTCCGGTTTGCTGCAGGTCCACCGCTTTTGGTATCGGGATCATAGGTGCACAAAATTTCTATTATTTCACCTGTGGATTCATCCTTCCTGTAGTCTGTGCATTTAATAATGTAAGCACCTTTCAGCCTGACTTCCCTGCCCGGGGCAAGCCTGAAAAATTTGCCCGGGGGGTCTTCCATAAAGTCGTCCCTCTCAATATATAATTCCCTGCAGAAAGGCACTTTCCGGCTTCCCATGGATTCGTCTTCAGGATTGTTTATAATATCCATTTCCTCAACTTTTTCTTCAGGGTAATTTGTAATTACCAGTCTTACAGGATCAAGCACCGCGAACACTCTGGGGGCTTTTATATTCAGGTCGTCACGCACTGCATGTTCAAGCAGGGCAACATCATTTATTGCTTCAAATTTTGTATAACCTATGCTCCTGATAAAATTATGGATTGATTCGGAAGTATAGCCGCGCCTTCTCAGTCCTGAAAGGGTTGGCATTCTCGGATCATCCCATCCCTTCACCAGCTTTAATATAACAAGCTCCTGCAGTTTTCTCTTGCTCATAACCGTGTATGTCAGGTTAAGCCTGTTAAATTCAATCTGCCTGGGACGGTAATCCCCTTTTTTAAGCCTGTCGACAAGCCAGTCGTAAAGTGGCCTGTGAACTTCGAATTCAAGGGTACAGAGGGAGTGTGTAATACCTTCAAAATAATCACACTGTCCATGGGCAAAATCATACATGGGGTAAACATTCCATTTATTGCCGGTACGGTGATGCGAGTGTTTAATTATTCGGTATATGACGGGATCACGCATATGCATGTTAGGAGAGGCCATGTCAATTTTAGCCCTGAGTACATGAGCACCCTCCTCGAACTCTCCATTATTCATCCTTATAAATAGATCAAGGTTTTCCTCTTTGCTTCTATTCCTGAAAGGGCTTTCCTTGCCCGGGCGGGTAGGTGTCCCTTTCTGAGCTGCGATTAATTCTGAGCTCTGGTTATCGACATAAGCAAGACCCCTGTTTATTAAGTCTATGGCGAAATCATAAAGCTTTCCGAAATAGTCAGATGCATAAAATTCCCTGTTTTCCCAGTCAAATCCCAGCCAGTGAATATCTTCCTTTATTGAATCAACATATTCGGTTTCTTCCTTTAAAGGATTGGTATCATCAAACCTCAGGTTGCATTTACCCCCGAATTTTTCTGCTGATCCAAAATCAAGGCATATAGCCTTGGCATGCCCGATATGCAGGTAACCATTGGGCTCAGGAGGGAAACGAGTATGTACGCGACCGTCATTCTTGTCTGCACGGATATCCTCAAGAATGAATTGCTCTATGAAATTAAGTGATGAACCGCTATCACCACTATTATTTTTTTCGATGTTAGTCTTGCCATCCATTGTTAGCAGGGTTTAAACTACAAAAATAGAATGAATTTAGGAATTAAAGGCAAAGTACAAGCTAACAATTTTAGTTTTCGGTAGAAAACGAAAATTGTTAGCTCACGAATGAACAATGTGAGGCTGTGGCTAAAGCTAATTTTAAGAAGGACTGTTTAATTATCAGGCGAAAGATAATCCTTCAGGTTATTAACATAATTTTCAAATTTCTCCCTGCCAAGACGCGTTATCATGCACAGTGTCTGGGGATAATTACCCCTGAACTTTTTCTGTACTTTAATATAACCTGCCTCACTGAGCTTTGTAATCTGTATACTGAGATTCCCGGCTGAAGCCCCGGTCTGTTCCCTGATAAATGTAAACTCAGCAGACTCGGTATTCATGAGAAGAGAAATAATTGCAAGTCGAAGCTGAGAATGAAGCAGGGGATCAAGATCTTTATATTGTTTCATTTTAAAATCCGTTGTTTTTAAGCATATAAGCGGGGATCAGATAACCTGTTATCATTGCTGCAGGTACAGCAAGAGGGCCAATTGATGGTCCGGCAAAGTAAGCTACAAGAGAAAAAATCCACATACTGATTCCTCCAAGCATGAGGGGCCTGAATTTTATTATCACCCCGGACAAAAAAGTTGGAAAAGCAGCAAGCATCAATATAAATGGCCCGATAGTACCCATCCTGTTTTCAGCTCCAATAAAAACAAATAAGATTATCGCCGTTAAGAGAAAAGCCATCCATAGCCACATATAGATCCTGTCAGAATAGGTATAAACTTTTTGCCTACTGCCCTTAATAAATCCGTAGATTAAAGATACAAAGACACCCGGAATGGTAAGTAACCATACACGCCAGGGATTTTCAAATGATGTGAGATTAAATAAAAGATGTTCTGCAAGACTGCAAACAACAATAAGCCAGCCCCATAAAAGAAGATGGAAACGTCCCTGTTGTATATTCATTTTTGTACGGCTGATCATTTCTGATATGACATTCAGGCTCTCCTGGCTGCTCATCATTTTTTCATTATTTTCCATAATTAAATTATTAAGTTTAAAAACATAAATAAGTTACTAATATAAATATGTTTATTATATAAACCTAATAATATTGATATTTTTTTATTTTTATTCACTTCAAATCATAATTTTAAAGCTTTATACATACTTTAAAACTTAAGCTAATGGCCTTAATAGAAATAGAGGAAATGGAGTTTTATGCTTTTCACGGTCATTTCAAGGAGGAGCAGATTGTTGGCAATAAATTTCTTATTGACCTGACTATTGAAGCTGATCTTGATAAAGCATCAGAAACTGACCAGCTGGAAGACACTATTGATTACCAGATAGTATTCAAACTGGTAAAAAAAGAAATGGATAAAAAATCAAATTTGCTTGAGAATATTGCAAAGCGGATACTTGATTCAATATACGCAAACCTCAAGGGAGTAGAGAGAGCAACAGTCAGGATAAGAAAGATGAACCCCCCTATGGGCGGGCATATTCAATCAGTTGCAGTTATAATGACCAGGTAAATAAATTTGTGTCCGGACAGTTTTTTATGTATCTTATGGAGGGATTTTAAAATTCACCGCCATGAAACAACTGCTCTGTATTTTATTATCGTTATATCCATTATTATTTGTTTATGCACAGGAATATGAACTAAAAAGCCAGCACCCGCTTTGGGATCCGATACCTGGGTTCAGGCTGCTCGACCTTGAGAAGCAGGACTTCGGGGCATTCAGCTTTTGTGATGTTAATGGTGACCATTATCTTGTTGAGGGACAAATAACCTATTACTATTATGAATCTGACGACACTGTTGACCCCCTGACCATACTTACAAGGTTCCAGGAGATTGGTGATAGCCTTAATGCCACCATGTATGGAGATGAGGGACATCAGTTATACCTGGTAATTCAGACAAATAACAGGCGCACATATGTTGATCTGTATGCAGAAGATTTCTATTACACACTTAATATCATTGAAAGGGGGGAATTAAAATCAGAAATTGATGCGGAAGCTCTTCTTAAAGACCTTAAAGATATAGGGAAGGCTGTTCTGTATTTTAATTTCAAAAGAAATGAATGCGAGCTTACAAGCGACTGCAGGGAAATAATCGAAATGATAGCCAAAGCTCTTGAGAGTGAACCAGCAATGGGTTTAAGCATTGATGCTTATACCGATAATATAGGTCGTAGTGATGAAAACCTTGAACTCTCACAGAAAAGAGCAGAGATACTCTACAATGAACTCGTGAAACTGGGCGTTGACGGTCAGAGAATGGTATTCAACGGCTTTGGTGAGAAATATCCCATAGCTGATAATAACACTGTCATGGGAAGGGCTTTTAACAACCGTATAGAGCTTGTTAAAAAATAATCTTTCATTTCCCTTCCTTGAGGATTCAAAGAATACAAGGAGGGGTCCTTAGCCTTGCATACCGTCAGGCATGAAAGGATCAAGGGCAAGGTAGTTTCTTCTTTGCTGCAAAAGTTCCGTTAGGCTGTATAAATTTGAGGCCGGTGATCTCTTCATCTTCCTTTATGAACTGGACACTGTAGTTATCAAGCACTTTAATATTGAACTTATCATCAGCCACCGGGATCAGTTCATACTCAGGCTGGCCGGGAACAAATACATACAGCTTGTCTTCTCCTTTTATATATACTTTTATTATGGTACCACCCAGATCATATTCCCCGGTGAATGATTCCAGTTTTTCTTTATCAAGATCCACAATTTCAGGTGTGCGCTTGAAAAATAATGGATCAAGGCTTGGCTCCATCTTAATACTCACCCCTGATATATCACCATTAATACCGCTTATGAAGTTGAATAATTGCATCTGCCTCGTAGTATCAATACCATTATCAGTGACTTCAAAACACTCAAACACGTCATAATGATAATGACTGAGCCAGTATTTATTCAGAGATAACAGGGCATAGAGCGAATCATTAGAAAGAACCAGTTTGAAATTACCGTAGCCTTTATTCTCATAGGTTCCCGTATAATCTTCCAGATCATGTGATGGTCTTGTGTCACTCTTTCTGAAATCTTCAGGGGAATCCTGGGATTCTTTCTGTGCTTTTCTTGCGTCGTCAATTTGTTTTTTCTGTATTGCTATCCAGTTATCTTTTCTTACATCCAGTATTCTGTCAGATAATAGATTGCGGACCACACCAGGTACTACCGAAGCATTTTGATTAACAAGAACAACTATGCCTATGCTGTCGGAGGGGAAGAAGCAGGTGCTGGCGGAAAAGCCGTCTATATTTCCTCCATGTTCGACCCTGTAGTGTCCTTTATATGAGCTGATGAACCATCCAAATCCATAATTCTGCAGGTGTAGGTCAGGCCTTTCTTTTTCAGGTAGCGCAGCTGCCACTACCATCTGTGAACTCATAGCCTGCTTAACAAAACCAGGAGGGATAATTTCTTCCCCTTTGAATTTACCTCCGTTGATCCATGTAATGAGCCAATTCGACATTTCTTTAACACTGCTGTTAATGCTGCCTGCAGGACTCATCTTCGCTATATGGTAATAATCCATCTTTTCTATAGACGTGCTGTCCTTGAGTTGATAACCAAAGGCGGCGTTTTCACTTTTCTCCAGTTCATCAATTGAAAGGTTTGAGCGGGACATTCCCAGGGGCTGAAAAATCTTTTCTCTGACCTTGTCTTCCCAGCTTCTGCCCGTTATCTCTTCGATTATTACTCCCTGTGCAAGAAACATGAAATTATTATAGTACCACTGGTATCTTACGTCTGCAAACGGATCCTGGTACATAACCCTTTTAAGCAGGCTCTCTTTTGATTCACCGGGGAAGAAATACCACGAAAAATCATGGCGCGGCAGGCCAGTGCGATGACTCATGAGGTCTTTAATAGTGATATTGCTGTTCATCTCGCTGGTGGAAAACCTGAATCCAGGTAGATGTAACAGCGGACTGTCATCCAGGCTTAGTTGACCTTCATTTTCCAGCATCCCAATGAGTGATGCAGTGAAAGCTTTGGTACAGGAACCTATAGCATAAAGAGTATTATCGTTAGCAGGGATGCCGTTTTCATAATCCCTGTAACCAAAGCCTGATGAATAGATAATTCTGTTTTTTTCCACTACAGCGACTGCAAAACCAGAAACATGAAAAGTCTCCAGTACTTTTTCGAATTCTTTTTCTATTCCCTGTAGTCTTTTATCTGTTTTCTGAGCACTGATACCTGTTGCCAGAATAAATGCCAGGAGGATGAACAAAGACTTTTTCATGTAAGAAATTTTATTTTCAGACACCTAGAATTTCATAGCCACACCCAGGTTAAGGTAGGCAATTCCATATCCAAGTTCAACCATTCCTGCAATTTTTTCCGTGAAATAATACCTGGCGCCGATAAACCATGACCATGCAATTCCACTGGAAGATGCTGAATAATCATAGCCCGGTATTATATCACCAAATTCAGAGGCTGACACAATACTGAATCCCACCAGGAGTCCTGTATAGGTGTCGAGTTTGTCTAAAAATGGGTAATGGAAATTTCCTCTTGCTCCAATAATAATATTTGAGTATTTATATCCCCATCCTGAATACTCCCACTTATAGGATGCAAACCCCAGGTATGGACCTATTCCCACAGAACCCTTATCAATAATCTCATCAACTATGCCCACTTCAAGTGAAGCCGATACAGGTGGCACCTGCATTTTATAAAAACTGCCCGTGTATAAAGTTGTTCCCAGGCCTATGCCAAGGTTCAGTACCTTATCTCCTTTAAGGAAAATAGGATCCTGGGCTGATAATTGTGATAGTGCAAAAAATGCAATCAATGGTAATAAAAATAATTTTTTCATGATTTCAGAATTTTTAGTTTGTTTAAAGGTATATAAAATTTAATTTTTTATTGGTATTTCAAATATATGTTTTAAAGAATTTCTATTGCGGGAATATTTCTTAAAAACTAATCCATTATGCAACACACAGAGTAACCAAAGTTTTTATTGGGAGCTCCTCTGAATACAATGCCATCGTTATAGGACATACGCCGAAGCCATACATACATATTCTCTTTCGCACTTGATGTCCACCAACCCCCTGAGTTGCCAACAGCATAGAATTGCCCTCCGTTACTGCGGTAACCGCCGGGCAATGCCGTAAAACCTGTTTCATTCGTGGCATCCGTATTAGGACTGTTCCAGTGTTCTATGCCTGTTTCCTTCAGCTTTCCACCGGCAAGCTCTTCTCCGCCAAGAAAATCAGTCAGGATAGTCCATTCATCATCATCAGTGATTTCCCCACCTGAAGTTGCTCCTGAGTATGTTATCTCCGACACGGGGTCAGTTATCAGGGCAGGCGGACCGGGTTCTTCTTTCTGGCATGCAAGGAACATGAGAAACATGCACAGTGCTGTAAATATGATTTTTAGATTTTTTATTTTCATTAATTATGACTGATTATGGTACAATAGGCACGGTGGTTTCAAAAAGACTCAGGGTCCATGTAATGGCACCCGTGCCATCAATAACTGCCTGAACTGAACCTGCAGGGTTTGTTGTTGCCATGACAAAGCTGAATGTGACCGGACCACCCGTCTGTCCGTTGTAAGGGATATCCTGTGACACCTTTACCCAGTTCCCGTAGTCATCTTTTGCATAGACTTCTGTTAGATCATTTGACACTTCGATATTTGGATTTATGACAATGGTTGAGTTCGAATTCTCAAAATATCCTTCTGGGCGGAGCAGCCACGCTCCCGAACGGATTATCCTGGAGTCTTCCAGAGTTAATTCCCCCGAATAGCTCAGTGTTTCCGTCAATATAACGATCACACCATTTTCAGTCATAGTGACTTCCATTTCGGCAGACACTGCCCAGGGGGGGTAGGTATTGATGAACTCAACCGTGAGGAATCCATCATAAGCTGTTTCAAAAGTAGGCTCATCTTCCTTGGAGCAGGAAGTAAGCAGCAGGCTGCCAAGAATGACACCCAGAATGGCTGATCTTGTTATGTATATGTTTTTCATTTTATTTATTTTTTTTGGGTTTTATGCAATATTTTTTTGATTATTATAATTTTCAAACAGCTGTCTTTTTTGCTTCATCTATTACTTTTTTAGCTTTCAATCCCTTGTAGAAGGAAAAAATTCCTACCAGGAAGAAGATTGCAGCTATTGATGCCAGTAAAATATCAACTGCCTTTATCCCTGGTTCCAGGGCTGATGATGCCGGCAACCCGGGATCATACCATACAGTGACTTTTTCACCTACAGGATATTTTGCCTGTATTTGTTTGGCAGTATTAGCATTATTATCCATTGGTGGTTCTCCCGCGTTTATCTTTGATGAGCTGTACTTTTTGCCATCCACGTAATAGGTATAGGCTATATCAGGCTGGTAATGTGTCTTGCCTTCCCTGTTCCACACATCGATATCAGACCTGGTAATTTCTCCCTGTACAGTAGGCCAGCTTTTCGATGAGCTTGCATATTGGAGGGGGGGGAGGGCAAAAATAAAAAATATTGCTCCACCGACCAATGCGAATATTATTCCCAGGACAATTGGATTTGCATTCCCTGGTTTTCTGGTTGTTGTAGTGCTTATTCTCATAATGTCAGTGTTATTCGAAGATTCCTAAAACTAATCTACCTGGCGCCGGCGTCTTTCAGTACTTCACAAATGTCTGTATATTCATTGCTTTCGGCTAGTGACAGGGGTGTTAAACCATCTTTTGTCGCTGCATTTACATTCGCCCCTTTCTCCACGAGCATTTCCACCAGTTCTTCGTGACTATTGCTTACGGCAAAATGAAGCGGTGTCCAGCCCAGGGCATCACCTATACTTGCTGCCTCGTTGACATCCATACCTTTGGAAAGAATGAATTCAGCAAGTTCAATGGTGACGTTTCCCATTAGTATTCCGAAGATGCAACTGGTAAAAACTCCTGTCCCGTTATTCTTCATAGCTTTTATATCTGCTCCCTTTGCGAGCACCAGCTCAAAAACATCTTCTGAATTTTCGGCGGCCTCCATAAGTGCTGTTATGCCTTCATGTGTACTTATATTCACATCTGCCCCTTCAGAGAGCAGCAATTTAGCCACCTCTGCATAGGCTGGCCTGGAACTGTATGTACATGCCCACATTAACGGCGTATATCCATTTCCGCTCCGCCTGTTGATGTCGGCACCATCAGCAAGTGCCTGCTTCACCCCTTCTACATTTGCGCGTATCACTGCACTGTACAGAGGATCCTGTCCAAAGTCTTCCTGCGCGCTTAGCATATAGAAGCAGGAGAAAATAAACAGGGTTAAAAGTGATAATTTTTTCATTTTCGACAGTTTGTTGGTGGTTTATATATTATTTTATTATTGTACGATATTATGTAATGGTTTCAGTGTTTTCCCATGTACCTGCCTAAGGATTTGTTTCTTCCTTTTCGCAGCAGCTTAGTCCCAATAAAACTCCGATAATAGCTAAAAGTATAGTTGATTTTTTCATGGATCCTGTTTATTTTATTGTATTTTAATTAGGCGCTTTAAATACCATCGTAGCAGCTGTAAATACTACCCGGATTACGTTGTTGATCGGCAATCCAGTATGACTATACCTGGCGTGCTCGTCATAACAGATCTGAGATACTAGTTGTTGGTTTCCCTCATTATTAGCTGAGTTTACATAGTTTATTTCTTCATTTTCTATATTGGTCAACTGGAAAACAGGGGGTATTCCACCCGGAACCTTTGCAAACGAGCCTGAATATGTTGCATAGAATGTTACATCTTCGGAATGTCCATAACCTGGTATCCTGCGGGTATTTCAAAGCTTTTTGCGTCGGGTGTCCATGGTTCAATGTCTTTTAGCTCCATAGTTGCGTCATCCGATCCGCTGATATGGTTTATCATCTTAAGCGGGAAAGCGTACTTCTCGGACGTCCAGACCGTATACATTTTTTGGTCAGGATTATCTTTATTCCATAGCCCGGAACGGGTACAAAGTATACCGTTGATTGTTTCTTCTCCCTCCACTTTCATTAATCCTTCATCCTGGAAGTACCGGTAAGATGCAACGGGGTCGTTACCCATACTCATAGGGTTGGTTGCAGAACCCTTCATTGCCATCTTTTGCGAGGGCATAAGTATGATAACTTCGGGTGATCCTTTCTTAACTATTATGGCACCATCCATGCCATTCTCGGTAAATTCATAACGATACCCTGCATCGGCTGAATAAACGGTGAATACACGTTCCTGTCCCATGCTGGTAAAGAACATTTTAGCGGTGAACTGGGCTGACATTGGCAGTGCCAGCAGGCTGGCAGCAAAAAGAATAATAAGTTTTTTCATGATAATTAGGTTTATTGTTAAAATTATTTATCCTGAAAAGGGGAGAAACTGGTTTTACAGGCTTTTGTAATTTCTCCCCATGGGCCTGGTTGGAATGAAACTTAACTGGTCTCTCTTAATTATTAGTTGTTTCTTACAAACTCAACCCTGCGGTTTTCAGCTTTGCCTTCAGGAGTAGAGTTGGTATTTATTGGTGATGATTCACCGAATCCCTTTGATGTTAACCTGCCGGCTGATATTCCCATGGATATGAGTTGTTTCATTACGGTTTTTGCACGGTCCTCCGATAGTTTCTGGTTAAGATCATTATCACCGTCACTGTCGGTATGCCCCTCAATGCTTACATTAACATCAGAATGTTCGGAAAGCATCTTATATATTTCATTGAGTACACCCATTGATTCAGGTCTCAACGTTGCTTTTCCTGTGTCAAAGCGGATTCCGTTGGACACTATCTTACCATCCTGCAGAAAGCGGTCATAGTATTTTACTCCTCCTTCAGCGATCCTAATGTTTTTTATGAAGGACCTGTTGTTGTCATTGGCATGGTATACATGAAATGAAATGCCTGTCGGACTAAAATTGAGATGCGGAATGTTTATAAGCCTGGTATCATCAATATAAGCTTTGATCTTACCACTAGTGTATGCAATAGAGATGTGCGACCACATTTTTGCAATACTCTTTCCGTCTGGTAACTTGCTGTTGGCCGGACTCAAATCCATATTATCAGTCCAGATGTCCAGGGTTGTAGATCCTCGCGGGGTCTCCTGGTTTTTACGGTCGTAAAAGTAAACCGTGAAGACATTTGAATACAGATAAAGGTCAAATTCAATGGTAAATACCTCGGGCAAATAATCAATTTCCGGGTTCTTAAGGTAGGGAATTATGGTAGGTGATCCTCCCCTGAACATAATGACATTATCATCCCCGAACTGTGCATTTTCAACCGTTCCCTGCACCAGGTCCCACCTGGACGGGAACTCGCCGTTCTCTTCACTAACCAGGTTATCCTCAAAAATTATCTTATCACCCGGCACAAAATCATATTTACTCCAGCTCAGAGTCAGTGCATCGGTGGAACTTTCTCCTCCGGCAGCGTTGGCAACATTTCCTGCACCTGCAGCCTGGCCTTGTGCTGCCCCGGGGTCAGCGGCCTTGCCCTGTTCAATCGCGGTGCTGTCTTCACCGGTAACCGCCTCTTCAATACCTTTCTCCAGTACATCGAAGCCCTTATTCACCGCTTCGTTTGCCTTTTGATTGGCTCGCCTGTTAGCTTCCCTGTTTATTTTCTTCTTAAGGTTTATCTTAACCTGGCAGTTGGCATCCACCGTCGTAAGAAGAAAAACAGCAATAATGATTGTGAAAA
>CAZSJH010000084.1:0-11642 GCA_964607105.1 uncultured Rikenellaceae bacterium | reverse complement strand
AGAATCAATTATTGTAAAGCCTGTACAAAAGAAAGATCGGAATTTGAAAGTCATAATTGGATCTTTTATTCTGGTGCTATTAATAGCCCTTGGATTTTTCATTATTCCACGACTGTTTAAGCCATCTGATCAACTTGAAAAATCGGTTGCTGTATTACCGTTTACAGATCTAGGAAGTGATAAAGACCAGTACTGGTTTAGTGAGGGAATAACTGACGTAATTATAAGTCAATTGTCAAAAATATCTGATCTGAGAGTTCTGGGAAGAACATCTACTTTAAAATACAGGGAAGAACAAAAGTCGACTGTATCAGAAATAGGAGCTGAATTGGGAGTCAATTATTTAATTGAAGGGACTGTTCAGCGTCAGGGAACCAGAATGCGGATAACTGTTCAATTAATTCGTACCATTAATGAGGGACACATTTGGTCAGAAATTTATGACCGGGAATGGAAAGATATATTTGATGTACAGAGTGATATTGCACAAAGAATTGCAGAGGGTCTAAAAACCAACCTTACTCCTCAAGAAAAGAAACTAATTGAAGCGAAGCAAACTAATAATCTGGAAGCTTATAATTCATATTTGCAGGGACGATTTTTCTGGAATAAAAGAAGAGAAGAAGACCATAAGAAAAGTATTGAATATTACGAAAAATCAATTACTCATGACCCTGATTATGCAGTAGCTTACGCCGGACTAGCTGATGCGTATTTTATTCAGGCCTATTGGAGATGGACATCAAGGGAAGAGGGATATGGCAAGGCAAAAGAATATGCAATGAAAGCACTCGATATAAACAAAAATCTAGCGGAAGCACATGCAACACTTGGGTGGCTTTATTGCTGGAGTGAATGGAAATGGGAAGACGCAAGAAAAGAATTAAAGCTTGCAATAGAATTAGATCCAAATTACGCAAATGCACATCAATATTATTCGGAACTGCTGGATGTTCTTAGAGAAAATGGTGAGGCTCGCCGGCAAATTGATTTAGCAATCCAGCTTGATCCATTCATACCGGTCTATCATTGGCAAAGCAGGCGTTGCTACTACAATAGCGGTAAATTCAATGAATCGTTGGAAGAATGCCTTAAATTACAGGAAATTCACCCAGATTATGGGCAGAGTAACAGCATACCCTTGTTATTATTCTATAATTATATAAAACTGAATGAAGGGTTAAAAGCAGTAGAGGAACTCCAGAAAGTGTTTATATTGGATTCATTAAGAGCTAAATACGTAGATGCTGTGAAAGAATCCTATGATCAATCGGGGATAGATGGTATATTTGATCTACTAATTGAATTAGAACTTAAAAAGGAAAATCCAGATCCTTATGACTTAGCACGATGGTATTCAATAATAAACAAGAAAAAGGATGCCTTAGATTGGCTGGAAAAAGGCATGGAAAATCCACCTTCTGGGTTTGCTGGGATAAATAATTTATATGATTTTAATAATCTTCGTTCTGAACCGAGGTTTCAGACTATAATTAAAAAGATGGGATTATCGGATTATCAAATACCCAGGTAAATAGGTGTTCGGGTTGCTCTCTTTAAACTGTCCGTCCATTCATTTCCTACAGCAAGATCATATTCATGGTATAATCATTATACGACGTAGAGACGTCAGGCCTGGCGCCTCTACGGTACTGATTATGATAAGAGCATACCGGACTAATCCGGTATACCCAGTGCAAAATACATTTCACCAGGGAAGTTCTCGTAAGTGCCCTCGATCAGGACTCCACCCCTGTGATTTTTCAGAATTTTCCTTATGTCATTAACAGATTTTACCTGTTCAGAATTTATACCTGTAATAATAAATCCTTCTGAGATATCTGTCTGGTTTTTTAATAGTCCGGCATGCAATTCTGTAATTTTCACTCCTCCTTCTATTCCAATGTTTTTAGCAGATTCCCTATCGAGCTCCTCAAATGAAGCGCCAAGGATATCCAGGATGTCCTGTTGATCCCTGGTTACGAGCTTGCTTGAACCATCCTGGTTAGCCAGTTTCACATTATAGGTTAATTCCTTTCCTTTCCGGTTGACGGTTACCGACACTTCATCCCCCGGTCTGTGTCTCCCTATCTGTTCGAGCAGTTGTGATGAATGATCCACCGGAGCGTGATCTATAGAAACAATGACATCTCCAGCCTTGATACCGGCCTCTTCTGCAGCACTTTTTTCCATCAGACTGTCCACATATGCTCCTTCACTCGTCTTCAGGTTTACATCCTTCCTAAGCTCGCTGTCAATATCCCGTATCATTATGCCCAGGTAAGCCCGTTGGACCATCCCGTACTTCAGAAAATCTTCGACCACTTTATTTACTATACTGGCGGGAATAGCAAATCCATATCCTGCATAAGCCCCTGTTGGGCTGGCAATGGCAGTGTTTATTCCGATAAGTTCCCCTTTCAGGTTTACCAGGGCTCCGCCACTGTTACCAGGATTGATGGCCGCATCGGTCTGTATAAAAGCTTCTATTGCAGACTTGTCATCAATGATATTTATATTCCTTCCTTTTGCACTTATTATCCCGGCCGTCACCGTGGAGTTCAGATTAAATGGGTTTCCAATTGCCATAACCCATTCCCCCACTTCAACCATGTCCGAATTACCTATGGGCAAAGCCTGCAGCCCACCTTCCTTGATTTGAAGCAAAGCAAGGTCTGTGGAGGGATCGGTCCCTATTACTTTTGCCTTGTACGTTTCGTTGTTATGAAGTGTAACCTCAACTTCATCGGCCTGGTCAATAACATGGTTGTTGGTTACAATATATCCGTTGCTGCTGATTATCACACCTGACCCTGAACCCATCTGTACAAAAGGTTCAGGATTTTGTTCCTGTTGTTCACGAGGATTTGGTTCTCCCCGGAAAAATTTGAAAAAATCATCACCGAACATATCACCAAACGGATTTTCCCCCTGATAATACTGGCCTGATGATCGCTGAATCTTCCGGATGGAACGAACGTGTACAACAGAATTCATCACTTCATTTGATACACCGGTGAAGTCGAGGGGTATAAATTCATCGTTCTCATTAACGGTATACAGTGCTTTATGCACGGGTAATGTTTCCTGATGCTGATTAAAAACAGCAGCATCCCTGTGATTGAGGCCTGTCAGTAAGAAGACCGCAATCGTTAATCCGCTTCCTATTATAGAAGGGACAAGTGTTTTAATGAACTTTTTCATTTTATATTCCTCCTAATTTATTTTGTATGATTATTATTATTTATTTAACCTGCTATAGCTTAAAACGACCTTTAACAATCCAGTATTCATCACCTGGTACGACAGTACCTTATAGTGAAAACCATGTTTCAAACTTATCTCAGCAAAACCTATATGCTGGTTTCCCTCAAAGACCTCATTAATGATCTCTCTGCCAACCAGATGGGTTCTGACAGGCACGTAATCATTATAAGACGGGACAGATGATTCCAGGATCAGTTTAGATCCTTTCAGGAATGCATAAATTTCATTGTAGGTTATAGCATTTACTGTAATTAAAAGGATCAAAAGGTTCCTTCCAGGATCCCTTATAAAGTCGATATTATTTATTCCAAGTTGATCATGGTCCTTGACTAACATAAATGGTTTAGCATTATGTAAATATTGATTTACCACATTATTATGATACATATCTGTTAATTTTTGACGAGTTAATAATTAATTGTTCAGAAGAGTTAAAAAGGATGGCCAGGTGAAACTGGCCGAAACCATGCAACGATTATTTTATAATAGCATGATTCGCTTATAAGCAAAGGTCTGGGGGCGGGCGGTCAACGAATAAAGGACTCAGCAGGGATGGTTGTTTGGGCCTGGAGAATATATCCGCAACGAAACTGGAAATAAGATTTCTCCCATTTACCTTCAGTCCTGAAGGGCTTTCAAATTCCACATCATTATCATCAGCGAATTCGTTATTCCAGAAATCTTCCAGAATAATTCCTGAATATCCGATTTCAGCGAAAACCTGATTATCCTTATGTGAATTAGAGACCCCGTTATTAAGTAATAACTGAATTCCAAGCAAAACAATAAAGCAAAACGTTATTTCTGTAATTTGCTTCATATTCTTTAATTCAATTTTGTATATAGAAATACGTATGCCAGTACAGAAATGATGCATACTTTGTGTTAAATTATTTTAAGAAGCCTGTTAAATAATTCTTAATTTAATATGCCAGGGACATCTGCCATAATGGGTGGTGTGAAGACTTGGAAAATATTATTCTTCACCGCTTCCAGCGATGCCCTTTTTTGAATCGGGAATATTTAGATATCTTATTAATAATAAAAAGATTGGCTTTTCCGAGCTCACCCCCAATCTTCGGGGCCCGGTTTAACGATTCAACAATTCAGTATAGGAGGCAAGGCCTGGCGTCTCTACTATAAAAAACTCACTGACCTGTTCCCAGGCTATAATCCCAGGTTATTACATAACTCAAGGTTATAAATAAATATTTTATTGGTGGGATAGGTATTACACAGTTGTTTACAATAAATTCTTGCTTTTGCCGGTGAATGGTCCACTTCAAGATATATTTTTGAGAGGAAGTACTTTGCTATTGTTTGATAAACTGTATTTGAGGATGAGAGACAGCTTTCGAGCATACGTATACTATCTTCTCTCACCTTTGAATTATTGAATAATAATTTGCTTTTACCTATGTTAAAAAGAGCCAGGTAAATTTTGAAAACTTCCTGCTGATCTGTGCTTAGCATTGTTGTATCAAAACGTTGAATAATATGGTTAATCTTCAGAAAATCCAGCATCATGGAGATCAGGTTACCCCTGATTGCCTCCAGCCTGAAAGAGTAACTGAGAGTAATTAATTCTACCAGCCTGTCTTTTTCCCGTGTTTTTCTTAGAGCGGAGGAAGAATTCTTCAGGGCTGACTCAAAACGGTCATAATCCTCCTTGCTGTTACTAGAAAGAGCTTCCCAGCAGAGGAGATCCAGATAAAGTATGTGGTATTCCCATTTATCAAGTTCATCTTTCTCTTTTGTCAGCTCGAGGTGTGCTTCAGTGAACTGCTGTTTATATATGAGATTAAATATTTCTTCAAAGCTTTTTTCTGTATTATTTAAACCTGATAATTCATTGACGAACCCGAACATGAGTGCCATAAGAACATATGTAATTCGCCTGAGAGTATTACCCATCACTCCAATGTTTTAATTTGATAGTTTTCAATAAGGGAGAATATCTCGGAATAAACCCTGGTTTTTTCATCCTCAATTTTCTGAACGGCGAAATTACGGGCGTTGGTGAAACCTCCCGAGTAATACCTGTAGAACCATGAGGACAGAACCAGGAGTCCATCTATTAGAGAATAATTAATTGTTGTAATTACGGCATAAACAGTAACACCGCTTATTAAAATGAATGAATTAATGCCATTGAATGTATGGCCTGTATATATCTGCCCGAGTCCAGGTAGAAACATGCTCATAATTTCCACTTTTCCCGGCCTGAATATTTTATTAAAGCGTTCAAAATCAGAAAACAGGGTATTTACTTTTTCTACACCTGCTGAATCGACTATTTCTGAGAAATATTCATGGGAATTATCATATTCATTAAGTCCGAAATGGCAAATCCCCATATATAGATTTCTTTTATTTTGCAGATATACAGATGAATGATCGGGAAGATCGTATAGTTCATTAAGTGCTTCGAGATAGTTCCCCAGCTTGAAATTGCACATTGCTTTTTTTAAGCTTAACTCGAACTTAATACTGTCATTATTTTCTATCCTCTGTGCCAGGTCATAATACCTGATGGCGCTGTCAAAATCTGATAAGCGGTAATGGATGGAAGCTATCCGCGCATACAGGTCATTATATTCATTCTTTTCATCAAAGAAGAGAACTCGCTGATATTCTTTCAGGGCAGTCCGGTAATTACCCATACTGAACTGTTCATCAGAGAATTTTTTCATCTGGTGAATGTCCTGCGATGCTGAGGGCGAAAAGAGGCAGGAGCTAAAAAGAATTATATATAATAATTTCCGCATTGTCCTGATACCTTTTTTGCATGTCGGAGTTATAGGTTTTTGCTGCTTTGGCCGATCCCCATATATTTGCAGAATAGAAGCTGAATGCCAGGGTTCCGAAGATCCAGCCATTAACACTTTTTACTCCTTTTTTACTGAAAGCCCTGTATGATGCATAAGCGTTTGAACCTACAAAGAGGAAGGACACGATAGCATCGCCCCATCTTTTTGAATAAGCTTTGCCACTACCGGGTATTACAACTGACATAAGAGCTGCCAGCGCAGGGCTTTTATATTTTTCGTTTTCAAAATTGTATGTCAGCCTGAACAGACCGGGATTGTTTGACATGATCAGATCCCTGTTTTCATTGCAATAAACGAAGGCTGAATCATAGCGTTCGGTTACCCAGTAATAGCTCAAATCATAAAAACTTTTCTCATGTGGCCGAAGCAGTGATGAAATATCAAAGAACCTGTCTGATTCAGATTTACATGTCAGTGTAAAAGCAAGATATTCCTTTGCTGCCGGCAGGGAATGGTGCTGGTAAATGTTATTCCTCAACAATTCAAATGAATTATCCAGCCTGTCACATTGCCTGTTAAGCCTGTAGGTCTGTACCAGTTCAAGGCTTATGGTGGTATCCTGAGGCCAATGGAAATTAAGCCTTTCAAATTCTTCCATGGCAAAATTATATTGCCCTGTTGACTTAAGGTATCTGGCAAATTTCAGGGAATTATCATAATCCAGAAGATTTTCCTGGGCGCTTACCGCGGAGAACATTAATATGCACGCAATTGTGGCAGTAATGGAAATTTTTCTACCGGACAGGATCATAAAAGCGTTTTTTATTTATATCAAAAGGATAATGTTCTGGCCTGGCCAGGCCATGGCAACGGGATAAACGGTCAAAAGTGCTCAGCCAACCCATGATTATCCCTTTTTTCTGGAATGCCTGCACAGCGTATTCCGAACAGGAAGGAATAAAAATACATGTCGGCATGTCCTGGGAAGAGATGAATGTTTTGTAAAACAAGAAGGTAGCTGAAATGGTAATATCAACTTCGTTTTTTGCTTCCCTTAATGGTTCTGTATAATCACGGTGAGCGGTATCTGCAGTGCTGAATAAGGTCTTGAGTTCACTATCGGCAAGGGATTGTCCCTTAATCCCTGTAATAGAGTACATACTAGAAATTATAACAAAAGCGATTATAAGATTTTGTTTATTCATAAACATTTTAAAGTTTGAAATGGTATAAGTGATTATTTGCCATATCGTTTACTTTAATATTGCTGAACTCTGTCACCTGGTAATTTTCCTGCCCTGAATCATCATATATAACCTGTATGATCTGGCCGGGAAATTCAAAGGCATCTATTTTAATATAATCTCTGAAAAACTGTCTGCTCATGATCTGCTGGTTTTCACCTACAATGATAACACTTTCAAGCCTGTTATCTTTTTTTGCGATCACCACATGGTCTATAGGGAGGTTCATTTGTTTCGGGATTTTCCAGTATGATAAGACCCGGTCACCCTGTTTTTCGACCTTGCTCATGTTATAATTCGTGTTTTTAAGACCGAAATCCTTCAATCCGGCATTGAGTGCCAGGTGAAAAACAGTAAATTCATTAATTGAAGGTATGGAGACCCTCTGGATCAGTGTGTCAGATTGATATTTATACAGACTGGTATCCTTGCTTAGCCACTTTTCTTTTCTCGGGAAACTGATATCATAAATCAACTCCTTTATGTTCTTGTCATAGTATACGGTGGCTTTGGTCAGGCTTTTAGTACTATCGTTGCTGCTGATTTTAACAGTAACATCTGCCTGTATTCTAAAATAATCCTGGCCGTAGCCGATACTGTTATAAGCAAAGACAGCAAGAAAGAAAAAGGAAAAGTGTTTTATCATTTAAATTGATTTTGTGTCAAATTAATACAGTATTGAGTAAATAAACAAAAGATGCCGCAAAAATTGCAGGCATCTTTTGTTTCCCTAAGATATTTTATATTGTTCAGATCAATTTAAGATAATATCAGGTGTTTATTCAAACTGTTGTTTGTTTAATTTGCTGCAAAGCCAATAACAATCCCATAGTAGACACCATATACAACGAGCATTCCTATCGAACTCACCAGACATCCGGTGAATGCTTTTCTGGTTTGAACTTTGTCCTGATCAGTCATAATATACACCAGGAGCAATCCTACCCAACCCAGCAGACATCCCCACCAGAAGCCCGGTATTCCCAGTGGCGGTTCAGCTTCCTGGGAAATGCCCAGAGGAGCAGCAATATCACTTATGTTGGTTATGAGATCACTGCCAGCAGCTTCCAGGTCTGCGTAAGTAACACCTTCATTCATGTCAAGATAGGTGTCCAGCTCATTTAATTCGCTAAAGGCCAGATCCATGGCATTTTCATCAAGGTTGAAAGCGGATTCTTCAATGCTTGCGATGCCTGTATCTATTGTTTTAGCAGACAGTACATGGGTTTGTGCAACCAGCAATATGGCTGACATCATTACACTTAAGGTTTTTAACAGGGATTTTTTCATAGGTTTTTTTTTGAAGTGATTGATATAGTATTTTTAAGTTTCCTGTTCAATAATTGTGGTGGATAGTACAAACCACTATTTTATTACTTCTCAACTCAAATATAAATTTTTTTTTAAGAAATTCCAGATCAAAAGAATATTTAATAATTTTTTTTTCGTTTTATCATCAAATTCAGCCTGGCCGTTGATCCATCATCAATGCTTTTACTCGATCTTGATATGATAAAACCACGTTAAAAGTCAATATCAGGTGTAGCTACATTGGAAAGCTCATTATATTATGCAGAACTGCCTGTGTTTAGCAATGATAATAAATGCTTGCTGCGATATAATTAACAACAAAGGTGGCAAAATTCATACTGTGCAATGAATCTACAATGATTGCCAGGGCTTTTTTTGCAGGCTTGAGCATCTCACTCAGTTTGGCTGTGGTGCCATCGTTAAAGGTCAGGAGTATATCCCTTGCATAAAGTATGGACATCCCTTGATGTATGGTGTCATATATTACGGCACCGGTATTCTGCTGGAGGGTGCCATCGAGATAAACCTCGATCCCATCCGAGCCTGTTGCCCTGACAATGTCGATATTCCCGATCGAAAGCACATATTTTACTTCCTTCTCGTTGGAATCTTTCCAAACCCTGGTCATTGTCTCACTCATCAGTATCTCATCATCCCGTTTAAGGGCAAAGGATGAAACTGTAGAATCACCTGAAAGAAAACCAACGCTTATTTTAAAGTTCTCATCAAATGTATATTCCGAGGAATATGAAAAACCTGATTCCGGGTCTTCTGCAGTTGTGATATCAATATTGCCTATGTCTGAGGAGTCAAGAGTAAAATCCCCGGTAAGTTTGTAATCATACTTACTATCCAAAGAAAAATAGCAATGGTAATCTGAAACACTTATAGTAAAATTATTTTCCAGCAGTGTATCAAAGGGGTTGATATTATGAAGATAATCTGGATGAAAGACCAGCTTGTGTGGCATGTTAACAACCATCTGTTCAGATTCAGCTGTTTTTTCGAAAAGCCTGTAAGGGATAAAGAACATATGATAATGAACCAGGTCAGGTTTAAAATCATAAATACCTGCAATGAGGTCAAGTTTTATACTGTCACTAACAAGCTCTTCGCATTTATAAGCAGAGGAACTGGCACTTAACATCTGGTAACCTAAGGTTGTTGATATATAACTCAAAGCACCGGTTATATCTGAAACATTCCTTTCAAGAGAATCTTTCAGATTATTTGTTTCCGATTCATATTTGGTACATCCCCAGCCTACTATACCAAGAATAAGAACAATAAATACAACAAATCTTTTCATCGCTTAATGGTTTTAAGTGATTAATCTATAATTATGCACTTATAAAGTTAATAAATATTTTATAATGAACCTCTTAATTGCAATTATTCAGTACCTGAAGCGAGATAAACGGGGTGAATATGCTGCTAAACGGAATATTTTGCATACCTTTGCCAAAATTTCTGATTTGAGAACAGCGCTTTTAACAAATTATCTTTCACTTTATTATTAATCCCGGCACTTTTTTTAGATCCTAAATTTTATTAATAATCATAATACCAGGATACAGGGAGTCTGGAAGTATTACATAGTCTGAACCTCACGCGTCTTTATGATGCCTCATGGAGAAGGCTATATTACAGGACTATCAGCCGGGTATTATGGATGTAACAAATTAAATAACAAACAAAATGAACATTTATGTAGGTAACCTTGATTTCAAGGTAAATGAAGATGATCTTCAAAAAGTATTCGAAGAGTACGGAACTGTCAGCTCTGCAAAAATTATTATTGATAAGTTCAGTGGCAGAAGTAAAGGCTATGGATTTATTGAAATGGATAGTGATTCTGAAGCTAACGAAGCTATAAAAGATCTTAACGGGTCTGTAATGGAAAACAGGGAGATTGTTGTCAATGAGGCAAAGCCCAGAAAGACACGATATTAATATTCAACAGCAAAATAATGTTTAAAGGAAAAGTAAAATGGTATGATGAAACCAAGGGATTTGGTTTCATTAAATCTGAAAACGGGGAAGACATATTTGTGCACCGCACGGGTTTGCTTGATTCTTATGATGTACTTCAAACAGACCAGGAAGTTATTTTCGAAGTCAAGCAGGGAGATAAAGGCCTGGTGGCTTATGATGTGAAATCAGCTTAGAATATTTTTTAATGCGGCAACTGGTAATAAGCAAACAATTAACTCCCAGGAATGAAGATTCAATAAACAGATATTTCAACGAGATCAGCTCTTACCCCATGGTAAGTGCCGAAGAAGAAGTTGAATTATCACTGAACATCAGGAAAGGAGACAATCAAGCACTTGAAAAACTGGTGCTGGCCAACCTCAGGTTTGTTATATCAGTCGCCAAACAATATCAGAACCAGGGCCTGTCATTGCCTGATCTAATAAATGAGGGCAATATAGGCCTGGTTAAAGCTGCACGTTTATTTGATGCCTCCAGGGGCTTCAAATTTATCTCTTACGCAGTATGGTGGATACGCCAGTCAATTATACAGGCCATATCCGACCAGACAAGAATTGTGCGCTTACCCCTTAACAGGATAGCAGCAATTAATAAGATAAAAAAAGCAGTACCCTATCTGGAACAACTGTATGAGAGGGAGCCAACAGATGATGAACTGGCAAATTTTCTCGATGTCAAAAATGAAAATATTGAGACTGCCAACAGGATAAAAAACAGGCAGGTTTCTTTTGATATGCCTGTAGGAGGAGATCATGATGATAACTTCAGCCTGTATGATACAGTGCAGAATGAAAGTATATCACCTCCCGATACCGGCCTGATGAATGAATCACTTATAATAAACATTAGAAGGGCAATGGCAAAGCTTAACCAGAGAGAAGCTGCAATATTAAACATGTCTTTCGGTCTCGATAGAAATGCTATCTGCTCTCTCCAGGATATAGCTGCTAAATACGGAATGTCATCTGAACGGGTAAGACAGATAAGAAGTAAGGGTCTTTCCAAACTTAAACTTATGCTTAAAGATAATATTGATTTCTTTGGTGACTGATAG
>CAZSJH010000083.1:10943-11648 GCA_964607105.1 uncultured Rikenellaceae bacterium | reverse complement strand
TCTTGAACTCTCTTTTCAGACGGTCAATAAGTATTTCCAGGTGTAATTCACCCATCCCACTGATAATGGTTTGCCCACTATCGGGATCGGCTTTAACCTGGAACGTTGGATCTTCCTCAGCCAGTTTATTAAGAGCTATGCCCAGTTTATCCACATCAGCCTGTGTTTTAGGCTCGACGGCAACTCCTATCACGGGCTCTGGAAATTCCATAGACTCAAGCCATATAGGCTTATGGATCGCACACAGTGTATCGCCTGTTTTAAGGTCTTTCAGACCAACGGCGGCACATATATCGCCTGCTGAAATGCTCTGCTTCGGATTTTGTTTATTTGCATGCATCTGGAACAGGCGGTTTATTCTTTCTCTTTTGCCGGTGCGCATATTAAGCACCATATCACCGGTTTTTAATATTCCTGAATATACACGAAGGAAAGCCAGCCGTCCAAAAAACGGATCGGTTGCTATTTTAAATGCCAGTGCGGCAAGAGGTTCATTTTCATCCGGCATACGGACAGCTTCCTCATTATTCTTTGGGTTTATACCTTTTACACCTCCCACTTCAAGGGATGATGGCAGGTATGCAACAATGGCATCAAGCAGTCTCTGTATACCCTTATTTTTAAAAGCTGACCCACAGAGCACAGGTACAGCAAGTCTTTCGATAGTTGACTTGCGCATAACTGAAAGCATATCCTCCCTGGTTA
>CAZSJH010000083.1:0-10933 GCA_964607105.1 uncultured Rikenellaceae bacterium | reverse complement strand
AGTCGGGGTCTTCAAAATATCTCTCGAGCAAGGTATCATCCGCTTCGGCCACTGCTTCCACAAGTCTGCCTCGCCATTCTTCTGCTTCCTCCTTCAATTCTTCAGGTATATCATGTAACTCATACCTGGTACCCAGTGTTTCATCACTAAACCATACTACTGCTTTATTTTCTATGAGGTCAATCACACCAGTAAAATCTTCACCTGAACCGATAGGTATCTGGACGGGTACTGCATTAGCCCCCAGCTTTTCCTTTATCTGTTCAACCACGCTTAAAAAATCAGCACCAACCCGGTCCATTTTATTAACAAATGCTATTTTTGGCACTCCATAGCGGTCGGCTTGTCTCCACACGGTTTCACTCTGCGGTTCTACACCTCCGACAGCACAAAAAACAGCTATCGCCCCATCCAATACCCTTAGGGAGCGTTCTACCTCAACAGTAAAATCAACGTGGCCAGGTGTATCAATAATATTTATTTTATACTCTTTATCCTGGTATTTCCAAAAAGTAGTAGTAGCAGCTGATGTAATAGTAATACCTCTCTCCTGTTCCTGGATCATCCAGTCCATCTGGGCATTACCATCATGTACCTCACCAATTCGATGGGTAACACCGGTATAAAACAGAATTCTTTCTGTAGTGGTGGTCTTACCTGCATCTATGTGAGCCATGATGCCAATATTCCTTGTATATTCGAGGCTATTACTCATAAATTACCTATATCTAGAACCTGAAATGTGCAAAAGCCTTATTTGCCTCTGCCATCCGGTGTGTATCTTCTTTTCTTTTATGTGCTCCTCCTTCACCTTTATAAGCTGCAATCACTTCGGCAGCCAATCTTTCTGCCATGTTCCTGCCTGGTCTTTTACGGGCAAAGAAGATGAGGTTCTTCATACTGATACTGATTTTTCTGTCACCCCTTACTTCCATGGGTACCTGGAAAGTAGCTCCACCTACCCTGCGGCTTTTGACCTCAACCTGGGGAGTGACATTATCAAGTGCCTGCTTCCAAATCTCAAGGGCACTCTTTTCTTCATCCTCCATTTTCCCTTCAACTATATCCAGCGAATCGTAGAATATTTTAAATGCCAGATTCTTTTTACCATTCAGCATCAGGTTATTAACAAACCTTGTTACATAAGGGTCATTGAATTTGGGATCCGGAAGAATGATCCTCTTTTTTGGTCTTGATTTTCTCATTATCTAACTCCTTACATCGTTAACAACTAATTCTTTGGCTTTTTAGCCCCATATTTTGAACGTCTCTGCGTACGGCCTTCAACACCTGATGTGTCGAGTGCTCCCCTTATAAGGTGATATCGCACTCCCGGCAGGTCTTTAACCCTACCTCCTCTTATCAACACTATCGAGTGTTCCTGGAGATTATGTCCTTCTCCCGGGATATAAGCATTAACTTCTTTACTGTTGGTGAGTCTTACCCTGGCTACCTTACGCATGGCAGAGTTCGGCTTCTTAGGTGTGGTTGTGTATACACGTACACATACACCCCTTCTCTGAGGGCATGAATCCAAAGCAGGAGCCTTCTTTTTCTCTGCAAGCCTTTTCCTGCCCTTTCTTACTAATTGTTGTATTGTTGGCATAAATACAATTGTTTATATTAAACTGTAATTCAAAATGTTCATACTCATTACGAGGGTTAATTGCCCCCACTGCAACAAGCTGCAGCAAATCCGGTTTTCGCTATCTTTTATACCTGAAAAACGTAAGTTTCTAACAGGTTCCTTCCCGACCATCTCCCTTAGAATATTTTTTATTCACTTACACTGAGGAGGAAATAACCGGTACTCCTGGGTCTCAAAAACCGGCGCAAAGAAACAGAAAATTTTTGTACCATGCAAGTCTTGCGGTAAAAAAATTAGTTGCAATAATGGAACTGAGGAACCTGAGTCCAGAGAATTCGGGACGAAGTTGACAATCTCGAGGAACCCCGAGCCCTCGGGGTGAATCAATGATGGAATCGTAGAGGATGAAGCCTCAGCCTTAGCCTTCTTTGCCCTCAGAAGCTTTGGCGAATGAGGAAGCCTTAGCCTAATTATAATTCCTTCACAATGGCAAATAGAATTTTTTTTTCTAACTTTGTGCGCTCAAAACAGGTATATATATATATAATATTGTATAACAAATAATAATTTTTTAAGGGATGAAAAAGTATCAAGCCGGACAGATAAAGTCAATTGCACTTCTTGGTAATTCAGGCTCAGGTAAGACCACTTTTGCGGAAGCAATGCTATACAACGGCGGGATTATTGAAAGAAGAGGCTCGGTTGAGAATAAGAATACCGTATCTGATTACCGACCGATAGAACATGAGAATGAAAATTCCATTTTCTCTTCAGTACTATATACTGAATACAACGATAACAAGATCAATATTCTTGACACTCCCGGTCTTGATGATTTCGCAGGTGGGGTAATATCATCACTGCATGTGGCCGACTCAGGTTTATTGATGGTTAATGTTCAGAACGGCGTTGAAGTAGGTACAGAAATACATTCTCGTCATGCTGAAAAAATGAATAAGCCTGTAATTATTTGTATCAATGGTCTGGACCATGAAAAGACAAATTTTGACAAATCTGTAGAGATGCTTAAGGAGCGCTTCGGCGGAAATGTCACCCTGGTTCAGTACCCGGTAAATGAAGGGCAGGGATTTGACTCTATTATTGACGTCATCAAAATGAAAATGCTCAAATATTCAAAGGAGGGTGGTAAATATAAAGAGCTTGATATTCCTTCTGAACATGCTGACAGGGCAGCGGAACTGCAATCAGAGCTTATAGAAAAAGCTGCGGAGAATGATGAGTCATTGATGGAGATATTCTTTGAAAACGACACCCTCACCGAAGAGGAGATGAAAAGCGGTATAAAAATCGGATTGGTACAGAGGGGTATTTTCCCGGTGTTCTGCTCGGCGGCCAAGAGCAACAAAGGGGTAGACAGGCTTACCGAATTTATTTGTAATGTCGCCCCTGTAACCGCTGAGATGCCCGAGTGGACAACAGAAGATGGCAAAGCAGTCAAATGCAATCCTGACGGACCTGCTTCCTTATTTGTTTTCAAGTCATCGATGGAAGAACACATAGGGGAAATAAATTATTTCAAGGTAATATCAGGTAAGATAACCGAGAACCTGGATGTCGTGAATGCGAATAATTCAACAAAGGAGAGGTTGTCACAGTTATATGTCAGTGCCGGTAAAAACAGGACAAAGGTTTCAGAGCTTGCTGCAGGTGATATAGGGGCAGTGGTGAAACTGAAGAGCACGAAGACCAATCATACCCTAAACAGTCAGGGCAGCCAGAAATTCCCTGAAGTTAAATTCCCTGAGCCAAAATTCCGTACAGCTGTCAGGCCTTTGAGTGAAGGAGACGATGAGAAGCTTGGCGAAGCTCTAGGTCGTATGCACCAGGAAGATCCAACCATACTGGTTGAATACTCAAAAGAACTGAAGCAGATAATACTTTACGGTCAGGGTGAATATCACCTTAACATTCTGAAATGGCATCTTGATAATATTTTCAAGATTGAAACAGAATTTTATGCACCTAAGATACCTTATCGTGAAACCATCACCAAAGCCGCCCAGGCCGACTACAGACATAAGAAACAATCAGGTGGGGCAGGCCAGTTTGGTGAGGTTCATATGATAATAGAACCGTATGAAGAAGGATCATCACCCAATCCTGCAGTGAAAATCAATGGAAAGGATTATAAGCTTTCAATAAGGGACAAGGAAGAACATAAACTTCCCTGGGGAGGTATCCTCGAATATGTAAGCTGCATCGTTGGAGGCTCTATTGACGCAAGATTTATGCCTGCTATCCTGAAAGGGATAATGGAAAAAATGGAAGAAGGCCCCCTTACCGGTTCATATGCGCGCGATATAAGAGTTTACGTGTATGCTGGCAAAATGCATCCTGTGGATTCAAACGAGATATCTTTCAGGCTTGCAGGCCGGAATGCGTTCAGCACTGCCTTTAAGGCTGCCAACCCAAAAATCCTTGAGCCTGTATATGACGTTGAGATAATGGTGCCTTCTGACAGGATGGGCGACGTAATCAGCGACCTGCAGGGACGTCGCGGCATGGTCCTGGGAATGAGCAGTGAAAAGGGATTTGAGGTGGTAAAAGCAAAAGTACCCCTGGCTGAAATGAATAAATACTCAACCGCACTCAGCTCCCTGACGGGTGGAAGGGCAATGTACAGCATGAAATTTGCTGAATATGTACAGGTTCCGGGTGATGTACAGGATGCCGTAATCAAAGCTTACGAAGCAGAACAGGAAGAAGAATAAAGCACATCGCTCAGAATAGCGAAGACTATACAGATAATAAATGGAAAGGTACGGTTAATTATATCCGTGCCTTTTTTATTTCATTTCATTAACTTTGTAAAAAATGCAGGCACAATTATTGTGAAACTAGTTTGAAAATTATAATCGTATGAAAAAGTTATTTATAGGTATAGTTATTTCTTTTATGGCCTTTGCTGCAACAGCCCAGAACCTGTGGCTTGGAGCAGAAGGACAGAGGTTTTATGATGAGCTTCTTAACAGGAAAGCTATAAAAGGTGAGATTGAAAACTACGAGGGATCACCATATATGGATGAAGAATTTACTGCAGCAACAATTAAGTCATCGGATAACCAGGCATATGAAAAAGTGCCACTCAGGTATAATGTTTATTATGATCTTTTTGAAGTACAGATAGAAGATATCGTCTATAATCTCAAGCGCGGGGGTATAGTATCAGAAGTGAGTTTCCCTGGACACTCATTCATATACTCTGAATATGAATACCTGTCAACCGAAGGAGAAGGTTACCTGGAGCTTGTAGAAAAGGGGACATATACATTATATAAAAAGTACCAGGTAGTGTTTAAGGAGGCTGAGCCCGCTCAACCCTACCAGGACCCAAAACCTGCCATGTTCCAGGAAAGGGATCCCTTATTCTTCATTTCATACAATGAAAACCTTCCCGTATTCATAAAGAACAAAAATGGTCTTCTTGATATAGCCGGTGAAAATGAAAAGGTATTAAAAGATTTCATTAAGGACAACGGCTTGAAGGTAAGGGACGAAGATGATATGGTTAAGGCAGTGGAATTCCTTAATAACGTGGATTAACAGCCGTAGAGACGTTGCATGCAACGTCCTCTACGGTTATGATAGTATTTAAACCATTGCGGTAATATCCCACACAAAGGCTCTGGCACCCACGTCGGTATTCAGTTCATCCATTTTTCTAACTGCATCGAGCAGTTTATCAACCATGTCATCATCAACTACAGCCAGTGTTGCTGAATTGATTTCCGGCCATGTATGTGTCCCGAGGTGCGGAACACCTCCCCTGCTGCCCCTCCCTTTCATATTATTCCATTCGGAATAGCCACTGATCCCAAAAGTGTCTAGTATGAAATCAACTTTCTCATTATGGGCCTGGTTATATATAATAAATACTGCTTTCATAATCAATCTTTTAACTGGTTGTCACTTTAGCTTCATCAAGGAAATCATATTTATCCCGGGATTTACGTTTTTTATCCCTTTCTCCCCTCCTGGCAAATATCACATATACAATAGGAACAAGCACTAGCGTAACCATTGTTGAGAAGATAAGTCCCCCAATAACGGATATTCCCATCGGGCTCCAGATTTCTGACCCTTCACCTATACTCATTGCCAGAGGGAGCATTGCTAAAATGGTGGTGGCAGAAGTCATCAATACCGGTCTTAACCTTGACCGGCCGGAAACTGAGACGGCCTCATAAAGTTCAAGCCCCCTGTCCCGCTGAAGGTTTATAAAATCAACTAGTACGATAGCATTCTTAACAACGATACCTATAAGCATAACGGCGCCTATCCCTGCAATAAGGTTGAGTGTGGTACCTGTGATAAAAAGTGCTATTGCAACACCTGAGAATGAGAAGGGTATTGAAAACATGATTATCAGAGGCATCTTCAACGATTCAAACTGGGAGGCCATAACAAGGTATACCAGTACGAGGCTGACCATCATCAGGAGTCCAAGATCGGTAAAAGACTCCATTTGTTCCTCTATGGTACCTGATATCTCCACCTGCACACCTGAAGGCGTTTCGAGATCAGCTATAACCTGTTCTATATCATTTGCTATATCACCAAGCGCACGCTGATAAGGCGTTGCTGCAACAGTGAGAACCCTCTGTCTTCTCTTATGTTCAATATTGGGGGGAGAAAGGTATTCTTTCACCTCAGCTATCTCTCCAAGTTTCACACTCTGGCCCTGGCTGTTCATAATACTGATATTCATAACATCAGTAATAGAATTTCTTGACTCTTCTTTGAATCTGACGACAACATCATATTCATCCCCGAACTGTCTCAGGCGAGTTGCTGTCATACCGTCAACCCTGTTTTTTATAGCATTTGAAACCGTGGCAGTATTCAAGCCGTGCCTTATTAACTTGTTCTGGTCTAGGACAATCTGAAGTTCTGGCTTTGACGGATCACGACTTATCTGTACATCTTTAGCCCCTTCAATCATACTGATCTTTGAAGCCAGCTCTTCGGCCACTATGTTTGTTTCGGCAATATCGTAACCATATACGTCTACTTCGATATTATTACCCATAAAACCCATACCACCGCCACTACCGGCATTTACCTGGAAGTTAACAATTTCTGGAATTTTTTCCAGCTCCTGCCTGAATACCTCGGCTATTTCCCATACCGTTCTTTCCCTTTCCTCCACATCAGACAGTCGAATTGTATAGGCTATTGTATGTGTTCCGGAAGTTGAAAACAATGAAGCAAAATTCATGCCTTCTCCTGTACCTGTTGATGATGATACAAGTATCACTTCGGGAAATGATGATTCAATAATGTCACCCAGCTGTGTTGTCACCTCTTTTGTAACACTCACTCTTGTACCTGTTTGCAACTCAATGCTTGCTGTTACGCTTGATTCATCCGACTGGGGTATAAACTCGGTGCCCACTAATGTCAGTAGCATCATAGATCCCACAAATACAAATACCGAGACAACTGTTATAAGAGTTTTATGTCTGAGTGCCCATCTTAGAGTTGACTCATAGAATCCTTCAAACCAGTCGAGGCCTTTTTTTATTGTATTATCATAACTGAACCTGCGCCTGGGCTTATTGTTGACACGTATTTTCAGAAGCAATGAGCTCAGGGTTGGTGTAAGTGTGATAGCTGCGATTGTTGATGTAACAACTGTCAGGGTGACAATCAGTCCCAGCTGTTTGAAAAGCACGCCTGTCAATCCGCCCACGAAGGTTAATGGAAAGAACACAGCAACTACTGTAAGTGTAGTTACTATCACAGCAAGCCATACCTCGTTTGTAGCATAAATAGCAGCTTCACGAGGATGGCTTTTTCTCTCAATATGTCTTGTAATGTTCTCAAGTATAACAATGGCATCATCAACCACCATACCAATGGCTATTGACAATGATGACAGGGAAATGATATTAATTGAATTACCCGAGAGAAAAAGGTAAATGAATGCAACTATCAGGGATATTGGTATAGTAAGGACAATAATAAATGTTGCCCTCCACCTGCCCAGGAAGAAGAGCACCACCAGTACCACGAATATACCTGCAAACATCAAGGCATTAGTGAGGTTTTTTATTGACCCTACGATGAATTCCGATGAATCCAGTATGGGTTCTATTTTCACATCCGGTGGAAGATCTTTTTCTAATTCCCGGAGGGTTTTCCTTACTTCCCTCGCCACTTCTACGGTGTTACCTCCTGACTGTTTCTGAACAAACATACGCATTCCCAGGTTTCCGTTTATTAGTTCTTCCAGGTTGGAATCCGTGACGCATTGATCTATATCAGCAACGTCACTGAGATAAATGGTGTTACCATTATAGCTTCCAACCACGATATCTTTAAGTACATCGCTGTCAACAAATTCACCCTGAATACGAAGGGGATAGTCAAGTTCGCCCATTTCAAGATATCCTGCCGGGGTATTAAGGTTTTCTGCCATCAAGATACTCCCTATCTGCTCAACAGTCATATTATATGCTTCAAGCTTGCGCGGATCAACTTCTACGTAAATTTCCCTGCCCGGAGCCCCTGCAATACCAACTGAACCAATTCCTTCAATCCTGTTAAGCGGATTTACAACTTTTTCATCCAGTATTTTTTCCAGGCCTTCATAACTCTCATCCGCAGTGATGGCATAAAATATTATGGGCATCATACTGGAGTTGAATTTCAGGATGGTAGGGTCTTCAGCATCTTCCGGAAGGAAGTTGACTATAAAATTCATCGCATCCCTTACCTCGTTAGAGGCTTCATCGAGATTGGTCTCATACTCGAATTCCAGAAAAATTATAGAAGTATTATCACTTGATATAGATGTTATCTCTTTAAGGTTACTGACTGTATTTAACTGGTCTTCAAGTAAATCCGTCACATTGGTTTCAATGTCTGCGGCACTTGCACCGGGGTAGGAGGTAAAAACTGTCAGAAAAGGCAGTTCTATTTCCGGATAAAGATCCACAGGCAGCCTTGTAAGAGAGTATATCCCCACAACCATTAAGCCTATAAAGATAAGGATGGTTGTCAGAGGTCTTTTTACTGCGGTACTATATATACTCATAAGATATCATTCTTATTATTAATTAACTACATTAATTTTATCGCCGGTGGTGAGTTTGCTCTGCCCGTTTACAACCAGCTTGTCGCCAACTTTAAGTTTATCACTGATAACCTCCAGCATCTCGTCATAGCGTTTACCAATCTCCACCCTGAGCATTTCAGCCTTACCATCCTTTTCAATAAATACAAACCTGTTATTGGTTCCTTCCTGTTGCATTACTACATTGGAGGGTACCACAAAGGCTTCTTCTTCGCCCAGAAACATTGAAACCCTGACAAACATTCCCGGTTTAAGCTTCAAGTCATTGTTTGGAACGGTAATTTCCACTTCAAATGATCTTGTCATTGGATTGACTGTTGGATGAACAAGACTCACCTTTCCAAGGTATTTCTTATCAGGAAACACATCAGTCAGAATTGTGGCATCCATACCTGCATCTACAAGCGGAAGATAGCTTTCTGAGATGTTTACGATAGCCTTCACCGGATGTATCTGCATCAGGGATACGATTGCTGCCTTACCGGCTGCAGTATTTGGGGCACCGCTATACATTTCTCCATTCTCAAAATATTTACCGGTTATAACACCCGCAAATGGAGCAAATATCACCGTATTCTCCCTCAGAAATTTTACATTACTTTCAGTGACTTCCATCTGTGTTTTCATCTGGTCATACTGTTGCCGAGGAATATCACCGGTCTCCAGCAGTGTAGACAAACGTTGAAGGTCTGTTTTCAGGTTTTCCAGCTGTATCTCAGCCTGCCTCAGCTGTGTCTGGTCCATGGCAAAGAGCTTCTGTCCTTTCTTAACCCTGTCACCGGGTTCAACATATATATTATTAACCCTACCTGGTGAGGCTGGTGCGAGATGCACCTCCTCAAAGGCCTCAAGGGTTGCTGTATAATCAATTGTTCTTGCTATAGTCGATATTTGCAAGGCCTGTGTTCTAACGACAATTTCTTTTCCCTGGGTCAGTTCTGCATCTGCAGATTCAGACCGACCGGCCTGGTTCTGCTGATTACATCCTGTAAAAACAGCTGTTAGTATTACAATAATTGGCAATAATCTAATGGATTTCATTTTTCTGATATTTATTTTTTCCAACATTCTCAAATATTATTAAGCAATCTATCCAGTGCCAGCTTAGTCTGAAGCAGGTCCATAACGGCACTGATATAACTATTTTCGGCCTGCAGGTAATTATTATGTGCCTGGGTAAGGTCAAGGCTTGAAGCCATACCTTCCCTGTATTTGTTCTCGACACTCTGATACACCCTGTAAGCTACATCCACATTCTCTTTCTGAGTATCATACTGGTCACGGGCATTTATAAGGTTGAATCTCAGCTGCTTTTCCTGTAGTAGCAGCTGGTCTGATACCAGATTCCTATTGGTTACAGCTATCTCAAGGTCTATCTGTGCTCTCTTGATCCTGGAATAACGCTGACCGCTGGCAAAGATGGGCACCGAGACCTGGAAACCAAGCATTGAGTTAGGGAACCACCTTAAATCATTGAGCTTATCACCCATACCGTTCTTATTCCAGGAATAGAATGCAGATAATGAAGGCAGTAGGCTCGCTTTCTCATTCTTCAGCGTCAGCTCCTGCATTTTTACCTGGCTCTCCGTAAGCCTGAAATCAATATGTTCCCTGATGTTGAAATCACTTTCCATCAGGGCTTCAATACTTGTTTCTTTCAGCAATTCATCAAGGTTCGTGGTGAGATTGATATCTGTATTAATATTTACTCCCAGCTGAAACCTGAGCAGATTATAGCTGAATTCAAGGTTCCTTTCCATCGAACGTACATTGGTTTCAAGACCCCTGACATTTGAAAGCATCTGGTCAACATCAGTCTCCTCAGCCATACCTACTTCTTTCATTGATTTTGTCGAACGGTATACCTCCCTGAGGTTTTCACTGGTTCCGTTAAGTATGTCAAGAGATTCCTGGGATATCAGTATCAGGTAATAAGTGTTTATAACCTGTTCCCTGATATCTATCTCCGATCTTTCCAGCGATTGCTGACTCATTTGTTCAGCCAGTTTAATTGTTTGTATTCCCACAAAATACGGGGCATTAAAGATCATCTGTGTAGCCTGCAAACCATAACCGGTATTATACTTTGTTCCAAACTGGACAGGTATCATCTCTCCCGGCTGCCCTATTATTTCTCCCGGCAGGAGTGTGGTCATTAACTTAAGGTTGTCATTTAATGAACCACTGGCATCGACTCTTGGAAGCCCGTTTGATATAACTTCCCATTTCGACATCTCTGCGGCCTG
>CAZSJH010000082.1:10976-11696 GCA_964607105.1 uncultured Rikenellaceae bacterium | reverse complement strand
GATCAAACCAGTGATTCTCACGAATGTGCACATTTTCATGAGCTATTATATCACTTATGTGAGAATGCCTGGTATCATTTTTATTAATAAATACCAGGTTCATAAATGAGAATGGCATCTGGTAACGGGTATTGTAAACAATCTTTGTCCCATCAATAACCCTGATGCCATTTTTGTATATAATTCCGAAGAGGATTGCGAATTGAATTAGGATTCTTAACAGAAAGATAAAAGTACCAATCAGGTATAATATACCGGTAATTCTAAAAAACAGCGGTAAATTATTACCTGGTTTCGGGGCAAGCTTATCTATCTGGGATAGCGTACCTGTAATGTCATTATCTGCGAATCTGTCGGGAGAACTCACATTATATTTTATGCAGATGAAGGGTAGTACTACAGAAATTATTAACGATAAAAGAAGATAATAACGCGTCGTTATAAATAATGTCTCTTTCCTCAGGAAAAACCAGTAAACAAGGTATAACAGAGACATGGTCAGTGAGCTTTTTAACAGAAATAAAATTATGTTATACATCATTTACGGTTTTTTCTTTATTAATATCTTCCATGGCTTCTTTAATTATCTCTTCCAGCTCCAAGAGAGATATATCATTCTCTCTGGCAAAGAATGTGGCCATCTTGGGAAATGATCCATTAAAATAGTTCTTTAGCAGGCTGGAAAGCTGGAATTTTGTATACTCTGTCTTTGACACTATA
>CAZSJH010000082.1:0-10966 GCA_964607105.1 uncultured Rikenellaceae bacterium | reverse complement strand
GGAAAATAAAGATAAGTATTGCCAACCTTTCTATATTCTACAAAACTCTTTCTTTCCAGGACTTTAAGAACTGTGGCTATAGTAGTATAAGCAGGTTTTGGATCATCAAATCTTTCAACAATTTCCTTGACAACTCCTTCTTCTTTATCCCATAGTATTTGCATTACTTCTTCCTCCGCCCTTGTAAGTCTTATTATCTTCACTTCTTTTTTACTCATAATAATTATTCTTCTTCAATACAAGTTAGTAATTAATATAAATTGATTTATTTATTCATCCTTCTCAATGGCTACTACAAATGTAGTATTAATTTTATAATAGAACTACTAAATATGTAGTAAATTACTGTTAATTAGCTATTAACAAAGCATTATTCTATTCTAATAAACAGAGAATCAGTGTCTTTAATAGCAATGTTAAAGTTCATTAACAGAGGAAGAATGGAATGGATTTCAGAATCTATGGCAGCCAGGGACAGGCATGCAGGCTTTAAGTGGTATCAGTGGTTTAAGATTTAAAGGTTTGAAATGTGCCGAGGTTACTTTCCGTATATTATGAGTTTCCGGATTAAATTTCATAATTCATCACTCATAACTCATAATTGATATAATCCATTCAAAAATATTACCTTTAAATTTCTTAATTATATCCACTCCGATGAAAGTAAATCATTACAAATTAGTTTATATCCTTATCGTTATTCTCGCCACCGGATGTAGTGGTGAAGTAAGCTATGAAGTTGAATTTACTGAGCTTGATACCGGGACATCCGCTAGCATCAGGTCACTGCATATAATAAATGAAGATGTGATCTGGGCGTCAGGGACCGGAGGGACTTTCCTTTTGTCGGTTGACGGGGGAGATACATGGAAATGCGATACAGTACCTGGTGCAGGCTCTGATGATTTTCGTAGCATACATGCGTGGAATGAAAATAAAGCTGTGCTTTTTGGTATCTCAAGGCCCGGCAGGGCATATTCAACTGTGGATGGAGGTAAATCATGGGATATTATCTATGAAAATAATTCCGAAGGTATCTTCTTTGACTCCTCTGATTTTGCAGATGGAGAAAAGGGTTTGGCATTGAGTGATCCGATTGACAGCTGCTCCTTTTTAATAAGAACTGCAGATGGAGGAAGATCATGGAATAGGATTGATAATATCCCTGCACTTATTGAGGGTGAGTATCACTTTGCGGCATCCAACAGCTGTGTCGATTACCATCCAGGTGGAAATATTTGGATAATAACAGGAGGAACAGAAGCAAGGGTTTTTTTGAGTACCGATCATGGAGAAAACTGGAAAGTTGTAGAAACTGGCCTGGTTCACGGTGATCAATCGTCCGGAAATTTTTCCATCTCCTTTCATGATGATCAGAATGGAATAGTGGTTGGAGGGACGTATGATAAGCCGGAGTTAAATGATAAAATTGCTGCATGGTCATCCGACGGCGGCCATACCTGGAATTTATCTGAGATAATGCCCCGGGAATACCGCTCGTCCGTAATATGGCTTGATGATAATAAAAAGAAGATAGCATTTGCAATTGGAAAAACCGGCTGTGATTACTCTATGGATTATGGACGTACATGGTTCCCGGGTGCAGACGTAAAAGATTACTATACTGCAAGAGCGGTTCCGGGTACATTAAGTGGGTTTGCAGCGGGATCCAATGGAAAGATAGCGCGATTTATGGTTGAGAAGGTTGAGAAGGTTGAGTAGTGTTGAGTTTTTATATTTGAAACTAATAATTAATAACTCGTAATTGCCTCAGGCCTTCGGCCTTCAGCGAGCTCGCAGGCCTCGCAAGCTTCCAGCTTACTCGCCCTGCTCGGTTAATAATTCATAACTCATAACTCATAACTCATGAATAAGAAGCTAGAAGCTATAAGAAGTAAGATGAAGAAGAAGGGTATCGATGCCTACATAATACCAATTACTGATCCTCACCTGGGTGAATATGTACCTGATCACTGGGGAATAATTAAATGGCTCACCGGTTTTACGGGTTCTGCTGCCAACCTTGTTATTACAGAAGATTTTGCGGGACTATGGACTGATTCAAGGTATTTCATACAGGCCGGAAACCAGCTGCAAGACTCCGGTTTTCAATTGATGAAATTAAAAATACCGCATACACCTGAATATATCGAATGGCTTGTTAATAATCTTGAGAAAGGAAGCCTGGTAGCCACTGATGGAAGAATTATGCCAAGAGGCATTGTTACAATGATGGAAAAAGCCTTTACCAGGAAGAAGATAGATCTTGATACCGGGCATGATCTTATTTCGGATATATGGAAGGACAGGCAAGCCATGCCCGGACTAGAAGCTTTTGAACATCCTTTGAGATATGCGGGAAAAAGCAGGAAGGAGAAAATAGAAGCTGTACGAAAACAAATGCTGTTGGTGGGTGCAGATTACCATTTATTAACATCACTTGATGATATTGCATGGTTACTAAATATTAGGGGGGGAGATGTTAAATTCAGCCCTCTGTTCACATCATTCTCAATCATCACTCCCCATGAAATGTTATTGTTTGCCGATACTGACAAAATCCCGGACGGTCTGAAACAAAAACTTGAAAAAGATGGTATCATTTTATTACCCTATGATAATGTATATATTGAACTTGAAAAGCTGGAAGAAGGACAAAGCATTATAATTACTCCAGGCACAACCTCAGCATCTTTATTTAAATCTCTTCCCGCCAATGTGGATATTATAGAGGAATTAAGCATACCTACAAGGTTAAAAGCGGTTAAGAATGATGTGGAAATAGAGAACATCAGGCAGGTAATGATCAAAGATGGAATGGCTCTGTCGAAGTTTTTTTACTGGCTTGAAAATTCTGTGGGTAAAATACGGATAACAGAAATGAGCGCTGCAGATAAACTTCTGGAATTCAGGATGGAACAGGAAGATTGTACCGGGCCGAGTTTTGCCACTATTGCAGGCTATAATGAGCATGGGGCATTACCACATTATTGTGCCACAACGGAAACAGATATTGAATTGAAGCCTGAGGGTATCTTCCTGCTCGACAGCGGGGGACAGTATTATGGTGGAACAACTGACGTTACCCGTACAATATGTCTTGGCCAGGCCACTGAGCAGCAAAAAAAAGATTTTACCCTGGCTCTGAAAGGAACAATAAACCTGGCAATGGCAAAATTCCCCCTCGGCACCAAAGGTTTCCAGATTGAAATCCTCGCACGAAAAGCACTCTGGGAACAGGGAATGAATTACGGACATGGAACAGGTCATGGCGTAGGTTACTTCCTTAATGTACATGAAGGTCCACAGACTATAGGTACAGGTGCTTCAGGTGACCTGAAGACTATTATTGAACCGGGAATGCTTACGGCTGATGAACCGGCCATCTACAGGGAAGGTGAATATGGATTCAGAACAGAAAACCTGCTCCTCTGTGTTGAAGATAAGAAGACGGAATACGGCATGTTCCTGAAATTTGAAACCGTAACACTGTGTTATATTGATACTTCACTGATAGCTGTGGAACTCATGACTGAAGACGAAATTAAATGGCTGAATGACTATCACCAGTTGGTCTATGATATATTAAGCCAGCTTCTGCCGGAAGATGTGAAAAGCTGGCTGCAGGATAAGACAAAGGCAATCTAAACGTGAATTATCCGGGTACTGGGTAACTGGGTACTGGGTCCTCGTTACGAGTTACAAATCGTTTATTTAATATACTTTTGGATTTTTAAATTTTTCAGAATATCTAACATTCAAACATTCAAACTCTCAAACGTTCAAACCCATTTCACCGTTTCTGATGTAAATTTAGACGCCCTGGTAGAGCATCTCTACGGTTATATAACTTTGAGGTTTCTCAACCCTACTCAACCTTCTCAACCTTCTCAACCTCACTTTATCATCAGGTGTTTAATCAGGAATTCAACTGTTGCCTCGTTAACCGCTAGCTGGTTTCTGTAAATCATGAAGTGATGTGTGTCATCCACCAGTGTCATTGTTTCAAAAGGGGCATTCAGCTTCCTGAGCCTCTGGACAAGGTCTGTTGACTGGTTATAGTCAACATTCCTGTCATCATCAGCATGTATTATCAGACCGGGCGATTTCCATCCTTCCACGTCAGCCACGGGTGATGATTTCCAGGCAAGTTCAAGCGCATATTCGGCATCGGGAACCTTTTCATAGCCTCCGTTGCCAGAGTATGATGACCTTCCCCATGCGGTCCAGTCATGTACACCTGAAATATCAACACCAGCAGCAAACAGGTTGGAATTACGACCCAGAGCCATGGCTGTAAGATAACCGCCATATGATCCTCCATAGATTCCTATCTTTTCCGCATCTACAAAATCCTGCTCCGCCAGCCATTTATGGGCGGCAAGGATATCACGGTATTCCGAAGCTCCCCTTCTTCCTCCATCAAGGGGATTATGAAATTCGTAGCCATAGCCTATACCCAGCCTGTAGTTAACTGAAAGTACCACAAATCCCCGTGATGCCAGGTACTGGTTCACAGCATAAGCATTTGAATAATATGATGAGTAATGCCATCCAAGCAGCATCTGCCTTGGTGGTCCTCCATGGACAAAAATTACTGCAGGTTTCTTACCTTTTATATTTTCATTATTGAATACCGTACCATGCACTACTATCCCGTCTGATGCAGTGAAGACAGCCTGGTAAGGTTTTACAAGTTTGGATTCGGGATAATCATCCGGGATGAGATAGCCTGCCAGCATCTGCTTATGTCCACTGTCAATATCCATTATTTCGACCATTGGTGGCTTCTGTGCACCGGCCGATATATAGACCAGGTGTTTACTGTCACCTGTTATGAAAGGAGTCCACTCATTACCTTCACCGGGAGTCATTATTTCCATATCCTGCTTATCCACGGATACCTTGCCTATATGCCTGCGATCAATATCAAGCTCATCCTGACCTGTATTTGCAGCAAATAATAAATATTTGCCATCGCTACTCATAGATATATATTCTGTCATAAAATCACCAGGAGTAAGTAATATAAGATTTTCTCCTTCGGAATCAACAGAATAAAGGTGAGGCCAGCCATCATGGTACGAGACAAATATAATCCTGTTATTTGCCCAGTGCAGGTTTGTCCCTCCTTGCGTGGAGGGTACAGATCCTCGCATGGTATCTGGTGAATCCCATACGCACTTACTATTTATCCCGTTAACATCAGCAACCATTATTTTCCATGGCCTGGGTGCCGGGGCAAGGGCTGAATCGGGTGATCCTCCACTCCCGGGTTGCCTGATGAATGTTATATGATTTCCATCGGGGGACCATACAGGTGAACTGTCATGATCATAACCCGGGTCTATCCATGTTATTGGAGTATCCTGACCGTTATATATGCCGATAAATGAATGGTCACTCCTTGATGATCTGAAAGCCAGTCTAGTCCCGGATGGTGACCACCTTGGAGAATTGTTATTTCCTCTTGATGTGAAAAGTTTTGAGGCCTGTTCAGAACCATCAATAGGAACAGTCCATATCTGGCCTCCGCGTGTAAAGGCTACTACGTCGCCACCAGGCGAGATGGCCGGGTTTACTCCTTCAGCCAGAATTATTGGCTGACCTCCACTGAAAGGGATACTCCAAATATGGACGACCGGGGGCTCGGTTAACGATAATGCGTTTACCGGCTCATCATTGCTCCAGTTTGAACCAAAATCACCACCCCTGATAAAGACACACCACTCACCATCGGAAGAAAGGGAAAGAGATGATATAGCTTGGCCATCGTCATCAGGATAATCGGTGAGCTGCCGTGCTTCAAACGCAGGCCCTTCAGCTACAAAAATGTTACGAAAACCTTCTTTATTTACTGTCCAGGCAATTCTTGATCCTTCTTCCGATACAGTCAGACCGGAAGGGAAAGGGTAGGACATAACTTGTTCAAGAGTGAATTCATTGTCCTGGGAGAATGCAACCGACCCTATGTGTGGCAGTATAAATAAGAAGGAGATCAGGATAATAGGTAATATACTGCATCTCAAATTGTGAATGATAAAAATCTGGTAATTCTTAATTCTGTTCATGGTAAAAACGTTTTCAAGTTAATAGAATCGGAACATAGAAAGAATAAAGATAAACAAACCAAATAATACTTTTATTTTTACACCTGAAAAACCAAATGACAATATCAATGAAAAGAATAGCTGTGATATTTGTGGCTGTGATGTTATTATCGTCATGTGCAGATAAGTATATGAGTCTTGATGAGAGGCTTTCAAGCCTTGAAACTGAGAAAATAGACACGATTAGTGCCGATACTACTGTTTTTAAACAAGCTTTTGAAATACAACTGTTACAACCTCTTGACCATAATGACCCTGAAGGTGAAAAATTCAGCCAGAGGATATATCTTTCCTATGCCGGCCCTGACAAGCCGGTTGTACTGGTAACGGAAGGTTATGGTGCCAGCAGGAATTATACAACGGAGCTGGCGGATTATCTTGACTGTAATCAGATAATAGCCGAGCATCGCTACTTTGGTGAATCTGTGCCGGATAGCCTGGATTGGACTTATCTGAATACATACCAGGCAGCTTCGGATCATCACAGGATAATAGAGTTATTCAGTGAGATGTTCAGTGGCGAGTGGATTACTACCGGTATAAGCAAGGGTGGCCAGACGGTTATTTATCACAGTTATTACTATCCTGACGATGCTGACATCAGGGTGCCTTATGTTGCTCCTCTGAATTTCGGACCTGAAGATCCACGCATTTATACTTTCCTTGATACCGTTGCTTCAGACTATTGCAGGGAGAGGGTGCTTCAAGCGCAGGAACACATACTTGAAAACAGGGATGTATATTATCCAATGATGCTGGAGACGGCTGATAGTGACGGTATGACATTCAACAGGATAGGAGGGCCTGAGAACGCTTTTGAATATGCTGTGCTTGAGTATGATTTTGCATTCTGGCAAATGGGAAATACGGAATGTGATGAGATAATTATTGATTCTGAACCTGATTCGGTGTTTGACCAGTTTTTCAGTATCAGCAATATTGGATATTTCTCTGACCAGGGGATTGACGGACTTGAACCCTTCTTTTACCAGGCCTTAACTGAGATAGGCTATTACGGGTATCGTTTTGATATTTTTGCTGATCAATTAGAGTATGTCTCGGATTCTGATATTCCTGATTTCAGCTTTTCCGCACCTCAGGGTGTTGAACTGGATTATAATTATGAATTGATGGAACAGGTTGATGAATATGTGCGGGATGCTGATAATTTTATATTTATCTATGGGATGCAGGATACCTGGTCAGCTACTGGCGTACAACTAAGTGGCAACTCCAATTCATTGAAGATCATGAAAGAAGGTGGTGATCACCGGACGCGAATCAGGAATCTGCCGGAAGAGCAGAGGGAACTGGTGCTGAAAACGATTAATGAATGGCTCAATGAGTAGTTACGGGTTATGAGATGCGAGATGCGAGATGCGAGATTCATAACTCATCTACCTCTGCTCTGTCTGGCTCCTCGCTAAATTAGCCCACCGGGCTAATTCTATACGCTCGGCCCTCTCTCGTCTCTTGATTACCGGAAACTCTGTAATCCTCAGCTTTGCGCTGCCATAAGGCACAAGCTCCAATTCCACTGCTTCACCCCCGGAAACAACAGGTGAAGGTGGTGGATCTGCGGCAGAATTATTCTTTATTCCCCATCCCGGGATCTTTATACCTTTAACTTTCAATACAACCGGAGCATCTTTTTCCCATTTTATATGTTGTGAATGCTCATCGGACCAGAGAATATCACCTTTATCTGCAAACGGGAATGCTTCAATTGGATTTATTGTAACCGTAATATTTTCATCGGTGTTTTCTTCATCCAGCAACAGTCCGTAGTTCCATTCTGTGCTTGGTGAAATCTGCCAGTCAATTGCGCCCAAATAATCATATTTCTTATAGCTCATTTCAGCTTCTGAATATTCTTTTCCAATCCTGAGGGAATAATAAAGAGGACCCCTTAATATTGATACTGAATTATTATATCTGTTTTCAGTTCTTATATTGAATGGCATATTAAGGGATACTACATCCCCATTTACCCATTTACATAACAATTGTATAGTTTCTCCGCTCCGGGCTATAATTTTTTCACCTTTATATTCAATGCTGCATCCCTCACACCATGAGGGCACCCTGAGGTACAGAGGAAACTTGACCTTTTTATCTGTTTCAATTCTGAATAATATATCTCCTTCAAAGGGATAATTCGTTTCTTCACTTATTTTCACCCTTGTTCCTTGCCCTACCATTGCTACTACCGAAGATGGACCATATACGGTTGCTATAAGTCCGTTATCATGAGTTGCCATCCACATATGCTCCACAAATTTTGGCCAACCCTGGTGCATGTTGGCCAGGCAACAGGGGTAATTGGGCATAAGACCATATATATTTGATTCATCCCTGTTGGTGCTCCAGTTTCTTTCCGCAACACTTACCAGCACCTGGTTTGATTGCTGGTCGTACTGGTGGGCCCAGCCGTCTGCCGTCATCGTGCCTGGCAGTGCATTATATGCCAGGTATTCAAGTCTGTCGGCCAGTGAGATATCACCAAAAATGCCGAACAGTTTCTCAAGAGAGTACATATATTCAACCACGGCGCACAATTCGGTACCCTGAGCCGGGCTTTTACCCGAAAGGTGTTCATCACCGGAGAACCTCCCTGCTGCCTGGTCATGGTGGGTAATATAGTTATTTATACCCGTAAATACTGCTTCTTTATGCTTCCGGTCATTTGATTGCTGGTACCATATACCGGGGTATTTAATTGCCATTGCATTGTTTACTACGTGGGCAGTTAAGCCTTCAGCCTGCCAGTTGTGTGGTATCAGCCCTTCTGCAACAGCACTTGAATCCCATGGGAAAGTATAATAATAATCAGTCCAGTCAAAACTGTTTTTCTGTATTGATTCGATTGTCTCAAGAATCCATGGCTCTTTAAGTCTGATATAGAGCCAGTATCCAACAACAGCATGTTCCATTGCCCTCACTCCCCTCCACTCCTTGTCTGGCCAGTCAGGTTCATTTTCGTGAAGGTACCTGAAGTAAGCTGTAAGCACGTCAAGTGCTTTTTGGTTGCCTGTTGCTTCATAATATTCCATCAAAACTTTGGAAGCAACTGCCAGTGGCCATCTGTCTGTTGTTGTTTCCGGACCGAACCATCCGTCGTTCCTGGAGCTGTTTAATATAAAGTCCATCCACTTCTCAACCTTTAGCTTCAGTCTGTTGTCATCAAGAATATATGCCAGTGGCACCAGTCCGTCGAGGTAGTATGGTCCCCTTTCCCATGATTCGCCGCCTTTACCTTTCCATCCCGAATAAACAAGGTCTTCCCAGAATTCATCGAGGTGACCGGTAAGGCCATCTGCCTGGATATTAAGCTGATCTTTAAGCCAGCCCTCAGGTTTCACACTGCCCAGGGGAAGCTTAATATATGCCTCGTGTACCAATGGTTTGGGGTTGATGGGGTAAAGAGGCCTTTCAGGAGCTTTCTTGCATCCTGCCAATCCAATACATAATATAAACGTGCTGGTGAAGAGTAAGTATTTCATTTTATAATAAATTTAGTAGTGGGAGTGTAAATTTACTTAAAAGTTTATAAAGTCCCGAAAAAATAAGTTTTTTCGAGGATCCTCGAATTTATAAATTCGGGATTGATAAAGTTTATAAAGTTTATAAAGTTGATAGGAATTACACAGGATGAAATCGCGGAAATTAAAGTACTTATTTATAAGCATTTATCACTCGCTTGCTGATTCAAACCCGTACACCTCGGTTAATTATTATTAATATCCTTTCGTAATTCATTTTTTGTATATATCTTCTTCCTCTTATCATAAGATTATGTCCCTGAGCCTTTCGAAGGATTCGCATTTATTCGCATTATAGGTTTGCATTTATTAGCATATTTAGAAAATGTATAAACTACACTTAACATCTTGATTTATTAAATTCTTATAGGGATTTCGATACCGGGCAAATGTTAAAATATTCTGACATATGCATAATATAGTGTTAATGGGCTTTTTATTATAAAAATAATTATTTACATTTGCTTTTGATTTATGAACCTAAAACTTAAATTTATGAAGAAACTAACACTGGTTTTCTCATTGTTTGTGCTTACTGGATTTTCACTCCTTATGGCACAGGCAGTGGTAATTAATGGTACGGTCACTTCCTCTATAGAGGGTGAAGGGCCAGTTCCCGGTGTACAGGTTGTTGCTCAGGGTACTACAATTGGTACCACAACCGACATTGACGGGAAATATACCCTCACCGTACCGGAAAGTTCCAGGACTTTGATTTTTACGTTTGTAGGTATGAAAACCGTAGAACAGACTATCGGTGGACGTACTACTATCGACGTTGTCATGGAACCTGATATTCTGGGTATAGATGAAGTGATTGTAACATCACTTGGTATTACCCGTGATAAGAAAGCACTTGGTTACTCTGTTCAGGATGTCAGCGGTGATGAGATCATGAAAGCGAGGGAAGCAAATATTGTGAACTCTCTACAGGGCAAGGTCGCCGGTGTACAGATTACCATGGGTGATGGTGGTGTGTCATCAGGCTCAAGGATTATTCTCAGGGGACTCAGCTCCCTCACTTCAGGATCCAATAACCAGCCACTTTTTGTTGTTGATGGTGTACCTATAAGAAACGATTATTCACAGCCAGGAGGATATGGCGGACTGGACTATGGTAATGCTGTCATGGACATAAACCCCAGCGATATTGAAACAATGTCTGTTTTGAAAGGCGCTAATGCCGCTGCACTATATGGCTCACGGGCTATAAACGGCGTTGTACTGATTACTACCAAGAGCGGAAAATCCAGGACAGGTAAAGGTCTTGGTGTCTCACTTGACATTACCAATATGTGGGACAATGTACTGGTT
>CAZSJH010000081.1:0-11725 GCA_964607105.1 uncultured Rikenellaceae bacterium | reverse complement strand
GTACAGATAGATCCTGAAAATATAGCTGACAGGATTATTGTCATAGATATGCCCAACAGGAACTATCCATCACTACTCCCGGGTCCGGAGAATAGTGTTTTTATATCTGAGATGCCTGAAGGGGAAAGAAGCGTTACACTTCACAAGTACGATATTAAGGAAAAGGAAGCTGTGGAATTCATCAAAAATCTTTCTTATGCCACCATATCGGCAGACAGGTCAAGTATTTTATACAGGACAGGTAACACCTGGGCTATCACCTCAACAAAAAGCCCTGTAAAAGGCCCGGGAGAAGGGAATTTAAAATTATCAGGGATAAGTATAAAAATTGATCCGATGAAAGAATGGAAACAAATATTCAGGGAAGGATGGCGGTACCAGAGGGATTTCCTGTATGTAGACAATGTGCATGGTGCACCGTGGGATAAGGTTTATGAATGGTATGAACCATGGGTTGAGTATGTAAGGCACCGTTCCGAACTGAATTATATTATAGATATCCTGGGAGGTGAAGTAGCCGTTGGCCATTCCTATACCCGTGGTGGCGACTTCCCGGAAATTGACAGAGTGCCAGTAGGTTTGCTGGGTGCTGATTTTGGAATACAAGAAGGAAGATTTTATATAAGGAAAATTTATACGGGAGAGGACTGGAATCCCGGGATTAGTGGACCACTTGCACAACCAGGAATGAAAGTAAATGAAGGAGACTATATTTTAAAAGTAAACGGCAACGAGGTCAAAGCAGGAGATAATATTTACAGCTTCTTTGAAGGAACTGCCGGAATACACACAATTATCACAGTAGCCGATGATCCTGCCGGTAATAATTCAAGGGAAATAACAGTTATACCACTGAACACTGAATCGGGACTCAGGACAGCTGACTGGGTTGAAGGTAACAGGGAGCTCGTGGATTCATTATCAGGAGGCACACTGGCCTATGTCTGGCTTCCCAACACAGGAAGAGGCGGATATGATTATTTTAACCGCTATTTCTTTGCTCAACAAGACAGGAAAGGAGCTATAATAGATGAAAGAAATAATGGCGGGGGCTCAGCTGCTGATTATATAATTGATATTCTTTCAAGAGAACTACTGGGCTATTTCAATTCAAAAGCAGCCGACAGGAGGCCCTTCACTACCCCCATGGCTGGTCTCTGGGGCCCCAAGGTTATGATAATAAATGAAAGGGCCGGATCAGGTGGTGACCTGATGCCTTATATGTTCAGTAAGAAAGGTATTGGACCGCTTATAGGTACACGTACATGGGGCGGATTGGTTGGCACATGGGATACTCCACCGTTCATAGATGGCGGACGTATGGTAGCTCCCCGGGGAGGATTTTTTGACACTGACGGTGAATGGGCTGTCGAGGCAGTTGGCATAGCTCCTGATATACATGTGTTACAGCTCCCTGCAGAAGAAGCAAAGGGGAATGATCCTCAGTTGCTCAGAGCTATCAAGGAAGCCCTGCGACTTGTTGAAACGGAAGGTATAGAGCTTAAAGCAGAACCCAAAGCTCCGGTCAGGTGGAAAAGACCTGACTATTTCGAGATAAAGAAATAAAACAGTAGTTGAATAAATGGATTAATGGATAATATCTGGCAGGCTATTCATAGTCCAATATTCCATCTAAACAATCTTCTTATTGTATTGTTAGTAAAATAAAAACATATAACTATGGAAAGAAGAAAATTTTTAAGCACTGTTGGACTGGGAGCCGTATCAATGGCTATTCCGGCAGAATTGCTTGCAACACCCGTTTTTGATTTTTCAATAGATGAGAACGGTGAATTCAAGGGTCATGAATTCCCTGAACTGCCATATGCATATGATGCCCTGGAACCTTATATTGATAAGATGACCATGGAGATACATTATGACAGGCATCACAGGGGATATTATAATAAGTACCTTGCAGCAATAGAAGGTACCGATCATGAGTCAACTCCTTTATCGCAGTTATTCTCAAAAGTATCAAAACTTCCGGCAGGAATAAGGAATAATGGAGGTGGCTATTATAACCATACCCTTTTCTGGAATAATATGAGCCCTGACAAAACAGAGCCATCGGCTAAACTGAAGAAAGCTATTGAAGTAAGTTTCGGATCATGGGAAAAATTCCGCGAAGAGTTCAATAATGCTGCTGGAACGCGTTTTGGTAGTGGCTGGGCATGGCTTGTTATGGATGTCAATAAGAAACTATTTGTCGGCAGTACACCAAATCAGGATAATCCCCTGATGGATGTATCTGAACTGAGAGGGACACCGCTGCTGACACTTGACGTGTGGGAGCATGCTTATTATCTTAAATACCAGAATAAAAGGCCTGATTACATATCAGCATTCTGGAATGTTATTAACTGGAACGAGGTAAATCTCAGGTTTGAAAAAGCGCTGAGCCTGTAGACCAGTGACAGGTAAAATGATATTATTTTCGAGGCTGCTTCAAATTTTGAGGCAGCCTCTTTTTTCGCGTTAAATATGAACGCTTTATACCCTTCCCACTTCCTCATTCAATACTCGGAGGTGCTTAATAAACATTCTCCCTAGATATTTAATCCTAATATGCATCACTAGGCAAATTTCAGTGTCTTTATGGTAAACAAGTCAAACAAAAAGTATTTAAAATGAAAAACCTGAAGTTAGTATTGATCGCATCATTGTGCATATTGACAGTATCTTGTGCCGATGCTCAATGGAGAAACAGGGTTACGGGTAACAGGGATGTAAAGAAAGAAGAAAGGAAAGCCACTGAATTCAAAGGCGTTTCAACCAGTTCGGCCATTGATGTTTACCTGAGCCAGGGGTCAAATCCACGGATAGTGGTTGAAGCTGATGAAAACCTCCTTGAGTATATTGCTACAGAGGTAAAAGATGGCATTCTCCGTGTTTATCCCGATGATGTTAACATACGCAGGGCCGAGAGGATGAGGGTGTATGTTACCATGAAGAATGTGGAATATATTTCAGCATCAAGCGCCGGTGATGTTATTGGAGAGACACCCTTTAAAGTAGATGAACTGAAAATATCAGCAAGCAGTTCAGGTGACGTTAAGCTGGAGGTTTATGCAAATTCGTTATCTCTTAAAACAAGCAGTGCAGGAGACATAATTCTGAAAGGGAAAGCTGATTTTGTTCAAGCATCTACGAGCAGTGCCGGTGATATTAATGCCGTCAATCTTGAAGTGAGGGAGGCAGAACTCTCTGCATCAAGCGCGGGTGATATAAAAATTACTGTAACTGAACGACTTAAAGCAAGAGCAAGCAGTGCCGGTGATATATATTACTATGGTAATCCCAAATTTGTAGATGCCCGATCTTCAAGTGGTGGTGACGTTGTAAATAAATAATACTGTATTTTACAACTCACTTAACTTTCTACATATATAATATATTAAATTTTTTACGGCAGGGGAACTAAATTAAGTACCCCTGTTACTTGTTTTTATATGCATTGATTACCTTTAGGAAAATTATTGTGAATGGGTAAGACACAAACGGAAGTAGCGGTACTGGGTTCAGGCAGCTGGGCAACAGCACTGGTAAAGTTGTTAAGCTCAAATACTGAAAGTATTGCCTGGTATATCCGCGAAAGGGAAATAATAGAACATATACGCAAATACAAACATAACCCAAGATACCTCAGTACTGTCAATCTCGATAGCAGCAAGCTTATCATGACCACAGATATTAATATGGCTGCCGGCATGGCTGATATACTTGTTTTCGTAATCCCCTCTACCTACCTGAAAGAAAGCCTGGAGGGCCTAAAAATTGATATCTCGGGTAAACTGGTCTGTTCCGCAATAAAAGGCATAGTACCGGAAGATAATTATATTGTTGGCGATTTCTTTAACAAAAGACTGAACGTTCCTGTAAAAAACCTGGTTATTCTCACCGGCCCCACTCATTCAGAAGAAGTTGCTATGGAGAAACTAACATATCTTACCATTGCATCACCTGAAAAAACAACAGCTGAAAAAGTATCCCGCCTGTTTGCAACTTACTACCTGAAAACAATCATCTCAGATGACATCAGGGGAACGGAATATGCAGCCGTAATTAAAAATATTTATGCTATTGCTGCCGGCATGGCTGACGGCATGGGTTACGGTGATAATTTCCTTGCCGTGCTGCTTTCAAATGCAGCAAATGAGATGAAAAGGTTCATAAAGGCTGTTTACAGGGCCGAGCGTGATTTTAACAGCTCTCCATACCTTGGCGATCTTCTTGTCACGGCATATTCAAAATTCAGTCGCAACAGGATGTTCGGTAATATGATAGGTAAAGGGTACTCGGTAAAATTCACACTTATGGAGATGGAAATGGTTGCTGAAGGTTATTACGCTTCCCTCTGCATAAATGAAATAAATCGTACATTAAAAGTTGAAATCCCAATTGTTGATTCTGTTTACAGGATATTATATCAAAAAGCAGATCCTGTATATGAATTCAGGAAACTGACAGAAATCTTAAAGTAGAATTTATGAATATAAGCATTGATTATTCCAACTGCCTGAGTTTTATTACCGGTAAGGAAATAACAAAAAAAGCCGAGACATCAATTATACATTATGAAAATCTTATAAACCGAACCGGTGCAGGTAATAAGTTCACAGGCTGGCTGGATCTTCCGGAACAGTCATTAAACCAGGTGGAAAGAATAAACAGGACAGCAGGGGAGTTGAGAGCCCAGGCTGATACTACAGTAGTAATAGGAATAGGAGGATCTTATCTTGGGTCAAAATCAGTAATTGAATCACTGGGTGCATGCTTGCAGCAAGATGATAAAGGGAAGAATCATGAAGTACTTTTTGCCGGGCAGAATATTAGTGAAGATTATCACGCTAAACTCATAACATACCTTTCAGGTAAAGTCTATAATATTATTGTTATTTCTAAGTCAGGCACCACCACAGAACCTGCCATAGCTTTCAGGTTACTCAAAAAGCAGCTCGAGGAAAATATGGAAGGGAAAAGGATAAATAAATACATTATTGCCATTACCGACTCCGATAAAGGTGCCCTCAGAAAACTGACCGGGCAGGAAGGCTATGAATCGTTCATTATACCTGATGATGTCGGGGGTAGATATTCTGTACTCACACCTGCAGGGCTTCTGCCAATAGCTGTCGCTGGCTATGACATAAGGGAACTGATCAGGGGAGCTTCAGAAATAGCAAAGGAAACAAGGGATAATAGTAGCGCAGGTACCAATAATGCTCTTATTTATGCTTCCATAAGAAATCTTCTTTACGATAAGGGAAAACTTATTGAACTGCTTGTAAATTATGAACCTGGATTACATTATATAGCCGAATGGTGGAAACAGCTTTTTGGTGAGAGCGAGGGCAAAGATGGAAAGGGAATATTCCCGGCATCAGCAGACCTGACAACTGACCTGCATTCGCTGGGTCAGTATATATAGGATGGAAACAGGATACTTTTTGAAACCGTACTGTCTGTCTCTTCAGTAAACTCTGAACTTCAAATCCCAAATGATGCAGGTAACCTGGACAATTTTAATTATATAGCTGGTAAAAGGTTGTCAGAGGTTAATGCCAAAGCAGAAGAAGGTACCATAATGGCTCATGTTTTAGGGGGCATTCCTGTAATAAAGATTAACATCCCCCGGATTAATGAAAGATACCTCGGCCAGCTTCTCTACTTTTTTGAAATATCCTGTGCTCTCAGCGGATATATTTTGGGTGTAAATCCATTTGACCAACCCGGTGTGGAAGCATATAAGAGAAATATGTTCAAACTGCTTGGTAAGCCATAATATCGTTTTAATCATCATGAAAATCAAAAGTTTTATAATAAGCCTGTTTATCGCTGCAATTCTCATTTCAGGTTGCAAAAAGGGTGAGCCGACATATGATGAATTATCACTTGCTATTAACGAGTTCATATGGGATGGACTTAATTATTTTTATTTCTGGTATGATAATGTAAATGATCTGCGTGACGACGGGTTCAGCAATGACAATGAAAAGAGGGATTTCCTTATACCTTATAGTGATCATGAAATGTTGTTTTATGACCTTCTCTACACACCAACTGACCGATTTTCCTGGATAGTTGATGACTATGAGGAGCTTGATAAACTATTCCAGGGTATTACAACATCGATGGGTTTCAGATATACACTAATAAATATTACCGGAGAAAATCTTACCGGAGTGGTAAAATATGTGATAGACGATTCACCAGCGTACCGGGCAGGTTTACGAAGGGGTGATTTTTTTACAAAAGTGGATGGACTGTCTATCACAGAATTGAATTACAGGAACCTTTTATACGACAAAAGCTCTTATACCCTTACCATGGCAAGCCTGGATAATGGCATACTCTATGAAACAGGTAATGTATCACTTACAGCTGAGGAAGTTCATGAAAATCCTGTTTATATCTCTAAAATATTTGATACGGACGGAAAGAAAGTAGCCTATCTTTACTATTCAGGTTTCCGATCGAACTACGAAGAAGAACTAAACAACGCCTTTGCATATTTCATTATACAATCGGCAGGTGACCTGATTCTTGACCTCAGGTATAACGGTGGAGGATCTGTCAGTACCACGGCAAAGCTGGGAAGCATGATTTATGACACAGATCCCAACAAGATTTTCATAAGAAAAGTATATAACGATAAATATACCGAATACCTGCTTGATGAATATGGCGAGTCAGCTTTTTACTGGACTCTTTCTGAAAATATTAATACTGAGGATGACCGGACTGTAGCTGTAAATAATATGGGAATGGATAAAATATATGTTCTTACAACAGGTAATTCAGCATCGGCAAGCGAATTACTTATTAACTGTCTTAGGCCATATATAGATGTGATAATAATTGGGACAAACACCTACGGTAAAAACGTAGGTTCAATAACAGTAAAAGATATTGATAATAACGGTAATATAAATCCTGATCACAAGTGGGCCATGCAGCCAATTATTTCACAATCTTCAAATGTAAATTATGAGTCAGAATACTATAATGGATTCCAGCCTGATTACTATATTGCGGAAGATCTTACAAATCTATTACCACTTGGAGATGAGAATGAGAAACTTCTCAAAACAGCCCTTGATCTTATAAAAGGTATTCAACCGGCAAAAGGAACTCATAATCCGGCAGGTTACACCATTTACTTTAATTCAGAATACTTCGATCCTTACAATTTTGAGATGATCGATGATTTTTGTCACTCTGTGCGTTAGCAAAGAGTATGAATGATAGCATGAGTTTGAGAGTTTGGTCATTAACTATAAACCAATATTTCTACTCCTTGTCACGAGATGTAATATATACCAGTCAAACTTTCAAACCTTCTTTAGAGATTATGTTTCTTTATAAAATCATCAATAACCTCCGTAAGGTTTGGATGTCCTATTTCCTGCAAGTCATAATATACCCTTGTATTAGGCTTTTTGATATTAATTATCCTGTTCAGGTCGATAGGTGTTCCAATAACCACTGAATCACATTCGGTATTATTGATGGTCGTTTCCAGGTCTTTGAGCTGCTGTTCACCATAACCCATAGCAGGAAGCAAGGTTCCGATATTGGGATATATTTCAAAAGTCTCCGTCATTTTGCCCACTGTATATGGCCTTGGGTCAACAAGTGAGGCTGCACCGAATTTCTGTGCTGCCACCACTCCTGCACCTATTTTCATCTCACCGTGCGTCAGTGTTGGTCCGTCTTCAATAACCAGCACTTTTTTCCCTTTTATTATGGATGGATCATCCACTTTAATTGGAGAAGCACCATCGACAACAACAGCATCCGGGGCTACTTTCTGTATGCTTTCCCTTACCGTGTTAATATCCTCGGGTGCAGAGCTGTCCATCTTATTAATAACGACCACATCAGCCAGTCTGAGTGTAACTTCCCCGGGATAATATCTCAGTTCATGACCTGCCCTGTGGGGATCGGTCACAGTAATGGTAAGGTCGGGCTTATAGAACGGAAAGTCATTATTACCACCATCCCAAAGTATTACATCACATCCTTTAGGGTCATTTTCAGCTTCCCTGAGAATAGCTTCGTAATCCACACCTGCATAAATCACATTACCGCGAACCACATGAGGCTCATATTCCTCCATCTCTTCAATAGTGCATTTATGTTTCTCCAGGTCGCTGACCTCGGCAAACCTCTGCACCTTCTGTGCGTTCAGGTCACCATAGGGCATGGGGTGCCTTACGGCTACCACCTTAAGGCCTTTCTCCATAAGCAGTTCAATAACTCTTCTTGAAGTCTGGCTTTTTCCACATCCAGTGCGTATTGCACCAACGGCTATCACAGGCTTTGTACTTTTTACCATTGTGTCCTTGGGCCCCAGGAGCACAAAATTTGCACCTGCAGCATTTACTATGGCACTTACAGACATTACCTTATTATAGGTTACATCACTGTAGGAAAAGGCACAGTCATCAACATCGAGTTTATTTATCAGAGATGGGAGTTCTTCCTCAGCATATATTGGTATACCGTCGGGATATAAGCTGCCGGCAAGTTCAGAAGGATATTTTCTTCCTTCAATATCCGGAATCTGGGCTGCCGTAAATGCAACAACATTATAATCTTCATTGTCGCGGTAATACGTATTGAAATTATGAAAATCCCTGCCCGCGGCACCAATAATGATAACATTTTTTTTCATATTATTATTTTAAATTTATTGATATTAAATATGAGATTCAAATCTAAAATTGAATTCTCAAATTTATAATTTAACTGTTTAATTTCCTTATATTTGAGTAAATTTTTATCACTGCCGGGGAGCCAGGCCAATTACCTGTCATGCTGAACTTTGGTATGTTTATTGCGCTATTCTCGCAATATGTTAAAGAAAATGTTTTTTAGGCTTAACCTAATTACGTATTTTCAAATATTAAAAAAGTAAATTTAATTAACGGATGAATGTGCTTGCCCATATATATCTCTCAGGTGATTCTGATGAGATTATTATAGGCAACTACATAGGAGATTATGTTAAGGGCCGTGATTATTTAAAATATCCCGAGTTAATAAAAAAAGGGATAATACTACACAGGCATATAGATGACTTCACAGACAGACACCCGGTAGTTCACCGTAGCAAAATACTCTTCACAAGAAAATATCATAAATATGCCGGCGTTGTGGTTGATATAGTTTACGACCATTATCTGACAAAAGAATGGGATACATTCTCACGCCGCCCGATTGAAAGCGTAACATACCAGTTTTACAGGGCAATGGTAAATAATTATGAGATATTACCAGCTAAAGTACAGGACAGGTTCCCGTTTTTTATAATCAATAACTGGATCGAGTCATATAAAACAAACAAAGGCCTCAAACACGTACTGAATACGCTTAGTAAGCGAACAAGTCTTCCTTCTGAGTCTAAGTATGCCATTAAGACTTTCAAGAAGAATTATTACAGCCTTGGTGAAGATTTTATGGAATTTTTTCCACAACTCATTGAATATGTTGAAAATGATTTCGGCATTCCTCTTTCAGCGAGTATCACATTGCCATTCTGATCATACCAGATATTCATTTCGGCTCGCATCGAGTCGCAGAAAAATGAACAACAGAATTGTAAATGCCCATAGAGAAGATCCGCCGTAGCTGAAAAATGGTAATGGTATACCAATTATAGGAACCAGTCCAATTGTCATTCCCACATTTATAAGGAAATGGAAAAGCAGTATGGAAAATAAGCCGTAACCATATATCCTGGAAAAAGCCGAACGTTGCCGTTCGGTAAGAATTATTATCCTGAAAAGCAAAAATGAAAACAAGATAACCACCACTGAGGTGCCAACAAATCCCCATTCCTCGCCGACTGTACAAAAAATGAAATCGGTGCTTTGTTCGGGAACAAACTTAAATTTAGTCTGTGTCCCCTGGAGAAAGCCTTTCCCAAAAAATCCTCCTGACCCTATCGATATTTTTGACTGGTTGAGGTTATACCCTGCACCCGAAGGATCAGATTCAATTCCAAGGACGACATTTATCCTCGTCTGCTGATGAGGCAGAAGAATATTATGGAATGCATAGTCTACAGTATAGGTAAACACCATGCTACCGAGAAGGAAAGCCATGATAATTAAAATATTCCTTGCTTTATGCCGGAAGATATAATATGCATAAATAAGTCCTGATAATAATAGGGCTATCATGAATACCAGGTCGATGACAGTATTCCCGGTTATAAGATATAATAAAGCAAATATCGCCCCACCCGCCATTATATATATCCCAAGCCCTATTAAACTTATCCTCACTCTCCTCCCCGTAACAAGATGGAATATAAATCCCGCTACAACCAGTGCAGTGTATATAAAGACGCTATCGACAAGCAAGGTGGCTATGAACAGCAAAGCAGCCAGGATGCCTATAATGAATAAGTAAGGGGACAGCCCTTCCCTGAAAAGTACCAGGACGAGTGAGAAGAATATCAATGTTGAGCCAAGGTCAGGCTGCACAGCAATGAGCAATGCAGGTGAAAAAATGATCAAAAGGGAAACAACAAGATTCTTGAAAGAAGCAGGTGTCCTTCCCTGCTTTGAAAGATATCTTGCCAGTGCCAGCACAGTAACAAATTTGGCAAACTCAGCAGGCTGTAGGCTCAGACTGCCAAGCTCAAACCATGACCTGGCACCATTAACTTCTTTTCCGAAAATCAGTACGGCAACAAGGGATAGTAAAACGATAATATATAAAATATAAGAAAAGAAGATGTAGAATCGGCTGTCAATCAGTATTATAGTTAATGCTATTAACAGGGCTGCAATTATCCATATCAGCTGCTTCCCATATCTCTGGCTGAGGTCAAATATGCTGGCTTGCTCTTCATTATAAACCGCGGCATAAATATTAATCCAACCGAATAATAAAAAAAGAAGGTAGATTGCTACCACTATCCAGTCTATATTAGCCCATATGTTAATTCTCCTCTTCAATATCTTTCTCCTTTATTTCATCTTCCCCTTTCTCAACCTGAGGTTGCGCAGGTTTCAGTATATAATTTTCAAGCCATGTATTATCAATTTCCCCTTTGAGATATTTCTCAATCATTAAGCTAGCAACGGGAGCAGCATAAGTAGATCCGAAACCTGTATTTTCGATATAGACGGCTATTGCTATCTGCGGATCTTTTTCCGGTGCAAAAGCCACAAAAATGGAATGATCAGGACCGTGTGGATTTTCCGCGGTACCTGTTTTGCCACACATTACTATATCTTTTATAGCAACCCATGTGGCTGTTGCTCCTACACCGCCGTTTACCACGCCTTTCATGCCTTCAATAATCACCTCGAAGTGTGATGAATCAACACTTACCTCATGTTTCTGCCTGAAAGTGGGATCTACGGCAAGTGTATCATTATCAATTGCTTTTACAATATGGGGTGTGAGGTAAAACCCTCTGTTAGCTATTATTGCAGCCATATTAGCCATTTGTAATGGTGTTGTTCCCAATTCTCCCTGTCCTATGCCCATTGATATAATGGTGAGTGCTCTCCATCGATTCTTTCCGTATATATTATCGTAAAATGATGGCTTTGGTACAAATCCCGCAAGTTCATTGGTAAAATCGATGCCCAGTTTGGATCCAAAACCGAATTCTGACAGGTAGGAGCGCCATTTGTTAAGACCCTCTACCGTTGATCCATACTTAGGATTATCAATAAGAAGCCTGTAAGCATTGCAAAAA
>CAZSJH010000080.1:0-11850 GCA_964607105.1 uncultured Rikenellaceae bacterium | reverse complement strand
TTGAGATCCTAATCCATTGTTGTATATTGTTATAGCTAGCAACTTGAGTTAATTAGTCTTTTACATATATAACACGATGATCGTCATTTATGTTTATATTATGAACAATTCTCAACAGATAAAGATAAATGGAATCATCCGGATTTTTATATGCTGATGCTGTTCTGCCGGCCCGGTTAAAGGAGACAGATCAGTATTTAGTGCCTGCGCCAGATGGTGCATTGGCTAATAAGGAGGCAGACTCCGTTAATGATGAATATCTAATATCGATTAACGAATATTGAAGTGTTGTTTCATAAATCGTTAATCGATATTAGATACAATAGGGTCAATGGATTAAAAATCCACACCAACCACTACCGGGTCACCAAGTCCGAGTTTCTTCAGTTCGGGCACCTGTGTTTTTGCATCACCGGCAACAACATAATACATCCTTGAAGGATCTATATATTTATTTACCAGTTCTTTATGTTCTTCTACCGTCAGCCCGCGCACAAAATCTTCCTCTTGCTTGATATAATCATGAGGCAGATCATACTGGCTTATCTCGCTTAACATTCCCAGCAGTGATCTCTGTGTCTCAAAGGCTCTGGCATTTGATTTCAGAAGGGCATCTTTCGTAAAGTCGATATCTTCCTGTGATATGCCATTGCGATATTTTTCCATTTCTTCCTTGAAGATTTTCACGGATTCAGCAGTAGCCGTAGTACGTACACTTGAGCTGGCGCTGAAGGAGCCTGTTAATGATCCTCCCGAAAATCCTGTCCGGGCACCATAGGTATATCCTTTTTCTTCCCTGAGTATCAGGTTAACAATTCCGTTAAATGAACCTCCAAGTTTATAATTGGCTACATATGCAGGGTAATAATCTGGATCGCTCCTTGGAATGGAAATGTCACCTATCTGAATAACTGATTGTTTGGCACCCGGGAAATCTACAAAATAGATGCGGGATACCTCAGGATTAGCAGGAATTTCAAATTCCGGAAATTTAATTTCCTTTTGTTCCCATCTTTCCTCCAGTGAAGTAAGGGCTGCCTCTACTCTTTCCTGGTCTATATCACCTACTATATGGAACCTTGTTAATGAAGGTGACAGTTTGGTGTTATAAAAATCCTTAAGGTCGTCAAGAGTGATCCCCGGCACTGTTTCTTCAGTACCGCTTAAAGGAACCGAAAATACATTTTTATCCCCGTACATCAGTTTATCAAGGGTGCGTGAGGCCATATAGCCAGGGTTTGCCTTATTCCTTTGGAATGAATTTATCACTCTTTCCTTTTCCAGTACAAATTCAGTACTGTCCCATCTGGGCTCCATAAGCATTTCTTCAACCAGTTCAATTGTTTTCTCGAAATTCCTTGACAGGGTATTAACAGATATTACTATAGCTTCTTCCCCTGCCCTGATATTGATGGATGCACCCAGAAGGTCAATGGCTTCTTCAAGTTCCTCTGGTGTTTTATTAACGGTTCCTTCATTCATCAATCCTGCCATCAGGCTTGCCGTTCCTGCCTTATCGAGATTCTCAAGAAGATGAGAACCGTTTATTGCAAAGGTATAAGTTACAAGTGGTAGTTCGTCATGCTTTATTCCCCACAACCTGATGCCGTTATTCAGTTCACCTGTCCACACTGCCGGAATATTGATTTCAGGATCAGGCCCTATTGCCGGTATTACTGACCTGTCGAAGCTTGTTTCCGTTTTTTGAATTATTTCATCTTCGGCAATTTGTGACTGGTCAACTTCTGTTGCATCCAGCACATTTTCCTCAACGATACCGGCATCAACCGATCCTACAGCAATAAGATCAAGCTTTCCTTTAGGAACAAAGCTGGTTGCCACATACGCTTTACCTTTTATGTATTTGTCGTAAACCCTCATAATATCATCTAGGGTCACCGTTTGTATATGTTCAAGGTCGGTGGTTAAAAATCCGGGGTCACCGGCATATTCATTATAGCGGGCCAGCTGGAATGATTTCCCCAGCACGGAGCTCATACCGTTGTAAAACTGGGTTTCCAGTCCCGCCTTGATTTTCTCGAGGTCGTTTTCAGTTATTCCTTCTTCCTCAAAAAGAGCAAATGCCTCAAAGACAGCATCTTCAACCTCGGCAAGTGAAAATCCCGGGTAAGCGTTAACAGAAATATTGAATTTCCCTGCCAGCTCCGATGAGTTATTATAAACACCGGCTCTTGAGGTCATCTTTTTCTCTTTTACCAGCACCTTATAGAATGGTGCCTTTTTACCACTACCAAGCAGCTGACCAAGGAAATCAAGGGCATATGAATCGGGGTGATACTGTTCCACGGTAGGCCATACCATTGTCAATGCCGGTGTGCGTGCAAAATTATCTTCATGGTACAATTTTTTAGTTTCCTCTATGGTTACAGGCATTGGTTCCAGGTCGGTGAATTTTTCCCCACCGGGTATTTCACTGAAATACTTGTCTACAAGAGATTTTATTTCCTCCGTATCAAAATCACCTGCGATGGTTAATGTTGCATTATTTGGTACATAGTATTTATCATGGAATTCCTTTACATCTTCAACGGTGGCATTGAAGAGGTCCTCCATTTCACCTATGACCTGCCATGAATAAGGATGTCCTTCGGGGAACAGGTTTTTATCGATAACATAACTGGTATGACCATAAGGTCTGTTATCGTAGCTTTGCCTTTTTTCGTTCTGTACAACATTCTGCTGGTTTGCAAAAGCAGATTTTGTAACTGTATTACTCAGGTAGCCCATCCTGTCTGATTCTGCCCACAGGACCATTTCAATCGCATTTTTGGGTACCACTTCGTAATACATGGTCCCATCCTTGTTTGTTCCGCCGTTCAATGTGCCACCTGCACCCTGTATAAGTTTAAAAAACTGGTCCTGGCCAACATTTTCTGACTGCTGGAACATCATGTGCTCGAAAAGATGGGCAAAGCCTGTTCGCCCTGGAGCTTCACGGTTTGAGCCAACATGATACTGTATGGCCACTGCCACTATCGGATCTGATTTATCCTGGTGAAGGATAACGTCCAGCCCGTTAGCAAGCTGGTACTTTTCAAAATCAATTTTTAATTCGGTCTGCTCCTCCTTTGAAGAACAGGCACCTAATATCAGGGCAATAATCCCTGAAAGAATAAGAAGACGTGTTTTCATTATTTTTGGTTTTGTGTGATGTTTTAACAAAGTGCGAAATTACGAAAAACTGGTAGTATATTCTGATTATAACGAAGATTTAACAGTTTGCATGTAAGAAAAGGTATGAATATGGATAGTCTATAATCATATTCGGAGAAATGCATACTCCATTAAAAAGCTATTTATAAATAATAGTTATATGATTTTTCTTAATTTTAGTTTCTTAACCATAGATGTTATATTATGCAATTTATACTTACAGCCTATGACGGAACAGATATTAATGCTCAGGCAAGGAGGATGAAGGAAAGAGAGGATCATCTTGAGGGTGCAAGGAAGCTGAAAAACAGTGGTAACCTGATATGGGGCGGAGCACTGCTGGACGATAAACAGACCATGACAGGATCTGTTGTTGTATATGAGTACGAAAGCAGGGAAAAGCTGGATGAGATGCTCCGGGATGAGCCATATATTACAGGTAATGTATGGCAAAAAATTGATATTCAGCCTTTTAAACTGGCAAACCTCTGAAAAAACAGCATGCTCATCCTTTAATTCAAAGTCTTTATTATTGGCAAATAAAGATAAATACAAACCAGCAGTTAAAAGAAAGTACCTTTTCCTACTCTCGGGGATAATGTGGGCTACCATCGGGATTATGCTCAATATTCTTGCTATTAAATGGTTGTCAGAATTTCACGTTGCAGATACATGGTTATATATTGTTGCAGGTGTAATACTGGCTCTCATTATTCATCATTTTGGATTCCTGAAAATAGTTGACAAAAATCTGGGAAGGATAAAATCCCTTGATCCCAGAACCTGTGTATTTGCATTTATGTCATGGAAGAGCTACATGCTGGTTATTATTATGATTACAATGGGTATACTACTGAGGCATTCCCCAATACCCCGTAATTTACTATCCATAATCTATGTCGGGATAGGCCTGGCACTTTTATTATCAAGTATAAGATATTTAAGAGTTTTTATCACAATTGTTTTCAAAGCAACGAATCACTGATTTCTTCAGATACTTATTATTGATGTAACTTTTTCCAGGCAAGAAAGTGATGTAAATAATGCAAGTCTGGTTTTACTATTTAACATACAAATGTTCTCTCAGCCGTATATCTTTTGAGGAACTGCCTATCATAATTCTGAATCTGCCCGGTTCAACCACCCTGTTGAGATCACTGTCAAGCATAGCAAGCTCATCAAAACCCAGATTAAATTCCACCAGCTGTTCCTCTCCGGGGTTCAGGCTTATCCTCTTAAACCCCTTTAACTCCATAACGGGTCTCGCCAGGCTTGACAGTTCATCTCTAATATACATCTGCACTACTTCATCGCCCTGTCTTTCACCTGTATTTTTTATCTTACACATGACTCTTGTTTCGTCTCCTGCCAGTATTGTATCATTCTCTATTTGTATATCAGAGTATTTAAAACCTGTATATGAAAGACCATAACCAAAAGGGAAAAGTGGTTGACCGGTCAGGTTCATATAATCATCTCCCCTGCCGGTTGGTTTATGGTTGTAGTAAAGTGGCAACTGTCCTTCATCAACCGGGAATGTAACCGGCAATCGTCCGGCCGGGTTATAAAAACCAAGCAATACATCAGCAACCGCATAACCTCCCATATCGCCAGGATACCAGGCATTAATTATACTTTTTACATTATCCATCCACGCAGACATGGTAACAGCCGAACCTCCAATTAAAACAACTACTACAGGAACTCCTGTTTCGGCTATTCTGTTGATCATCTCCTCCTGCCTGCCCGGTAAGCCCAGTAAAGCCCTGTCCCGAAATTCACCTTCCTCTATTCCGGCAACTACAATGGCAAGGTCTGATTCTTTTGCCAGGTTCACCGCTTCACTTATTCTTAATTCACTATCGTTGTCAATACCATAATTCCATATTAACTTTATTCTGGCATTCCCGGCAGTTTCATAAAATTCGATTTTTATGCTATATTCATTGCCTTCAAGAAATGAATAATTCCTGGTGTTTCTACTGTATGACTTTTTCTCCCAGTTGTCAATTACAAGTTCGTTATTAATATATAGCCTGTAACCATCATTCCCTTCAATTCCAATCTCTATATTCCCTGTTGCAGGAGATGTCAAAACCCCGGTCCATCTTACTGAATACCAATCATAAGGGATATCAGGATGTGGTGAATACAAAGTCCAGCCAAAATTTATTTGCCTGTCTTCCCGGCACATTACCGGTTTTCCTTCAAAATGAGGATTAGCAAAATACTCCCCATGGAATCCATTTATTACCTTACTATCGTATTTATGAGATACATATTCATTATCAACCACCCTGAACATGCTGTTATTCCTTCCACAGCCCGGTGCGTATTTGATATTATGTCTGTTACCAGCTCTTTCTCTCATCCCTTCAAGAATTGACACTTTAATTGCACCCGGTCCTGAATATCCGCCCAGTCTTGCTTCTGTTGCATCGGTTCCTATCAATGCTATATTTTTAATATCCTCCCCAACAGGTAATGTTCTTATATCATTTTTCATAAGAACCATAGATTTCCTGGCAGCCTCAAGGGCTTTTTCAAGGTGTTCTTTACTTCCGTTAATGCTCTCTGCTTCAGCCGGGTCAACATATGGATCGTCGAACAGACCAAGTTCAATTTTTGCTTTTAAAATACGGTATACGGCATCATCAATATTGTTCATCTCAATTGCACCGTTATCAAAGGCCGGCTTAAACAACGGATAGTGACTATAAGAGGTTTGAAAAAGAACATCAAGTCCTGCATTTATTGCATTTGCTGTTGAAGAAGGATAATCAGAAGCTGTAAAGTGTAATACATTTGCTCCACCTGTTGCTCCGGCATCTGATATAACAAAACCATCAAAATTCCATTCACTCTTAAGTTTTTCCTTCAATAACCATTCATTTGCCGTGCAGGGAGAACCATCAAGCGAATTATAGGCTGTCATTACAGATCTGCTTCCTCCCTTTTCAAAACATGATTTAAATGCCGGAAAATATATTTCCTCGAGCAGTCTTTCATTAAAATGTATGGGATAGCTGTCACGTCCACCAGCACCGACATTAGCCACAAAATGCTTCGGGGTTGTTATTATACCTCTTGTTTCAAATTCTCTTACGAATGAAACAGCCATTGCAGAACACAGGTAAGGGTCTTCACCGTAAGTTTCTTCTGTCCTGCCCCACCTGACATCCCTGGCAATATTGACCACAGGTGATAATATCTGTCTTATTCCTCTGGTCCGTGTTTCTTCAGCAATACACGAAGCAACATCTGACATTAAATCAACATCAAAAGTTGCTGCAAGAGCAATTGATTGTGGAAAAGCGGTTGCTCCAGTTCTTACCAATCCATGCAGGGCCTCATCGAAAGGTATCACAGGTATTCCCAGTCGGGTTGAATCAATAAAATATTTCTGGATATTATTTATCTTTTCTGCTGCTTCCCTTGCCGGGCTGGCCTGGTTATAATCCAGGAGTTGTTCATTTGCAGCAACATTTTTGCCTTTTGCCGCAACCTGAAAGCCGAATATTCCATTGCTGTAATCCTCTTCTCGGTTGCTTAGGTCTCCGGGTATCATAAACATTTGCCAGAATTTTTCATCCTCGTTCATCCTTTCCAGCAGATCTTGAGCTCTGTCTTCAGGGCTTTTATCAGCATCCATATAGGCAGGAATATTATCAACACATGATAACATGCTGCTTATAATAATTAAGCTTAGAGTTAATCTGGTGTTCATATGGCTGGGGCTTTTAAGTAAACTAAACAAATATAAACAAATCAGATTCTTCTTTTGCTTTAGTAATTTTTCTTAATTTGTGATATTAAATTATAGCTGTAATGCTCAATACCGGCAAAACCATTTCAAAAACTATTTCTCTTCTTGATGAATTATCAGACCAGTCAAGGAGAGAGCTTTCCGGATGGTATTTTCCTACCTCAATGAAGGTAATAGGAGTCAAAGCCGAGGATCTTAAAGCTGTTATCAGGATTATAAGGAATGATACGGCCAGGGAGGAACCGACGCAAATAATACGTCTGTGCAAAGAGATGGCCCTTACCGGCGTTTTTGAAGTGCAGCAGGTTGCTTTTGGATTGCTTAACAGGAAATTCAAGATAATTGAGCACCTGGTGCCTAATGATCTCCTGGTGCTGGGTACCTACATGGATAACTGGGCTTCAACAGATTCGTTCGGGACACAGGTAAGCGGTCCTGCCTGGAGGCTTAAATGTATTGACGATGAAATAGTTAAAGGCTGGGCTTCCAGTAATGACTTTTGGTGGCGTCGCATAGCACTTGTCTCCACCGTTGGATTAAACCTCAAGTCTCAGAAAGGTGAAGGTGATATCTACCGCACCCTGATAATATGTGAAATGCTTTTATCGGACAGGGACGATATGGTGATAAAGGCATTATCATGGGCATTAAGGGAATTGTCCAAAAGATATCCACTGGAGACAGGAGGATTTATTGAAATGCATAAGGATGTCCTGGCTGGCAGAGTAATAAGAGAAGTAACAAGAAAGCTGCGTACCGGCAGGAAGAACTAGAATTTTTAGTAATAGCTGCTCCCGTCCCAGCAATGGGTACATAATTGTTCCTTGGGCAGGCCAATGGCTTCTACCAGGTCATTAAGATTCTGGTAGATAAGTGAGTCAATCCCAAGGTTTTTTGCTATCTGTTCAACCATTGCCCTGTATTTATCAGATTCCGGGGTGGCATATTCCCTGAGTTTTTTTTCAGATCCTTCAAGTTGTTTGATTGCTATCCTGCTTGCAAGTTCCATTGTGGATCGAGACTGTGAAAAATTCAGGAAGTTGCAGGGGAAGGTAAGTGGTGGACAGGCTATTCTCATATGTACTTCTGCGGCACCCGCATTCCTTAGATCTATTGTATTGTCTTTCAGCTGGGTACCTCTTACTATTGAATCATCGCAAAATATAAGTCTCTTGCCTTTTATAAGAGATTTAACGGGTATAAGTTTCATTTTCGCAACCAGGTCTCTCATCTGTTGATTTTGTGGCATAAAGCTCCTGGGCCATGTGGGTGTATATTTTGAATAGGGGCGTGCATAAGGTAATCGTCTTTCATTGGCATAACCAATGGCATGTCCTACCCCTGAATCTGGTATTCCCGCCACGAGGTCTGCTTCAACATTGTCGCGGCGAGCAATGGCAGCCCCACATCTATACCTGCACTGTTCAACATTTATGCCTTCATAATCAGATGAAGGGTAACCATAATAAACCCACAGGAAAGCACATATCTGCATCTTTTTCCCTTTCTTCTTCAAGGTCCTGTAGCCATTTGCGGTAATTTCTACTATTTCACCGGGCCCGAGGAAATAATCTTCCTCATAACCTATATTCGGAAAACATGTCGTTTCTGAAGCTACTGCATAGGCATTTTCCTTTTTCCCGATGGTCAAGGGTGTACGTCCCAGTTTGTCACGGGCTGCAATAATCCTGTCATCGGTGAGAATAATAAGCGAGCATGATCCTTTTACTTTATCAAATACATTTTCTATTCCTGACACAAAATCATATTCTTCACATATCAGGTTAGCAACCACCTCTGTCGGGTTGACATTTCCTTCGAAATTTTCAGTAAAATGCTTTCTGTCAGTAAGAAAATATGTTTCCAGTTCTTCTATGTTAACCATGCGGCATACGGTCGCTATCGCAAATCGCCCAAGGTGAGAATTAAACATAATTGGTTGCGGGTCGGTATCGCTAATCACTCCTATCCCCTGCCTTCCGCTGAATTTATCCAGATCGTCTTCAAACTTTGTCCTGAAATAACTGTTTTCAAGGCTGTGTATTTTCCTTTGAAAACCACCTTTCCGGTTGTAGAACACCATACCTGCCCTCCTGGTGCCCAGATGCGAGTTATAATCCGTCCCGTAAAAAACCTCTTTAACAGTATCGTACTTTGAAATAGCTCCAAATAAACCACTCATATTATTTCCTTATTATAATGACCAATCCTTATGCGCTGAGAATTTATAAATTGTAAAATTCTTATTTGCAGATATACACAATTTCTTATGAATATTTTATGAACCGTGCATGATATATGATAAATATGCAGGTCATAATGGTGCTTATGACTGTTATTTTAATGACATCATGCTTAGAGACTTTTGAATCAGTACATTCAGAATAACAAATTATTTGTAAATTTGAATCCTCAAACAGAATAATGTAAATGACATGGAAGAAGATAAGAATATGACTGAACCCGGAAGTAGTGTTCAAAAGGGCAACAAAACCAGGACAATATTATTGGTTATTGCTGGTATACTGGGCACTGTGCTAGCTGCACTGGTAATATTATATTTTATCCAGCGTAATAGTATGATTGAGATGGAGACCCTTCTGACCGAGCAGAAAGATTCGCTCACCAATGAACTTATCATGCTCAGGCACGGATATGATACCTTAAAAACCAACAATGATACACTGAATGCCAAGCTTGACGAAGAGAGGCAAAAAATTGAACGTCTTCTGTCTATCAATGCATCCAATGTGCAAACCATCAGGACATATCGTAAAGAGATATCAACCATGAGGGAGATCATGAAGAGCTATATTGTCCAGATTGATTCACTCAATACAAGAAATCAGCTTCTCATGGCAGAAAATACAGAGATAAAACAGCAGATGAGACAGGTGGAACAAACAAATGTTGCTCTATCGCAGGAAAAGACTGAGCTTACTTCGAAAGTTGAAATAGCCTCTGTGATAAAAGCCCGTGAGATAAACCCCATACCGCTGAATAAGAAACGTAAGGAGACAGACAGGCTGAGCCGTTTTGAAAAGCTGGAAGTAGCTTTTATACTGAATGAAAATCCAATAGTGGAGGCCGGTAAAAAAACTGTCTATATGAGGATTACCAGGCCTGACGGACTGGTAATAACCAATTCACCGGATAATCTCTTCGAAGTAGAGGGAGAAAGGATGATATTTACTGAGATCCGTACTGTTGACTATCTCAATAAAGATGTTGAGATGAGTATATTCGTTGATAATAATGGTGACTTTATTGAAGGTACTTATTCAATTGACCTTTTTCTTGAAGGCCATAGTATAGGATCCAGCAGCTTTATGCTTAACAGCCGCTAGGTCATCATAAGTTCTGAAATGATATTATCGGAAATCATCTTGCCCTGATCGGTCAGTATGAGTTGATTTCCTTGTTTTGTCATCATCCCGTATTTCACGAAGCGGGTGGCCAGATTATTCAGGTAATCGCGCGATTCCTTGTTAATATTTTCCTCCACAAAATCCATGTTTACTCCCCACATCGTACGAAGAGATGTCATAATATATTCATTATACCTGTCTTTCAGGGTTAAATTCTCAAAAGTCACGGGTATTTCATCCTTATCCAGTGATCTTAAATATGCCTGCAGATCAGATATATTCCATTGCCTGCTATCCCCGTTATAAGAATGTGCCGATGGTCCCAATCCAAGGTAAGGTTCTTGTCGCCAGTAATTTGTATTATGTATTGAATAGTAACCTTCCTTACAGAAATTAGAAATTTCATACTGTATAAAATCGTGTTTCCTGCATATGTCAGTCAACAAATTAAATTGTCTTTCGCTTTCTTCCTCCTTAATTTCCTGTAGCTTGCCCGCCTGTTTCATTTTACCAAATATCGTATCTTTTTCAATGGTGAGGTGATAAGCAGACAGGTGTTTTATATCCAGGCTGACTGTTTTTATCAGGTCTTCTTTCCATTGTTTCATTGTCATTCCAGGAATTCCATAAATAAGGTCGGCTGAAATATTGTCTATACCGGAATCTGTAATATCCTTCAGTGCTTCCTCTGCCATATCAGCAGTATGTCTCCTGTTAAGAAACTTAAGTATTTTATCGTCCCATGACTGTATTCCAAGGCTTATTCTGTTTATTCCTGCTTTCTTTAAATCCCTCGCATAGACTTTACTTATATCATCAGGATTTGCTTCCATGGTTATTTCAGCATCCTCAGCCACAGCAAAAACGTCATTAACTTTTTCAAGTATTTCCCTTATTTGTATTGCCGTGATCACAGATGGCGTACCTCCTCCAAGATAAATTGTCTTAATATCCTTTTCATCAAAATATTCTTTCTGTAATATCAACTCTTTACCAAGGGCATTGATAAATCGTTCAGCCATGCCTGTATCAAGCGTCTTGTAGAAATCACAATAATTGCATTTTTTCTTGCAGAAAGGAATATGAATATAAACACCCGCCATAATAAATATTAATATAATGCATCAGAATTACGAGCTGTTGTTACTAGGTTCTGTACCGTTTTATTTTCAAAAAGTTTTTCAATTTTACTTCTTGCCTTCACATAATCATCATGAAGTGTGCATTGAGTTCTTGACCTGTCGGCACTAATACAATTATCATTATGTAATACGCAGCGGTGAAAAACATCATCACCATCTATAGCTTTGACTACTTCAATGATATATATTTCCCTTGGATCACGTGCAAGAGAAAATCCTCCATGTGGCCCTTTGGTAGAATTAAGTATTTTCTTCTTCGCCATTTGCTGAAGTATCTTAGCAAGGAATGGCATTGGAAGATCAAGGTTATGTGATATCCTTTTTATTCCGATATTTTCCCCTTTTTTACTGTTTCCTGCAATATATACTATTGCCCTTATTCCATATTTACAGGTGCTTG
>CAZSJH010000079.1:0-11896 GCA_964607105.1 uncultured Rikenellaceae bacterium | reverse complement strand
CAAAAATATAAATTTATACCGTATTGAATAGTGCTGCAGGAATACTCTTCGGGCAGAAAAAAAATTGACTTCGATTATTTCAGAATGTATCTTTGAAATTATCTTATTAAAACCACCAAAAAAATGTCTTTATGGAGAATCCTGAAAATCCTTAAAAGAGTAAGGAGTGTAAGCTGAAAAACTCAAGAGTAAGCACAACTAACTCATTCTGATAATGAGAAAAATCTTCCTGTTAATTACAGCAATCTGTCTACTTTCATTCAATGCAGTACAAGCTCAGCTTGAAAAAGGTAAAATTATGACCGGTGTTGCCTCAACAATCAGTCTAGGTGGAGCATGGGGCTCTGAACTGATGAGCCTGGGATTTATTTCCAGCGAGGGCGATTACAAAGAAACCTGCTCTGGGGTAATAATTAAAGCAGGTTTTACAGTATACCTCGGACTTTAAAAATTATCTGATTTTCATAACAATCTTAAATAAAGAAATCAACTGAGAATATATAAAGGGCGTTCAGTACTCCTTCACCGATAAGGACACCAATAACACATTTAAGATAAGATATACGGAGTGAACTCCCAACATATATGATCAGATCGGTGGGTACAACAGGAAAGAAACTCCAAGCAATAATAATAGGTAGTTCTTTATTAGTCAGGGCCTTTCTTGTTTTTTCAATCTGTGTTGGGTATTTTGCCTCTATCCACTTATCCAGACCCAGGTAGCGAGTAAAATAATATACCAAGGCTGTTGATGTTATTATGCCTATCATATTTATTACATACGCTTCAATAGCCGGAAAGAACAGCAATCCTGCCATGGCAAAGGGTGTGGAGGGTATAAATGTTAATCCAATCAGTGTTAAGATGGTCAGGTAAACAGCTATGACGGCATATTTATGGTCGTCAACAAAACTCTTCAGGAAACTAATATCAAACCATTCCCTGTTAATGAAATATAAGATGAGAAGAAGGACTATTGCCCCAATCCAGACATAGAATGATTTCTTACGGATTTTCCTTTTTCTATTCATTGAAGCTGTGCCTCTATGATTATTATTGTACATAGTAGAAGTTTTGTAAAAATAAGATTTACACATGAATTAGATAATGATGCAGGACATTTATATTTTAAAATGCCATCCGGGGAAAATATTGCTTACATTGATCATAAGTTGTATTTTGCTTCTGCAGATATGAACATAACGGGAGTAAGTTTATGAATATATGCATTATTACAATCAACAGTCCCGAATCCTATAATTCCTTTCTTATTCTTTATCAACTTGCCTTTATTATCCCATTCCTAATCCTGTTGGTAGCGGGTATCAGGCGAAGGTATGATATGAGACGGTGGCTGGCCATTATGATGGCAGCTTCTTTTTGTTTCCTGCTTGGAACGCGATTTTCAACTTTCACCATGGATGACTGGTCTGCCTTGTTCAGGGATGATGCATGGCCATTGACACAGCGTAAATTTGCACTGGGTGGAAGGGTTATCAGAATTATGTATACGGAGGATTTTTAACCGGAGGTGCTTATACTGAAATAAACCTGAGCACAGATTCAAAGGTGACTAAACCATTGATAATAGCCAGTCCCTTTGCTGATTATAATTGGCACTGGCTTCGGTTTTAAAAACGGGTCAGGACTGAGAATAGGAACTACATTTCCACTTGAATCGACCATTTACTTCGAAGGCAGACTTATGTTCGATAAAAAGTTTGGCCTGACAGTGAAGTACCTTCATGGGAAAAATTATTTTATTGAGGGTCAAAATAACAACGAATTTACTCTGGGGTTTAATCATATAATCGGCAAATAGAACCTTTTTTCAGTGTCGGAAAATTTATTTCGGGGCACAATATCCCCTCTTATCTTATTTTAGTACCCTGATTTAAGTAATACCTGTATGTTTCAATAGCTCTTTCTCTGGCAAATGCATGGTCAATTAAAGGCTCGGGATAAGCGGGGGTATTTAGTTCCGGAACCCATTTAAGGATATATTTATCATCCTTATCAAATTTTTTTGCCTGCTGGTATGGATTGAACACCCTGAAATACGGAGCTGCATCACAACCGGTACCTGCTGCCCATTGCCAGTTACCGTTATTTGATGAGAGCTCATAATCCAGCAGTTTTTCAGCAAAATATTGTTCTCCCCACCTCCAGTCGGTCAGCAGATGTTTACATAAAAAGCTGGCCGTAACCATTCTTACCCTGTTGTGCATGAAACCTGTACTATTCAATTGCCTCATGCCTGCATCAACAAGCGGATATCCCGTTTCTCCACGACACCATTTGTCAAAGTGTTCCTCATTATTGATCCATTTGATGCTGTCATATTTAGGTTTAAAATTATTATCTGGAACACCGGGATAATGATAAAGTATTTGCATAAAAAATTCTCTCCAGATAAGTTCATTCAGGTAGGTCCTGTTTATCATAATGGCTGTTTTCACTAATTTTCTTATGCTTAAAGTCCCGAACCTGAGGTGCGGCCCGGAATAGGTTGTGGCATCCTCCGAAGGATAATCCCTGTGTTTATCATATGAATCAATATTTTCACTAATGAAATCCCTCGGTTTTATATCTGACCGTTTAAATCCTAATAAATCCAGGTCTGGGAAGTCTAATGATACCGAGGCAAGGCTCTTAAGATGATCTTCTGACTTTTTTTCGGGGGTAATTCCATTTGTTTCAAGTTTCTGAAGCCATTTTTTGCTGTAAGGTGTAAAAACAGTATATGGTGAGGAATTATCCTTAAGGACTTCATCCTTCTCGAATATTACCTGGTCCTTATAACTGTATGTTGCAATACCTTTTTCCCTGAGAATATTTGTTACCTCCCTGTCCCGCAGAATGGCATATGGTTCATAATCAGCATTCCAGAATACAGATTTTAAATTTTTCCACATAGTAATATCCATCCATATCTGTTTCCAATGGCCTTTCAATACCATAACAGAACTACCGAATGCTGATATGCTTCTGTGGATTTTTTCAAGATTATCATAAATGAAAGATACCTTGGGGTCACTCACAGGCAGGTTTTTAAGAATATTATCGTCAAAAATGAATAATAAAATAACAGGCTTACCGGAAGTAAGAGCATAGTACAGTCCGGTGTTGTCATTTAAACGAAAATCTCTTCTTAACCAGAAGACACTGAATTCTTTATTAATGATTTCTGGCAGCTTCCACCAGGCATTGCCGGTATTTTTATTTAAACCTGTCATCAGCTTTTCTTTTTTCATCGGCTTTGATTTTACCCTCAAGCCATCCAATTTTGAATTTCTCACCATAGTCAAATTCTGGGACAAATGGTTTAATATCCAGCAAGGGGGTATTATCAAGCATATCGGCACCGGAGAAAAATATCGTGTTGTGCATTACTTTTTCAACTTTTACAATTGACAGCCCGATATTATTTGGCCGGCGGGGAGCCCTTGTTGAAAATACACCTCTTTTTTCATTGTCCATAAAGGGCTTAACATGTAGTTTGAAATCACCCTTCCTGTGCCTGTCGAAAACATATATAAGAATAAGGTGTGAGAACCCATCGAGGTCTTTCATCCCCGGAATGTACTCCAGCAGTATTTCTACTTTACCCGTATAATCCCTGGCATAATATGGTTGTATGGGGGTTTCGCTCAGCTCCCTGTTCTGTGTCCTGATGAACCCCACAGGCTTAAATTCAAATTTCATCATGGGCCTGAGTTTTTTCAAAGTTAACATAATTGAGACTTATAGTCATTTATTATATTCATACTGAAGCTCAAAAAATAGCAGTATTGATAAATTTTGTTTAACTTATAGCTGAACAATATCTCTTAATGAACAAGCAGGGTAAAATATTCCTTAATACATATTATATCAGACAGGTTGCTGATATTTGTTCATCCATGCAGGCTATCCCCGGTTCTTACAGGGTGATAGATATACATAAGTTACGAGTAAGGGTAAAAAGAATTAAATCAATTTTCCGCTTACTGGAATACAGGTATCCAGCCGAATTCAAGGTACAAGATCATTACCATATCTTCAAACCTGTTTTTAAGAGTGCCGGCCTGATAAGGGAGAGCCAGATCAATCTACAACTACTGAGAGAATACCCCGTTGCCGGTAAATTAAGAAAAGCATATTACATGTATATTGCGCAACTTAAACCCCAGTGGAAGCTGGGTCTGGATGCACATATCCGTTCCTTTAATTATACAAGGCTTGATGATTACAATAAGCGTACTGAAGAATTGATCTCACGGAATACTGAATCGGAGCTTGTGGAAATAATTGAGGATTTTATTTATTCAGAACTACATAGAATAAATACTATGCTGGATGGTCCGGATGATTTAGAATACATTCACGAGGTCCGTATCCTGCTCAAAAATATAAAGCCTTTACTGGGCTTGATATGGAGGCGGAAAGATAACCATTTCACCAAAAGTCATTACGAGAGTTTGAATGAAGCTGAAACATATATAGGCAACTGGCATGACCGTGTAGTATTATCCCGGTCAGTTACCTTGTTTTTCAATGCCATGGGAAAAGAGAAGGAGAAGATGCAGGAAGAATATTCTTCTCTACAGAAGGAACTTCATAAATACAATAAGGAAGCCTTTGATAAGATACGAAGCAGCCTTGCAGTGATGCTTGAGATATTTACCGGTAAGTTAAGTGTATGAATTATGGGTAAAGAAGGACTTTACCGGCTGACATATTATTACGATAATAATCCAGCGCTTCATTAATCTTTTCCAGTGGATATTTTCCTGATACCTTTATTGTGATACTATTTGATAGAAGGTCTTTAGCTTTTCCAATTGTCCTGAGGTTCTGAAGTATTGATTTACCGGAAATGTAATTACCAAGGTAGAACCCCATTATTTTTTTATCATGTTGTAATAGCAGGCGGGGGTCTATTGTTATATTTTGTTCTGATAATTTTGCATATGTTATAATAGTACTTTCGGGGGGAGAATTTCTTAACATAATTTCCACCTGGTCTCCTCCCACAGCATCAAAGAAAAGTAAGGCCCTGAGGTTTTCAGAGTACTCAGCCAGTTCATTTTCAAAGTCTGGGGAACTGCTGTTCAATATGTATTCAGCACCAAGTTCTTTCAGTGTGTTGTACTGTGACTCCCTGGTCACAATATTTATGAGTTTTATATCATTTTTCTTACATAGCTTTATCAGCATTTTCCCAAGGGAGCTGGCTGCTGCATTATTTACTATGGCAGCCTGTTTTTGTTTTCGTGCAATTTCAATAAATGCCACGGCTGTAAGAGGATTAACCAGGAGCATTGAGCCCTGTTCATCATCTATATTTTTATCAAGGGGTATTGTCCTGAAAGCTGTGGTAACCATGTATTCTGCCCATGTGCCATTGTTATGACCTGAGGTTGTGCATGCAACCCTTTTTCCCTCTCTTGACTTTGCAATAACCCCTTTACCAGTTTTAACAACCAGTCCGCTGCCTTCTAATCCAAGGATGACAGGGTAATCGGGGCTTCCTGTGTAGGTACCCTTGAGAAAGCTAAGGTCGGAAGGATTGATAGGTGAAAAACTCATTTTTACAAGCACCTCACCGTTGCCTGGCTCAGGTAAAGGGACATCCTTGATGTACAGTTTATTTCCCGGCTTTTCCTGTATAATTGCTTTCATATTGTCACCCATAGACATTATCTTATAGACCTGGCTTCTGATATTTGATGTACCTGTACAGTAATCAAATCATATTCTGTTGAGGCAGTTCAAGCAGGGTGGCTGCTATCCTGAACCATATACGGGTAACCCGGTTATTTTCTATTGTCAGTACTTTATACTCAATACTTACGTACATGTTATCCAGCCTGTAACTTTTCCCTATTTCAATTCCGATATCCAGGGGGTCAGCCAGAGGAATGAATTCAGTAATAAACATCTTAAGATTTTTTGATTCTCCGGTAAACCACAAGGCTCCCTTTTCCGGACTGAAATCCACCTTGATTTTCAGACCATTAATCAGGTCTACTGTAGTTACACCTGTTTTTAACGATTGTGAGTGACTTGCCTGTCTTGTCTGTGACAGGGCATTACCAATGAAAAAAGTCACAATAACCAAAAATAGAATTAATTTTTTCATAAGTGGGATCTTATAGTAATACAATTTAACAATAGCTTTTAATATACTAATGTACAAATTTACTAATACTTTATTTAAAAAGACCCGCCGATATAAAATAAGCCAGGTAACCATTATTATACTGGTTACCTGGCTAATTAATTTTAACTCTTTAGCCTGATATTTTATCAGGATTCAATTACTGTAAAACATTTGACTGTTAGTCTCTGCGTCCCCGGGGGTTATCTTCTTTTGGTCTGGCTTTTTTAACTACTATCTGACGACCGTCAAATTCAGTGTCGTTAAGTGAATTAATAGCTTCGAGGGCCTCCTCATCGTTAGGCATCTCAACAAAGCCATAACCTTTTGATCTTCCTTCGTATTTATCGAAGATAATCTTGGCAGTTGCTACCTCACCGTATTTCTGAAATAGCTGTTCTAATTGTTCTTCCGTAGTCTGGTACGAAAGCTTTGCAACAAAAATGTTCATTTGAAATAAAAAAATTACTGAGAGTCTTTTGTCAATTAACTTAATTACCGTGTAAAGAAGTCTCGAAACACAAGTCCCTCATGATTAAACAATATGCAAATATAATTTAATTTTATTTATTCTATAGCCATTTCTTCTTTTTAAAGAATAATATAAGTGAAACACCAATTATCATTATAACGATCCAGAAGAAAAGATAACCCAGTTTAAGTTCTAATTCCGGAAAATATTTAAAATTCATACCATAAATTCCGGCAATGAATGTAAGGGGTATAAATATTGACGCGAATATTGTCAATACTTTCATTACCTGGTTCATCTTACTGCTTACCAGTGTATTATGGGTGTTGAGCTGATCAGAGACCAGGTTATTGTAGAGCTCAATAGAATCAGTTGTATGAATAATTGATTCTTTAAGGTCTTCAAGGTAGTTCAAAGTATCATGACTGAAAAAAGCATCCTCATTCTTCAACAGGTTCATTATTGCTTCTTTTGCGGGTCTTATATTTTTCCTCAGAAATGAAAGCTCAATCTTATAGCGATAAATTTTTGTAGCAATATCTTCATTATTATCGGAAAATATTTTTGTTTCAAAATCTTCTATTTTCCTTCCCAAAATTTCAATTATTGACAGGTAATTGTCAAATATCACGTCCATCAGGGCATATGCGAGGTAATCGTTATCATTAAGTCTTACCCTTCCTTTCTGATTCCTTATCCTCTCTCTTACAGGATTAAAAACATCGCCCTTGCGTTCCTGCAGGGTCAGAACGTAGTTCTTTCCGATTATAATTGATATCTGTTCGGCAGTTATAATATTACTGTCGGTATTGTAGTCGAGCATTTTAAGGATCAGGGCATCATAATTGTCTTCTGCCACATATTTTGGCATCTGGTCAGTGTTAAGTATATCTTCCATGAGTAGGGTGTCAATACCGAATATCTTTCCAATATTATCCATCATTTCCAATTCATGAATACCGTAGATATTAATCCATGATACAGAATCTGTTTTAAGATACTCCTGGCAGCTCTTAATTGAATCAAGTTCGGATTCATTCAGGTGACCAGGACTGTAATCCATTATTTTTATTTGTGGTTTCTCCATTTTTTGCTGTCCTATAAGCACCAGTGAACCTGGAGCCTGGCCCTTTGCAGGAGAACGGTCTTTAATAAATCGTGCCATAATTTTTTGTTAAATTAAGTTATTAGCTATTTCCCTTAGAACTTTCAAGAGGAAATCAATATCTTCCTTATTCCTGCGGTGATTTGTAAGATTTATCCTCAGGGATGTTTTACCTTTTATTTTTGTTCCCGCGAAGAATATCCTTCCATCTTTTTCTATTTCCTGTAGTATTTGATCATTCACTTTGTCGAGTTTGTTTTCGTCGTCTGTGTATTCACCATTTTCACCCATATACCTGAAGCATACTATGGATAATGGTACAGGGGCCATTAATTCGAAATCATCAGCTTCTTCAATAAGTCCCTTCGCATATTGTGCAAGCCTACAATCATTCTCAATGGCCAGTTTAAGCTTCTCAGCTCCATAGGTTTTAAAGGTCATCCAAATTTTAAGGGCTTTGAAATCCTTTGTAAGCTGGAGGTTATAATTCATCAGATCATCACGTTCACTTTTTTCTTCTGCTGCTCTGAGGTAGTCAGGAACCAGGCTGAAAGTATCTCGCAGCAACTTTTTGTTTTTCACTATCACGCATGATGCCTCAAAAGGTACAAAGAACCATTTATGTGGATTAATCAATAAGGAATCGGCCATTTCAATTCCTTCAAAAAGATGGGAACAAAGTTTTGTGCCGGCAGCTGGTAATCCATATGCTCCGTCAACCATATACCACATATTATATTTACCGGCAATATTACCCAGTTCTCTCAGGGGGTCAACTGCACCGTTATTAGTGGTTCCGGCTATGCCAATAATGCATGCCGGCATCAGGCCAGCCTTTTTATCATCACGGATTTTTTCTTCCAGTATTTTAGTATTTATCCGCATATCATCGTCCACGGGGATTTTTCTCAGGTAATTCTTGCCCAGGCCGAGCATGTCCATGGCCTTGTCAATGCTTGAATGGCCCTGTTCTGATACATAAACGCTTAAAGGTGTTCCACCATACAAACCCTCATTCGATATATCACCCGGACACATTGTTTTGCGCATAACAGCCAGATTCAGGAAGTTGGCTACTGATCCTCCGCTTACTAGTACGCCACCTGCATCGCAAGGGTAATTAATGAACTGGCAGATCCACTTGATGACAATCTTTTCAATTTCTGAATTAGCAGGTGCGCTGTGCCATTTAAGATTATTCTGGTTAAGACTGGTTTTTAACAGCTCGGCAATAATTGAAGCATGGTTGCCCCCTCCTGTTATATAAGCGTAATAATTCGGACTGGGATTGAAATTTGAGGTTTGGAAAACATCTTTCCTGATAATTTCAAGAAGTTGTTCAGGATTTGTTCCTTCAAGGGGCATGGACTCATCAAAAAGGCCGCGTATTTCAGCAGGGGAGTAGTTCCTGTAAATTCTGCTGTTCCTCAGGCCTGTTGAATACCATTCTTCAATTATGTCAGCTGATCTTATTATTAATTTTTTAAATAATTCAGGCGTGAAATCAAGTGATTCGTGTGTTTCCATATTGTTGTATGTGATATATTTAATTTGCCATATCCACAGGGGTATCTGTTCTGCCTTACAGTACTGAAATCAATCCTTTTCCTTTCCCTGTAAATTCACCTATTATCGCCGCATCATTTATACCGGACCCTTTAAGGGCATTTAATAAAGATAATCCTTCATCTCCTTTAATGGCTATAAGTAATCCGCCTGAAGTCTGGGCATCAGATAAAAGAAGTTGCATCGTCCTGTTGCATTTTCCGAAATTAATATCATTCTTAACATATTCAAGGTTATTGTAAGTACCTCCTGGTATAATCCCTGCGGCAGCCATGTTATGAGCTTCACTCATAAATGGTATTTTATCGGGATAAAGAGTCACATTACATCCTGAAGCAATACTCATTTCCCTGAGGTGACCTGTTAAACCAAATCCGGAAACATCAGTGCAGGCATGCACCCTGTAATTACCCATTATCTTTGCTGCTGTATTATTAAGTTCTGACATAATATTTATTAGTATCTCTTTTTGATCCTTCTCAAGCAGACCCCTTTTCAATGCAGTGGTCAATATTCCAGTACCAATGGGTTTTGTTAAAATGAGTGAATCGCCCGGTTCACCGCCTTTGTTTCTTATTATTTTTCCGGGGTGCACTATTCCTGTCACAACCAGTCCGTATTTTGGTTCAGTATCTTCGATAGTGTGACCTCCAAGTATTCCTATACCTGCCTCCCTGGCCTTGTTGCTGGCACCTTTCAGTATCTGTTCAAGTATATCAAGTGGCAATGTATCTTCAGGGAAGGCTACTATGTTGAGGGCAAATAATGGTTTTGCTCCCATGGCATATATATCGCTCAGAGCATTGGCAGCGGCTATTGCACCAAAGTGGTAAGGATCATCAACTACAGGGGTAAAAAAATCCAGGGTCTGTACTATTGCCTGTTCATCATTTATCATATAAACGCTTGCATCATCCGAGGTTTCAGTACCAACCAGCACCAGGGGATCTTCAAATGAGGGAATAGCACCTAGTACTTTTTCGAGGTTCTTTGGCTGTATTTTGCAGGCACAACCCAGTCCATGGGTATAGTGTGTAAGTTTTATTTTTCCGGTACTGTCTTTTTGATGGCCAGGACTCATGATCTTTTCAGGCATCAGAGATAAGACAGTTGCGCTTATTTCTTCAGATGCCTTCTTAATATCATCCATGCTTGTTGCTCTGCCTGTTGAAAACCTTATAGTCCCCATTGCATATTTAAGAGGCAGGGCCATTGCTTTCAGAACCTGTGATATATCAATACTTTCAGCATGGCATGCTGCGCCTGCTGAGGCTGCAACATTCTCAAGCCTTGAAATAAGTGTATTTGCTTCTATGCCCGGAAATGAGACACTCAATGTATTTGGAAGGCATTTTTCAGGGTGCCCATTTAACCTTATATCGGGGATTGATTCCTTCATGAGGCTGTACAGATAATCTTTTGTTCTTTTGTATTGGTCAGTATACTCACTAAGATTATTCATTGCCAGCTCGCATGCTTTGCCCAGCCCGACAATCTCCAGCACATTTTCTGTTCCCGCACGCAGGTTTTGTTCATGATCAGCACCATGAATGAGCTTTTCCAGGGTTACCCCATTTCTAATGTAAAGTGCACCAACACCTTTGGGAGCATATAGCTTATGACCTGCGATACTGAGGAGGTCAACTCCCAGGCTGTCAACACGAGTTTCTATTTTCCCTGCTGACTGGGCAGCATCTGTGTGAAAAAAGATATCTCGTAATTGTGCTATTTTTGATATTTCTTCTATTGGTTGAATGGTACCAACTTCATTGTTGGCATGCATTATAGATATAAGTACAGTACTTTCCTTAATAGCTGATTTTACCGATTCTACACTGACAAGACCATATTCATCAACAGGAAGGTAGCTCACTTCGAAGCCTGATTTTTCCAGGTATCTGCACACCTCAAAGACTGCGGGGTGCTCTATTGATGAAGTAATTATATGATTGCCTTTTCTTCTGTGATGAAGGGCAATACCTTTTATTGCATAATTATTTGATTCGGTTCCACCGCTTGTGAATATTATTTCAGAAGGAGCACAATTAAGCAATGTTGCTACCTGCCGGCGGGCATTTTCAATAGCTGTTTTTGTTTTTATGCCGTATGAATGCATGCTTGACGGATTACCAAAATATTCCGTAAGGTAAGGACGCATAGCTTCAGCAACCTCTTTATCTACAGGGGTTGTAGCATTGTAATCAAGGTATATTGGTGTCATAATAAGTATTTATTCCAGATCATAAACCGTAACAAGTAAAGCATTTGTTACCAGTGTCCTGTTAATAATCTTTTCAATTTCTTCCCATTTTCCTCCAGCAAGTCCGCAACCTATCCTTGGCATATGGATACTGGCATTAAGATCAACAGCTTTCTCAGCAACTTTCCTTAATCCTGTTTCAACGGCTTCATACCTTATGGGCGGCCGTGATCCTGTTACGCTGACACCTCTCTGTCCAATGAGGTTAGCAATGAGAAGATCATTCTCAGCCTCAACAAATTGTACTTCTCCAAGTTCAAATCCTTTCCCGTCCCTGTACCACCTCCTGTATTCTTCTTCAGGCTTTTTCCATTTTCTCGAAAGTGCCATAACAAAACCCGCTCCCCATGC
>CAZSJH010000078.1:0-12006 GCA_964607105.1 uncultured Rikenellaceae bacterium | reverse complement strand
TGATAAGCTATAAGAAATTGATTCTATGATTGCCAAAGGGGGTGGACGCACCCCCTTTTTTTGATGCCCATGCCCGAAAATGAACTTATAGGATATCTTGAAAATTTCATTTCTGCCAGAAGAGTGAAACTATTCGATAAAGTATTATCGGAAAGGACAAAGTATATAACGGTGGTCCTCGAAGATCTCTTTCAGCCTCATAATGCCAGTGCTGTTTTAAGGACCTGCGATTGCCTGGGTATTCAGGAAGTAAATATTATCGCAAACAGGAATAGATATAATGTTAATCCTGATGTGGCACTCGGCTCTGATAAGTGGCTCACGCTTAATAAATACAACAAGTCGGGCAATAACACTTATGAGGCTTATAAAGATTTACACAACAGGGGATACAGGATTGTGGCAACATCACTTCATGAACAGGAAGCAGTAAGCCTCGATAAGTTCGATCTCAAAAAAGGTAAAACAGCCCTCGTCTTCGGTACTGAAATGCATGGGTTGAGCAAGGAAGCCATTGAGTGGGCAGATGAATACCTGAAAATACCAATGTATGGTTTTACAGAGAGTTATAATATCTCAGTCTCAGCGGCAATAATCCTCTATGAACTGGTTTCATCGCTCCGAAAATCAGATATATCATGGCGCTTGAGAGAAGAGGATAAAATGCATGTAAAGTTAGACTGGTTACGAATCACTATTAAAAAATCGGAGTTGCTCGAAAAGAAGTTTACACTTATGAAAAATGATCGAGAATAATTTTTTAAAGATTTTTTTTATACATTTGGGCAATAACCTTGACTGTTAGAAATAGAAATTTTATGAACTGTATTATCGTTGATGATGATAAACTATCAAGAAAGGTACTCACTGAACATGTAAAGAGATCTTCCTTTCTAACCCTCACGGGTGTTTTCGATAATGCTATCGATGCCAGAAATACACTTACTGAAAAATCTGATATAGACCTTATCTTCCTTGATATTCAGATGCCTGATATGAATGGATTTGAACTTATTGACAGCCTTGAAAACCCACCTGCAGTAATAATGGTGACAGTTAATGAAGATCTTGCAGTGAAAGCTTATGATGTTGATGTTATTGATTACCTGGTAAAACCCGTAAGCTATTCCCGTTTCTGCAAAGCAGTTGATAAAGTAGTTCGCTACCAGAATAAGAGTGCCAGGGAGAACATTGGACAACAGGAAGTATTCATTAAAAAGGGGTCCTCACTGGTTAAACTTAAGCTTGTTGAAATAATTGTTGTTGAAGCACTCGAAAACTACGTGGTGGTTCATACTGATAAAGAAAAGTATACCATACATTTTACAATGAAAGCAATTGAACAACAATTGCCCTCATTAATCTTTATAAGGGTTCATAGGTCATTTATAGTAAATAAAAGCAGGATTGCCATGATAAAGGATAATTCTGTTGATATAAGTGGAGATCTAGATGTGAATAATATCCCCATTGGAAAATCATACCGTGAAAACCTTTTAAAAGAAATAAACGTTATGATGAGATAAACTACATGTTTATATGTTATCAAAACGTAATCTGTTCCTCACACATATTGGCCAGACTTCACCTTCACCAATGCTTATTGAAATTGAGTCAGCAAAGGGAATATGGCTCTTTGGACCGAAAGGAGAAAAATACCTTGACCTGGTATCGGGTGTGTCTGTAAGCAATGCAGGCCATTCCAATGAGTTTGTATTAAAGGCTGTTAAAGACCAGATTGATAAATATATGCACCTGATGGTATATGGGGAGCTGGTGCAGTCCCCACAGGTTACATATGCTAAGAAACTCAGTGATGTCCTGGGACATCACTTTGAAAGCATATATTTTGTGAACTCTGGTTCAGAGGCAGTTGAAGGAGCAATAAAAACAGCAAGAAGATATACATCGAGATCCAGGATTCTTTCATTTAAGAATGCTTATCACGGATCAACCCTCGGGGCATTAAGCCTTTATGGAGAGGACAATTTCAAATCCAACTTTATGCCACTTATTCCAGATATGGTGCAGACCGAATTCAATAATGCCGGTTCCCTGTCAGTCATAGATGAGACAGTGGCTGCCGTCATAGTTGAACCAATACAGGCTGAAGCCGGGATAATAACACCACAGAATGATTTTCTTGCTGAGATAAGAAACAGATGCAATCAAACAGGATCATTGCTCATTTTTGATGAGATACAAACAGGTTTCGGCAGAACCGGAACCATGTTTGCTTATGAACGATACAAAGTTGTACCTGACATAATATGCCTGGCAAAATCATTGGGGGGAGGTATGCCATTGGGTGCATTCATCTCATCTAAAAAGATTATATCTACCCTGATGGATAACCCCGCCCTCGGGCATATTACAACTTTTGGTGGTCACCCGGTATCATGTGCTGCGGGTTTGGCGGCACTTGAATTTATTAGCGGCAAAGAATTACATAATTCAGCAGATGAAAAGGGGAAAAGATTCAGAGGAAAATTAAAGCATAAAAATATACTGGAAATAAGAGGTGAAGGCTTATTCCTTGCCGTTAAACTGTTATCACCGGATATGGCTGGTAAGTTTATTGAACAGGGAACAAAAAATGGCCTGATACTTGACCGCTTTCTCTTTTGCAATGATTCATTCCGAATTGCTCCACCACTTATAATTGAAAACGACGAAATAGACTATGCAGTTAATACAATCCTTAAAACACTTGATGAAGTATCCTGAAAGAATACTCCTTCTTCAATTCTTTTTGATCGCTCAGCTTGCTTCAGGCCAGATAGCTGATGATGTAAATAATTATTTCAGCTTAATAACAGGGGCATCATCTGAAGAGGAGAAACTGTCTTACAATGACTCTATAGCAAATTCATTGCTTGAATACCTCGAATCGGTTGATGACATAATAGGCGCAACTATCCGGGAGGTAAACTATATTGGACAGATAAGCTCAGCCGACAGCATTATTAAAATATTTAGCTGGAATATTCCTTTATCAGGCGGTAATAATCTTTATAACTGTATAATCTATAATAAAAAGTTTGATAGGAAATACCTGATGATGGGAGACGAGGGATTGCCGGGAGTTGAATCAGGTGAAGTGATTGATAATAATAAATGGTACGGATCATTATATTATGATATACAGCCTGTTGGTCAGGGAGAAAACATTGGCTACATCCTCCTTGGATTTGATCCGGATAATATAAATGAAAACTCAAAGGTTGTTGAAGTTCTGCATTTTAATAATGAGGGAGAACCGGTTTTCGGTAAGAAGATAATAAGTGCAGGTGGCGAAGAACTGAGCAGAATGATCTTTAAATATTCACCGCTGGCTACAATGATGCTCAGGTTCAATGACGATCGTACAAGGATTATTTTCGATCATCTCTCACCCTCATCAGAGCAGTTCGAAGGATTATATAAGTATTATGGTCCTGATTTTTCATATGACGCACTGGAAATAAAAAACGGAAAACTGATATTGATTGAGGACATAGACCTGAGAAATAATAATGAAGAGACTGACAAACTTAGAGACGAAATTGGCAATTAATGCATCAATCTATCAATTCAGCAATCTATTATTCCAACCTTTTTCTGCAATTTTTATACTGATATATGACTATTTGTCATGGAATTCCGATTGGCACGAGCTTTGAAAATGAGCCCTTGAAAATTTGTCAAACATATAAAATCTAAAAAAAATGCAGAAAGGTAAGATTGGCGTTACTACTGAGAATATTTTTCCAATAATAAAAAAGTTTCTTTACTCTGATCATGAAATATTTATCCGTGAACTTGTTTCAAATGCTGTTGATGCCACCCAGAAACTAAATACCCTGGCATCGGTGGGTGAATATAAAGAGGAACTGGGTGATACAACTGTCAGGATATCGCTTGATAAAAAGAAGAAAACAATAAGCGTTTCCGATTATGGTCTGGGGATGACCTCTGATGAGCTAAAGAAATACCTGAACGAGATAGCATTCTCCAGTGCCAACGATTTCCTGGATAAGTATAAGGAACAGTCAAATGCAATAATAGGTCATTTTGGTCTTGGATTCTATTCCTCTTTCATGGTATCCGATAAGGTTGAGGTAATAACCAAATCATGGCAGAAGGATGCACCTGCTGTAAAGTGGACATGTGATGGCAGCCCTGAATATACAATTGAGGAATCTGAAAGAGACAGGGTGGGTACGGATGTCATTCTGCACCTTGATAAAGACTCAAAGGACTTCCTTGAGGAATCAAAAATTGGAGAACTGCTTAATAAGTACTGTCGTTTCCTGCCTGTAAAGATAGCATTCGGTAGAGAAAAGGAGTGGAAGGATAATAAGTATGTCGATACGGATAAGGATAAAATAATAAATAATACTGAACCAGCGTGGACTAAAAAGCCTGCTGATCTTAAAGAGGAGGATTATAAGTCATTCTATCATGAACTTTATCCCATGGCTGACGAGCCATTATTCAATATACATCTTAATGTTGATTATCCATTTAACCTTACAGGAATTCTTTATTTCCCAAGGATAAAAAACAATATTGAAATACAGAAAAACAAGATACAACTTTACTGCAACCAGGTGTTTGTAACTGATTCAGTGGAGGGAATTGTTCCGGAGTTTCTTACATTGTTGCACGGTGTAATAGATTCACCTGATATTCCCCTGAATATATCAAGAAGTTATCTTCAGAGCGATTCCAATGTAAAGAAAATATCAAGCCATATAAATAAGAAAGTCGCTGAACGGCTTCATGAGATATTTAAAGAAAACCGTGAGGATTTTGAGAAGAAATGGGACGACCTCAAGCTCTTTATAGAATACGGGATGATATCTGAGGAAAAATTCTATGACAGGGCACTAAAGTTTGCATTATGTAAGAATACTGATGGTAAATACTTTACGTTTGATGAGTATGAAAAAATAATCAAGGAAAATCAGACAGATAATAATAAAACCCTTATCTATCTTTATGCCACTGACAAAGAATCACAATATAGTTATATCGACAAGGCCAAAGCAAAGGGTTATGACGTTCTTTTAATGGATGGAGAACTTGAGCCCCATCTAATCAACCACCTTGAATCAAAATTCAAAGACAGCCGCTTTGTAAGGGTTGATTCAGATGTTATCGATAAACTTATTGAGAAGGAAGAAAAGATAGAATCAAAGCTGAATCAGGACCAGCAGGAGATAATAAAGATGGTCTTTTCAAGCCAGCTTAAAGGCAATGATAGTTTTATACCTGTTGCAGAAGCAATGAATGAGTCTGATTTACCGGTCATAATAACACAATCAGAATTCATGAGGAGGATGAAAGACATGTCAAAACTGGGAGGGGGCATGAATTTCTATGGAGCAATGCCTGATTCCTATAACCTGGTTATCAATACAAATCATCCTACTATCGAGGGATTGGTATCGGATGTACAGAAGGAAATTGGTGAGGCTGTAAAGAAACAGTCTGAATCAATATCCTCACTTGAGAAGGAAATAGTGGATACTGAGAAAACACAGGAAGATAAAAAGGATGAAGAAATTACCCAGGCTGAAAAGGATAAACTGGGAGCCCTGAGAAAAAAGAAAACAAAAGCAGAGGAAAAGCTTAGGGATACTATAAGCAAGTATTCTGATAATAAACCTGTCGTACAGCAACTTATCGATCTTGCACTACTGGCAAATAATATGCTCAAAGGAGAAAAACTCAATACCTTTGTTAAAAGGAGTATAGAACTTTTATGATAAGGTTGAATAAAGTTTAATAAAGTTGAATGAAGTTGAGAATGGCGACTAACGACTAAAGACGAACGGCAAAGGGACAAAAGTTAATTCTGTCTATATTACAGACCATCCCCTTTTGTCGTTCGTCTTTAGTCGTTTGTCTTTAATTAACCTCTGCTCCTTCTGGCTCCTCGCTAAATTAGCCCACCGGACTAATTGTTCGCTACGCTCACGAGCTCACTGCGTTCGGTTATTAACGCTCGGTCTTCTTTCGTCGTTTGTCGTTCGTCTTTCGTCGTTATCAATAACTTATTATCAGTCTGTTACAGAGCCTACAGCATCGTTGAGATCTCTTTTTTAAGGAAATCCAGGGCTACCTTCGCTGGTTCCTGGTCCATTTCCATCACAGCTTCCAGCAGATTCCTTGATAGGTCTGAACTACTGGCTGTTGGGGGTATCTTTTCAACTATGGTATTAATAAGTTTGATTGTGTTTGAACGGGCACTCTTAATTACTTCCCAGGCCTGTGGTGATACATAGATCTGTTGTGCCAGATTGTGATCATATTCAGACCTGATAGTAGTCAACAGGGCAGTATGGAGTTTTCTTGCATCCATATCCTGATTGTGAGTCCGCATAATAAGTGATTCCATTGATATCCTTTCGAGAAAAAGAGTCAGTCTTTCATATGCCTGTAACCTGATTGGCGTGATGGTCCTGGAATTTTGCAGGATAATTTCATGACGTCTTTTCTCACGGTCATTCTCAATTGTCTTGCGTAATAACAGATAAGCTGTAAGAAGAACCAGCATAGCGGGTATTGTCACCAGAAGAATATCTTTTGTTATTTCCATCGTTTTGCTTGTAATGAAGTTATTTATACAAACGTATAACTTTTTGTTGATATTGCATTATGCTGGCACGTTCAACTGTTTAATCCGACCTTCTCAATGTTCTAAAGTTGATTGGAATATTGGGATGATAATTCGTAAAAAAAAACTAATTTTGATTTTTCTCTAATCAACTAGTAAATCATGGAATACCTATCAGATCGTATCAAATCTCTTTCAGTATCGCAAACTCTTGCTATGGCACAGAAAAGCAGGGATATGAAAGAAAAAGGCATTGATGTCATTAATCTAAGTATCGGAGAACCCGATTTCAATACGCCTGATGATATCAAGGAGGCGGCGAAGAAAGCGATAGATGATAATTATACTCATTATCCTCCTGTACCGGGTTACCCTGATCTTAGGAAAGCAATATCAGAAAAATTTAAAAGGGAGAACAATCTCGAGTATTCCCCAGAACAGGTTGTTGTTTCTGCAGGTGGGAAGCATTCCATTATTAATGTTGTTCTGAGCCTTGTAAATCCGGGTGATGAAGTTATCATCATTGCACCTTACTGGGTTAGTTATTACGACCAGATAATTCTTGCGGAAGGCAAACCCGTGGTTCTGAAGACTGATATTGAAAACGATTTCAAACTTACTGCCGGTCAACTGGAGGAAGCAATAACCGAACGTTCAAGGCTTATTATTTTCAATTCTCCCTCAAATCCAACCGGAATGGTTTACACCAGGGAGGAAATGGAAAAGCTTGCCAGGGTGATTGAAAAACATGAAGGTTTATTTATTATCTCTGATGAGATTTATGAACACATTACCTTTTCCGGGAAGCATGAAAGTATGGCATCATTTGATTTTATATATGACAGGGTTATTACTGTTAACGGGGTGTCGAAAGGGTATGCCATGACAGGATGGCGAATTGGTTATATAGGTGCACCCTTATGGATTGCAAAGGCAGTAAACAAGCTACAGGGACAGTTCACTTCAGGTGTGTCATCCATCGGGCAGAGGGCAGCGCTGGCAGCTATTACATCCCAAAGCAATTCACGCCGGGATATGAGAAATGCCTTTCTGAAGAGGAGGGACCTGATATGTGGATTATTGACAGAGATAAAAGGATTGGAGATCAGGGTACCCCAGGGTGCTTTCTACGTTTTTCCTGATGTAACAGGTTTTTATGGGAAAAGTGATGGAGAAACAACCATAAACGATTCAAATGACCTTGCAATTTATATCCTTGAAAAAGCCCGAGTGGCAGTTGTTGGGGGTGAAGGATTTGGAGCTCCCAAATGCATAAGGCTGTCATATGCTGCATCTGATGAAGAACTCAAGGAAGCCTGCACCAGGATGAAGGAAGCTCTGGCAAGACTATCGTAATAATTACTCTCCCATTCTATTTAAAGCGCAGGGAATCAAGGGCCAAAGCAAAGGCCTGGCCAAGGTCAATATAGGCCTCACTATCATAGTGCCATGGATCGGAATATGAATAGTCATCTGTAGTGGTTACAATGGCAGCATTTGGATTGCTTTCTGCAAAATCATACTGTGCCTGCCTAACTACATCTCCGTACTCCCAAACCGTGCCTGAAGGGTCATTCCCTGAATCAGATATCCTTCCTATAACTATTGGAATATCAGGATTACCCAGAGCTTCCCTTATCAGCTTCATAAGCTCCGAGAGATTATCATAATACCGTGCTGCTATCTCTTCAGTAAAAGCAGCATCGGATTCACCCTGCATCCAGATTATGCCTGAAGGTACCAGTCTATCTTCTTTTCCGTCGCCATTAATATCTCTTACGCTTAGTGCATTTTTTACAGCTGCCAGGAAATGATCATACTGGTTTACTCCTTCTCCGTCAATGAATTGTGGGTCCCAGCTGCCGAAATTTGCTGCTGCTTCTTCATCAATAGATGTGCCACCCCTGGCATATTTCAGCACGGCAATCTTTGATCCGGGGTTCAGAGCCTGCATTTTTAGTCCGAAACTTAACTCGCAGCCAAACCTGTCTGAATAATTATTCTGTATACCATCAGAACTAAAACCTCCGCCATGCCCTGGTTTTAATGGTGCCCATATACCTCTTCCGTCAGGTTCTTCACCATCCTTTGAAGAATTTCCATGAAATATGAGAATGTCATCAAAACTGTTGTTAAGACTATCCGGAAGTTCAGAGCAATATCCATAACCTTCCATATTGGACTGGCCTCCCAGGTAATACAAATTATACTCACTGCTCTGCTTATTATCGCAGGCTGACAGGATTAACAGAAATAAAATAGCTGCTGGCAGATAGGTTCTCATTTCATTTTTATTTATGATTATTATGATTTTATAGTTATAGAACGGAAGAGTTATATTTACTATTTTATATAAATGTCCAAAAATTATAAAATGATAAATATTTCAGGTAAGGAAATGCTGGAGATAATTGTATCGAGGCAAAGCGATAGGGGGTATAATGAAAAACAGGTTGAAGACGATAAACTTGAGAGGGTTCTTGAAGCTGGACGGATGGCTCCCTCTGCATGTAATTCACAGCCCTGGAGATTCATAGTTGTAAATGAACCGGGGCTCAGGGAGAAAGTGGCAGGTGCAGCATCGGCCAGGGAATTAGGCTTTAATAATTTTATCGACCAGTCACCAGTTCTGTTAGTGGTGGTCAGGGAGAAGGGTAAAGTGATATCACGTGTTGGAGGTACGGTAAAAGATAAGGATTATTCCTTAATTGATATAGGCATAGCTGTAGAGAACATATGTTTGCAGGCCCTTGCTGAAGGTCTTGGAACATGTATTATTGGCTGGTTCAATGAGAAAAAGGTAAAAGAATTGCTTGAAATACCTTCATCGGGACGGGCTGAACTGATTATCACACTCGGTTATTCCTCCAAACCTCGAAGGCCCAAAATACGTAAAGATCCGGATGAAGTAATATCGTTTAATAAATACTAGCCGGCATCTCTTTTTTTCCAGATGAACCTGTTTTCTTCTCCTTTCAGAAGCCTGTTAATGTTTTTCTTGTGAGTTAGAATGAGAGCCAGGGCTATCAGTATTGCGAAAATGGTAAACATTATTGAAGGGCTTCCAAAGAAAAGCAGTGATAAAAGGGGAAATGCAATACCTGCCGAGATTGAACTTATTGAAACGTATCCGGTAATAAGCAGTATTACCAGAAATACAGCCATACATAAAAGAGTAACTATTGGTTGGAGTGCAAGTAAGACCCCAAAAGTACTTGCTACTCCTTTCCCGCCCTTGAATCCGGCAAAAACAGGAAATACATGTCCCAGGATAGCAATCATGCCAGTTATTATCTGCATATTCATCAGTTCAGCAGACCCCGGTGGTGCTAGTTTCAGAATGACAGGCAGGCTTGCTGCCAGCCATCCTTTGGCTATATCAATAAAAAGTACGGGAATACCTGTTGCCCATCCAAGAACTCTGATGGTATTTGTTGCACCGGCATTGCCACTTCCGTGTTGCCTTATGTCTATTCCGTGAAACATTTTGCCCGTCCACACGGCGGTGGCCACTGAGCCCAGGGCGTAGGCCAGCAGGCAAACCAGCATGAATAGTTTATAGTTGAGGTCCATACTTAATCAGGTCGAGGAGATCCTCGTTTACTGCAAATTTCTTAAAATTATTGATAAATTTATCAGCCAGCGTCTTTGCCGATTCATACCAGTCGTCAGGATTTTCCCAGGCCATCGCCGGTTCGAGAAGCTTTTTGTCAACACCCCTGACATCTTCTGGTATAGAAAGGTTGAAGACAGGAGTATCATGGAATTCAGTGTCGTATATTGAATCGTCAAGAATTGAATTAATAATATTCCTTGTTGATTTCAGGTCTATCCTTTTACCTGTGCCATAAGGGCCACCCATCCAGCCGGTATTAACAAGCCATGCATCTGCACTGTGCATCTTCATTTTGCGAACCAGTTCATTGGCATAAATTATAGGATCAAGCAGAAGGAAGGCCGCACCAAAACATGCTGAAAAGGATGGTTGAGGTTCTTTTATCCCCCTCTCGGTTCCGGCAACCTTGGCAGTATATCCACTGATGAAATAATAACGTGTCTGCTGCTTGCTCAATTTTGACACCGGGGGTAATACTCCGAAGGCATCAGCGGTCAGGAAAATTACTTTTGAAGCATGTCCGGCTTTTGAGACGGGCTTGATAATGTTGTTAATATGATAAATAGGATATGAAACCCTTGTGTTCTCTGTTTTACTGCCATCATCAAAATCAATTGATCCATCTTCATTGACTACCAGGTTTTCAAGCAGAGCATTCCTTCTTATTGCATTATAGATATCTGGCTCTTTCTCCTTACTGAGGTTTATGCATTTGGCATAACAGCCTCCTTCAAAATTGAATAGACCATCATCATCCCATCCATGCTCATCATCTCCTATAAGTGCTCTGTCAGGATCTGTTGAAAGCGTGGTCTTGCCTGTGCCGGACAAACCGAAGAAAATGGCAACATCATTATCCTTACCAACATTGGCTGAACAGTGCATGGCAGCTATTTTCTGCAGGGGGAGGTAGTAGTTCATAACAGAGAAGATACCTTTTTTCAGCTCTCCGCCATACCAGCTACCTCCAAGCACGGCCATATTCTCAGTGAGGTTGAAAAAAACAAAAGTATCTGAATGTAATCCCTGCTCTTTCCACTTGCTGTTACTGGTTTTGGAAGCAACCAGGAAAACAAAATCAGGTTTAAAAATCTCTAACTCCTCTTCAGTAGGCCTGATAAACATATTCTTTACAAAATGGGCCTGCCATGCCACCTCCATTATAAACCTTATTTTCAGGCGGGTACTCTCGTTGGCGCCGGCATAGCAATCCATAACGAATAATTTTTTACCGGATAACTGTTTAGATGCCAGGTTTTTGCAATGATTCCAAGCCTCCAGGTTTATAGGTTTATTGTCAGATACCTGGGCTGTTTCTGACTTCCACCAAACTGTATCCCTGGTTTTATCGTCCATTACAATATATTTATCCTTAGGTGACCGACCGGTATATATTCCCGTATCAACAGCCACTGCTCCAGTATTGGTTAAAACACCCTTTTCATAACCTTCGAGTTCAGGACTCGTCTCAGCACGGAATAAATATTCGTAATCAGGATTATATATTATTTCCTCTAGTTCTTTAATATTATAGGCCAGTAGATCTTTGCTTGTTACCATAACCATGAGTTTTGATTAGTAATTATCAAAGGTATAAAATATTTAAGATGGTAGTTGTGACCGTAAACATGTTATGTGGTATCAAATAAGCTTTTATGTACCTGAGGTCTGAAACCAAGACTTTCCTTATGTGGCTAAAGATCATGATATAATGATTATTGGATAAACATTATGGTTATTTATTTGTCTAATTAACTCAAGTTGCTATTTATATTACTGTTCTCGA
>CAZSJH010000077.1:0-12019 GCA_964607105.1 uncultured Rikenellaceae bacterium | reverse complement strand
TGTCGAGGAAGCATTCTTAAGCCGTGGGTCGAATGTGTATTCAAAAGAGATATGCGATGACCTGGAAAAGCTGACCGAAAAGCCTATTATTATAGGTGAGATTGTTGACAGGGCAGGCAAGAGTAAGATTAAACCAAGCCCGTTTGGTAAGTTCAGCCTATGGGAGAAACCGGATAAGAGAGAGACCTATCTAATCACAGTTGATTCAGGTGGAGGGGTTAAACCCCACCACGAGGCAGACAACACAGAACCGGACCCGACAAGTATCGATGTATGGAATCACAGAACAGGAAAGCAATGCGCTCAGTGGCATGGTCATATTGATTATGGTATGATAGCCAATGTTGTATGGCTGATAGGCAGAATGTTCTTTAATGCTCCGGCATGTGTTGAGATAATGAATCATGGCTACACAGTTGTCAAAGACCTATCCGAAATGAATTACCCTATGTATGAGCATAGACTGGGTGAGCCGGGATGGATGACCACAAAGGGAACTAAGCCAATTATGGTTGACGACCTTGGAGAGATGGCCCGTAACGGTGATATTCAGATAAGAAGCGCCGAGACAGTATCAGAAATGAGAACGTTTGTTGAAAAGAACGGATCTTACAATGCTGAGTCAGGATGTAAGGACGATAGGGTTGACACAGCAGCAATGGCAAGTCAGATGTTCAGGCTAATGCCGAAACGTTTTGCAGCTATACGAGACAAGAGCAACGTGTTTACCGGCTTTGCGAACTTCAAGAGTCGTGAAAAGGTCGATTATGATGGTGGATATAGGGAGGTAAGGGTTGGATGAGCAATCCGCACAGTTTAACTAAATATTATACCTTGGAAACATTTTTACAAGGGAAATGTTTCGGAAAGATTTATAGAAATGAAAATGTTTCCGAAAGGGAGGTAAGGGTTGGATAATGTGGATAAAAGTTACGAAGAAAAAAGATGATTTATTCGCCGGACTTGATCCAAACATGCTCTTAAACACAAAGAGCATTCATTCAATTCATAACGATGAAGATGGTTGTATTATAGATGCGGGTAATATTTGTTTCAGGGTGGAGGATGAATATAAAACAATTGAAGATTTAATATTAAAAGATTTTATACCAAAAGATAAAAGCATGGCGATATGACAACTTTATTAATCGGCATATTCTGTATAATTACAATCATAATAGCTTTAATAGTCAGGTGGTTAGGCAAATCAGATTTTAGGGCTAATTAAGGAGAAAATAATGAAAGAACTAAGAATAACGAAAGCAAGAATGGTTGAATTAATAAAACAGTACAGGGGCAAATATAACGGCATAGCAATTGAGCTAAGCAACGGAGGAATAAACCCCGAATTACCGTATACGCAAAGACGAGAGGCGGAAACAGGCGACTATATTTTCATGCAGGAAAAGCCTAAAAAGCCGGAGAAGAAGCCAGAAAAGAAATCCGAATTACCGAAAGTGAACATAGAAGCCCCAGAGAAAAAAGAAAAAAAGAAAGTATCAAGCTTGTTTATGAAGAAAAAGGCTAAAGGATAGGAAATAATGTGTCCGGTCTGCGCAACAGAAATTATAGAAATTATAAATGAAGCTGACGAATATATAAACAAGAAGTGGCCAGAAGAAAGGCTTAATGAATATAGTTATTATTCTGGGTGGCATGAAAGCATCAAAGAAATAATTAGGGAAGTATGGCTTGAAAGGTATATATCCAGGTTAAATAATGGAAAACGAATCAAACGAGAAAAACGGTAAGTGGCAACACCTTGTTAATTACTGCATCAATCTATACGAAGACATTAAGAAGTCAGAGTATAGAGAGGCGAAGATCAAGGAAATAAAGGCATCTATTGAGGCTTATGACCAGGTTGAAAAACCAACAGACGACCCCTGGCCCGGAGCATCTAATATAGCCTTACCACTTACGACCATATCAAACGATAATCTTGCCCCCAGGTTAGCATCTGGGTTAGTCGGCAAAACTCCTTACCTTCGTTTCGAGATGGAAAACGACCAGGATAAAGACGAAAATACGGAGATCGTGGAAACGTTTTTCAACCAGGAGCTTGAGGACGTAGTCGAGCTTGAGAGTTTAGGGATTAATATTATTGAAAAAGTGCTGAAAGAAGGCACTGTTTATCCTATGGCCCGGTATGATCTTGACGAGGAAACAAAGAAGGATTTTCTTTACTCAACCGATAAATTATCAGATGAACAGGTTATAGCATTTGAAGCTATGAAGAAAGCCGGCCAGGAACCTGAAGTTATAGGCGGTGTTCTGATAGGGAGTGATGGAAAGCCTATCATTATAGAAAAGACCGAGACCGTGTTCGAGGGCGGTAAGGTTGATCTAATACCATTTGAAGATATATTCATCCCGGATGATGCTGAAGACTGGGAAAAAACTCCTGTTATTCGTAAAGTCTCCCCGACATATTCTCAGTTAAAGGAATATGAGGAAAAAAGGGCAGGCTATCGTAATATAGGTACATGGTTGATTAAGCACGAAGGAGACGGCACCCTAAAAGAAGATGACCTGACTGAAGATCAGAAGCTTGCGAATATTCATCTATCATCCAAGAAAACCATTGAATGTATTGAATGTTATGTAAGGTATATTTATCAGACTGAGGATCAGGAACGTGAAGACATTAAATCATGGAAAGAAGAAAGGCTGATTGCTCAAATCGCTTTAGACAGCAAGGTATTAATCCGGTTGCTTCCCTTAAGAGATGTTAATTTTAAAAATCAACACCTTATAAAACGCATAGCCTTATTCAGAAGGCAGGGTAAAAGTTACGGCAGCCCATTACACACAAAAATAAAATCAATACAGGACGGAGCGAGCAAAACCTTCAACATGGCAATCAATATTGCTGAAATTGTAATGATTCCCTGGTTTTTTTACACTGACAAGGCAGGATTCAGAGGGAGCGAGACCAAGCTAAAGCCCGGTTTTGGTCAATTAGTTGATGATGTAACCGGGATATTATTTCCAAGATTTAATATAAATCCAAGCCAGATGTTTGATTATATCGAAGTTTGGATTTCGTTCTGGGAGAGGGCTATTTCAATCGGTAACGTTCAGATGGGTTTACCGGATTCAAAGAAAACCACTGCAACCGAGGTCATGGCTGTCATCCAGGAAGGCAATATCAAACATAACTACCAGTCAAAGCCACTGAGAAAAGACTTTATATCGCTGTTAAGGACTATATATGACCTGTATTATCAGAACATGCCCCTTGAAAAGACGTTTTTGTATAATAAAAAACAAGTGAAGATCCCACGTTCAGCCATGAACCGGCCTTATAAATTCAGGTTGACAGGTTCAACAGAATTGTCTAACAAATTAATGGAGCGCAGGGAAAAAGAGGACGTTTATAATAAGGCTCAAAGTGACATTTACGGTGTGTTTGATCCCGTGGCTATCACGGAAAGATATCTGAAAGCATCCGGGGAGTCTGACGTAGGCGAGCTTATAAACCCGGAACTAAATCAGATATCAAAGGTAATGAAGGAGATTCCTGAGTCAAAAGAGATATTTGCTCAAGCATTACAAGAAGTTATGATGCAGGCACAAGGAGCGAAGAAATAAACTTTAAGGAGGTTTATTGTGAATAGGAAATTTTGGTCTTTGACAATGATTATATTAGCCATTGGTTATTATTTCTGGGCAAGAGATATAGGAAATAATAAATATGATGATGCAGCAAGGCAAGAAAGTTTATTTATAAGCCAGGAAGAAAGAGCAGACAAGACCGATAGTGTCCCAGAATGGGAGGATGATATTTATGAGGATTCATCCTCCTATGGATGGTCTGTCGAAAATGATACAGATACGGAGAGAGCAAGACCCATTATCATTACAGACTGTTCTTCACACGTTGGGACGTTTCGGTATTAACGAAATTCAGAAGCACAAAAAATAACATATGGCAAAGGTTAAATGCAAAAAATGCGGTGCATGGTTATTCAGCGCCGAAGGACATTACAAAATAGAGATCAAGTGTAGAAAATGTAAGCATATAAACACGTTTAAAAAATAAGAACGCTTCGAGCGTCTAAAAAACAAAGAGCTTCACGAAAGCCGTATTGACTAATAGGTCATGCGGCTTTTTTATTTGGAGATAAAGAATGGATTTAACAGAAATTATAAAAACATTACGAATTGCTGATAGAATCGGTGCTGAAAAAGATGTACCGGAAGGCACAAGATATATACAACTTTCAGACACCTTGGCAAATGAAATAGCAGACGATCTTGAGCGGATACAATGGACTGGAAAGAAATAATATTAACAGACGAATTTAAGGCTTACCGAGGCAGACAAGTTGAGGAAATTGTTCGCAAGGTACATGCAGAGCTAAAGAATGTCAATTCTGAGCGCCTGAAAGGGTTATTGGATATGGCTACTTGTATAATTAAGTTACCGTCCGTTTTAATCAAGGACGAGAAGTTGAACACAGAATTGAACAGAGTATTGGCAGAAGATTTAACCGACCTGACCGTTAAACTGGTCAGAGAACAAATTACCCGAAAGGAGACAGTATGAGACATTTATTTTCCTTTATGCTGAAAATGTTATTGGATCAGCGTGGAGAGGTTGGAGAAAGTGAAGACGTTGCCGAAGTGGCAGACGATTCACAAGAGACCGATGACGAAAACGTTATCGAGATTAACCCCGAATTGCTGGAAGAAGACGAAGACGAAGGCGACGACGAAGGCAATCAGGACGATCAGGAAAAAACAAAGAAAGAAGAATCAAAGAGAGACGAAGACCTCAAGGCTGAATTAGCCAAGAGAGACGAACAGATTAAGGAAATGAATCGTAACTTCTACGGTTTGCGTAAAAAGTTTGACAAGCTGAACAAAAAGAAAACCGAAGAAACAGGCTTACCCGATGAAGAATTGGAAAACTTAATCGAGGCAAATCAAGATGATCCAAAAGTACTGCTGAAAATTATGAAGCAGGTTTCGCAACAGGCAGCATCAAGTAATGCAAACAATGCTGTCAAAACAGTTGAGATTTCACAACGCAGGAAAGAGCTTGATGAGCATTTATTGTCAACATGGCCTGATGCCAGAACGGAAGGCTCAGAGACACACACCGACATAGAAAATGCAAAAGAGTTCTTTTATGTTACAGATCATCCGCTTGGTGATTTCTTAGGCGCTGCCGGCAGGTTGTATGTAAAACTACCTGAAATGCTTGAAAATGCCAGGAAAGAAGGCAGGGAAAACGCATTAAAGACAAAGGCCGAGGAAAATCGAAAGACTACCATTAAGGCAAATAGTCTTGATACTGGAGCCAAAAAAACGTCGGCAAAGGTAAGCGGGAAGCATCTTGCAGCAGCTAAACAGCTTGGATTAACAGAGTCAGCAACAAAGATAATGGCTCAGATAGTAAATCAGAACAAGAAAAACGCATCCGTGGAGGTATAAAAATGGCAAAAACAAATAAAACAGATACCAATTTATCACCGGAACAACAGGCGATTAAGACAAGGGCTGAAAGTCAAGCTAAATTAACTCGTCCGTCAATCAGAGAAGACGAGATGAACGATTTTTCTTTGATGAAGAATCCGCTTGACCTTCCTAAAGAAGCTCAAAAGCTCCAAGATCGAAAGATTTATGCTTTCAGGTGGTGTGAACGCACACCGGACAGGATTGACTTTTTAACCCGGTCTTTAGATTACCCGCAAAAATGGGCAATTGTAAACAGGACGAACATCCCTGAACTTGCTCATTTGGTTGACCCTATGCTTGGTTGCATTATTTGTTTAGATCAAGCGTTGCTTTATAAATATTGGGAAGATCATGTGCGGGTGCAGAAAGCAAAAATGGAACTCGCAGAAGTCGGTTTGGATTCGGGAAGTTTGGCCGGGAAGAAACGACAGATCGAGCAGAGAGATGATGACGTTGAAGTTCATGTTGGAAAAGACCATCGAATCAGTGGGGCTGATGAAGTCGTGTTTGATGAATCGGTTGGTGAGTTGGTTGCAGAGGAGTAAATAATCATGGATATGAGTCAGTATGATAACGCTACTGGGTTCCAACCCTATGGGGAGGTTCTCAGGGCTAATTATTATGCAGTGAATACTGCACCAACAATCGGCTTTTATGTCGGTGACATGGTGCATTACACCACTGGGGGGGGGTCATCTATATCTACCCCTAAAATGGGTTACAGGCCTATAGTCGCAGATGACGCTGTTCTTGCGGCTGGTGATTTTCTTATAGGCGCTGTGCTTGCGTGTTTTGATGAAGACATGAACCCGGTGAAGTACATTGCTGCGACAGAGGCGGGCGATGGAACCGTTGCGGGATATTTGCTGATTGCAGATCATCCCCAACAGTTATTTGTTGCCCAAGAGGATGCAGACGGAAATGCAATAACGGCGGTTGAGGGGCAGTGTAATGCTGAAGTTGCTCCTCCGGCCTTAAATGCGGGAAGCACTACAACCGGATTAAGCAAACAGGAGATTGATTCTTCCTCTGCTGCAAATACATCAACACTCATGCTGCGTTTACTGAATCCACATCCAAACGATGTGGCGCACGTTGACGGCAAATGGTGTAGGTATATTTGTATGATTAACACTCACGCTTACGGAAACGTAGGTATAACTGCCGCAACCGGCGCAGGATGATAAGGAGACTAAATTATGTGGACAAGAGGTAGATTTAATGACGAGTACGTCCCCGGTCTCTTTGCGCTTGCGATAGATACTTATTTAAACAAGCGTGCAGAGTCTATGTGGAACGCAATGTGTACCGTGAAAACATCCAAGAAAAAGAAAGAGGAAGATTCACTTCGTTCCGGTCTTGGATTTCCGGTAATAAAAGGTGAGGGCGCACCTGTAACATACGATACACAGATTGAAGGTGCAAAACAGACTTGGGTTCATTTAGTGTATGCTCTGGCGGTGAGAATCACAGAGGAAGCTATTGAAGACAATCTGTATGAATTAAACGGTGGAAGTGAAGGCGACCTGAAAGAATTGTTTCACGATTTGGGTGAAGCAATGGCTGAAAATGACGAAGTCCTTATGGCTCGTTTTCTGGTCAATGGTGCTGCTACTACATACCATTCGACAAGGGATAGTAAGGCACTGTTTGCAACCGATCATCCGAGACTTGACGGTTCGACGTTTAGCAACAAGGCAACCGACGCAGACCTGACCTATCTTACGTTCTGGGCAAACCTGATTGCTGCTGAAAATCAGTACAATCACAGGCAGTACAGAATTAAGAAAAAGGTTAAGAATCTGTGGGTTCCGCCTCAGCGTGAGCAGAAAGGGCTTGAAATTCTAAAGTCAACCGACAGGCCCGACACCGGAAGCAGGGCAGTAAGCGCATATGCAGTGAGTGGACGTAAGATCGGGCTGAAAGTATGGCCTTATCTTACCGATGATGATGCTTCGTATTACCAGATGGACGGCGAGGGAATTGTACGGTTTAACCGCAGAAAAACCCGGTTTGCAAGAGAGAAAGACTTTGCGACAGGGGATATGAAGGTAAAATCGGATTCCAGATGGAGTGCTGAGATCAGAGATCCCCAGTGCTGGTATGGTGTCATACCTGCATAATTGCATAAATAAAGGCCGGGTTTAGGCCCGGCCTTCTTAAAGGAGTGTATAACTATGTTTAAAAAATGGATTATTGGTGGCATGTTTGTTGCATTAGCTGCGATCCTTTTAATTGCGGCAATGCCTTCCGGCATGACCCACTATAACAGTCTTTGGATAGGCTCTCATTCAGGCACAGCTACCACCACACCAGGCGATAATGATCTGTATGTGTACGGTACGTTTGAAGTCGATGGTGCGGCAAGGTTTGATGGTGGGGTTACGGCAGCCACAGCAAATCTTATAGCTACAAAGCGGATTCCCATACAACTATCAAGCGTGTTTGTTGACGGTTCTGGGCCAATCGGTGGTACCGGAGGCCTAAACGTTCCGTATTTAACAACTGCGGATAATGTTGGAGCCATTGTGTGGGACGATAGTTTAGAGTCCGTAGAAATTCAATTTAATTGGTCACCGTCTGTTAATTATGTAGACGGCCTTCAGATTGAAGCAGTTGTATCATCAAGCACGGCAGACGGAACAGACGTTGGTCTTGATTGGGCTATCTTTGTTCACGATACGTCTACATCTTTCGGGACATCTATTGCACAGGATTCAGTTAGGGCAACCGGAGCAACCCTTGACGCATCTGGTGAGGTTATAACACTAACCCTTAATGCAACAGGAGAAGCGGCAATTACATCTGGATCAAGCGTGGTTACAATAGCCTTGTTTAATTCAGCCGTTGCCGGAAGTTTGGGAACGACAGAAATTAAAGCAATTACTATTTTAGAACCACAAACATAAACAATGAAAAAAAGCCTTTTAGGTTTAGTAGTTTGTTCTTTGATATTATTGATCGTGTATCGGTTTCCCGTAGTGCGTGGCAATATGCGGTATTCGATGGAAATCATATACCGCATTGCCATTGCCGTTATTCTGGTTGGCGTTACATGGCAGGTGAATAAGTATGTAGCAGCATTTTTAGGGTTAGCGTTGTTTTCTCAATTCTACCCAGTGTTAGGCCATGCTTCTGCCAGAGCATTTTATAACGTATTTACCGGAATTATTCTTTATATAATTCTGGTGCAATACGGAAAAGCTTGGAGTGTTCATTTATTGAACATGTTGTGCATAATCGCATTATTGCATTCGTTTTTTGTATTTTTGCAAGTGTTGGATATTCATCCGTTATGGAAAAATGCTGGCAATAGTGTGACCGGAATCATGGAAAACCCCAACAGTGCATCGGCTATGTCGGCTTTGTGCTTTCCGGCGTTTTTGAGAAAAAAGTGGTATTGGCTTGTTATTTTTCCAACAATTGCCTTGTTTGCCACTAAAAGCAGTGGTGGAGTTATAGCCGCTTTAATCGGGTTGAGTTTCTATTCCACTGTTATTATTGAAGATAAACGCTATTTGTTTCCTATCGGCATGGGAATAATTATAATGGGAGCTTTGTTTATTATATTTTTTGACCAGTACCAAAGTTTTGATATTCGCATGGCTGCATGGACAAAGGCGGCTGAACTATACCCGCAACATTGGCTAATGGGTTGCGGTCTTGGCAGGTGGAAAAACGAGTTTATGGCTTTGGTTCTTTCTGACTATTTATCGCCGATAGATATCGTTAAAAAGTTTTCCCCTGTGTTTGTTGCTGATACATTCCCACAGGGTTTTATCCGGTTGCATTCCACAATTTTCCAGACATTAATTGAAATGGGGATAGGTTTTGCAATCATATTGGGTTGTTATCTGTATGATGTGGGGAAACGATCATGGGGTAATTTAACACGATTGGTAATACCATTAACGGCTTTAATTATCATTTTGGCAAATGGATCTGTAAACTTTTTAATCAGGATTGCACCCAATGCAGCTATTGTAATTGTTTGGTTGGCAATCATGGAGATTGAACTAAGAAATGTCTGGCGGGAAAAGGGAAGTTCATAGAGATAGTGAGTATTTGATGACCGGCACGCACAAAAGGGGAACCTCAGTTACCCTGTGTAATCCGGGTGCTGATTTTGCCTCCTGTGGTGCGATGGACGGTTTATATATTGAAAACACTACACAAGGAACAAACAGCATAGTGCGGGATTGTACTGAAACAATGCTGAGGACTAACGATAATATAACGTGGTTGAAAGGAAACACCTATAAGATTTACAAAACAGGTACGAAAGGCAGCATAATATCGTCTGTGTGGGTGGATTTGTCAAGAGGTTGGAAAACCGATCCTAAAGAAATGACGGACGGCTGGAAAAATGAAGACATTGACCTTGATAAAGACGGCAAAAAGGTTTTTGGGACGGGGCAACCAGAGGGTAAATAAGGAATATTATGGCGGACTTTTTAACTTTTAAAAACATTAAAGACGAGTGCGAAAGAGCGTTAAAACAATATGGTGGAGCAAAGGGAGATCTCATTAAAAACATAATCAACATGGTGTATTTAAATGAGATTTTGACTATTGACAATGTTTATCCTCTTTATTGGCTGGTTGATTTTGACGATACGTTAGCTTCAAAGGCTCCTTCTGTAATATCAGGTATAACCATAGCAGATCCCGGAGTTATTACAACAGACGCAGCGCATGGGTTAGCAGTGGGTGATATTGTTTCAATTTATTCTATTGTAGGAACAACGCAACTAAATAATCGAATGTTTAAAGTGGCTACAGTTCCTACTACAACCACTCTTACCTTAATTGACATCGATAGCGTAGATGCAATTGACACATCAGCATACACAGCATGGTCAAGCGGCGGCGTAATCAATCATAGGGGCATACCTTTAGCAACTACCGGGAAAGATGTTCAGAGAATACTTGGTTGTAAGTGGCACAACGAAGAAGAAATGACGATTATAACCGACAAGGAACTTGAAAAGGCAAACCAATGGTGGGACTCTCAGACAGAACTTCCAAGCCGCTATTATCACAGGAAAAAATACACAACCGCCGGTGCCGAATCAAATCATCTTTTATGGTTTGCAAGTGCTGATGCGGCCTATGATTTACGGTATTGGTTTGAAATGCGACCTCCAAAACTTGTAGATGACGCAAATGTACCACTATTACCTCCTCAGTTTCATTATGCAATAGTAGCCGGAACAGTAGCCCGACTTGCTGAACAGGGTGTTCAGGTAGAAAATCAGGTCATATGGCCTACCGTTTATGCTGCACAGCTTGAGCAACTAAAACAATTTAATCGAAAATGGCATAGAGAAAACGAGCATTATTTAAAACCATGAAAAAAACACTATACATATCATTTGCTATTTTATTGCTTGCAGGCACAGTCCTTGCGGCAAGTTTGCAACCTTACGCTTTTCCTTTTATTGGTAAGTGGCAACCTTCCGAAGACCCTGTCTTAATTGAAGATTATGGATTTCAGGACATTCAGAACCTAAGAAAGGACGGTAAGCGTTTAAAGGGCGTATCGGGACACACAAAGATTAATACGTCTGTTTGGGATGCGAGCTACACATATCCCGTAAACGGTTTTCATTTTAAGAAAGATTCCCCTGCGGAAACACATACTATTATAGCTGCGGTCGATGCTTCCGGTGCAAATCAGACACTTTACGATAATAGCGCAGCTATACCGGCTCAAGGCGCATTTTTAGCCACTGCTCTAAATTCATCAGACGCAAGCGCAGGTCTTGCAAGAATGAGCCTTGCCCCTAAAGGCAATATGGTTGTCTGTGATGGCGATGAAACTCTTATTTGGGGCGGCGACGAATTGCTTGTTACTGCCTTTATAGTTTCCGACACTTCCCCTTCTGGCACGATAACAAATCCTAAAGATTTTAGCGACAAGGTAATTAACACCAAGCAGGGATCGAACGATGTTGCGGATATAACTGACGGTCTTGATGCAAGTACGGTCTTAATGCTTCATTGCGAAGGCGCTGACGAATCAACCACGTTTACCGATAGCTCAGACAGTGGACATACACCTACCGCTAACGGTGATGCTCAGATTGACACAGCTTTTAAGAAATTCGGGTCTGCTTCTGGATTATTTGATGGAACGGGTGATTATGTAAGTTATCCAGATCATGCAAATTGGAATATGGGAACCGACCCGTTTACTATAGATTTTTTGGTTCGATTTGCCAATAAAACCGAAATTCACGGACTATTTAGCCAAAGAGTTGATGATGATAATCAGGTTAACGCAACCTGGCATAATGGTTCAGAAAATCTCTTTTTTTCCATAGAAGATGCTGCGGACATATTTTCTTTAAGTTATAAATGGAGTACAATGACCGCTAATACTTGGTATCATATTGCGGTTATTCGTGGATGGGGCGGCGATGCGAATACTTGGGCATTAGTTATAGATGGTACTGCCGTTGATACGAAAACGGAAACTGATGATTGGCCTGATTTAGCTGCTGCTTTTGAAATAGGTCGTGCTCCGTTTGGTGTTAATGATCGTGATATG
>CAZSJH010000076.1:0-12259 GCA_964607105.1 uncultured Rikenellaceae bacterium | reverse complement strand
CCTCGATATTCTCTTCACTCCATACAGAACTGGTATGCATTGTACCCCACCTGACCGGGTGCATGGTTCCGGGTTCATATTCCATGGCAGGAACAAATTGAAGCCATGTGCGATAGTAAGCATCACAGGTATGACTGGTCATTACCGACCCGTCAACACTGGCATCTTTACCAACCATTATGCTCGTGCAGCTCTCGGAATAAATATTTTCCTTATCCTGTCCTGATGATATTACTGAAAAAAGAAAAACAGGAAAAAACACCAGGAATAACCTGTACAAATTCTTAGTATTCATTACACTTTATTTTTTTGATTTGATAAAATGAGTTTTAAAAAAATAAATATAGAAATTATGCTGTCACCTCCAATGATTAAAAATATGTTATTTAATAACAAAAGAGGAAAATATGACCTTTGGCAATCAAATAGTACATAAAAATTGATTATTTAAGTCCAGAATTAAAAGTGAAATTTTCTATTCGTCATACAAACTGTTATCAATCAGGTTTATCCGGATAATAGGTAAATATGTCTATTTTATTTAGATTTGTATACTGAAAAGAGTATAATGAGCTACAAAGATAACAGCCTGAATAATAGGCGATTACCAAAATGGCTAAAGATGCAGAGGGCAAGTGGGGAGAGATATGTAAAGGTGAAGAATCTTGTAGAGGACAAGAATCTGCACACCATATGCAAGAGTGGTAATTGTCCTAACATAGGTGAGTGCTGGAATGCCGGTACTGCTACTTTTATGATACTTGGTGATATCTGCACCAGGTCATGTAAATTTTGTGGCACAATAACGGGGAAACCATCTGCGCCTGATCCGCAAGAACCTATAAACCTTGCAGAATCGGTTCAACTGATGGGACTGAAGCACTGTGTTATAACTTCTGTTGACAGGGATGATCTGCCCGACAGCGGAGCATCATTCTGGGCTGAGGTGTTGACCAGGGTTAAAGAGCTAAATCCCGGAACGACAATAGAAGCACTGATACCTGATTTCAGGGGTGTTGAGAAAGACATACAGAAAATAATTGATGCAGGACCGGAGGTTATTTCCCATAACCTGGAGACAGTGGAAAGACTGACACCTGTGATACGTTCTGCCGCAAAATATGACCGCAGCCTGGATGTGATAAGGTACATGAGCAGGCAGGGGGTAAGGACCAAGTCAGGAATTATGCTTGGATTGGGAGAGAAGGAAGACGAAGTATATAAGACCATGGATGACCTTCTGGAAGCAGGCTGTGCTGTGCTGACCATAGGCCAGTATCTGCAGCCCTCACTTCAACATATGGAAGTGGTTGAGTATGTTGATCCCGGTATGTTTGACACTTACAGGAAGGCAGGTCTGGAGAAAGGTTTTCTTTATGTTGAAAGTCACCCTCTTGTGCGTTCATCGTATCATGCAGAAAAACATGTTAAAGAAGAAAATAAAATTTAGATAAACTGGTGGCCAGGGAAGTAATTTTTGAGGATTTGGGCTTACGCGATTACAAGGAAGCGTGGGATTACCAGGAAGAGTTGTTCGGTAAGATGCAGGATGTTAAAACAAAGAATCGCTTACTGAGCCCCGGCGACCAGGAAGGGCAGCTGAACAGGTTGCTGTTCGTGGAGCACCCGCATGTATATACTCTGGGGAAAAGTGGTTCGGATAATAACCTTCTTGTAAACCAGATGCAATTAAAAGCAAAGGAAGCTTCATTTTACAGGATAAACAGGGGAGGTGATATTACCTATCACGGGCCCGGCCAGATAGTGGGGTATCCCTTACTTGACCTTGAAGAATTCGGACTTACTCTGAAAACCTATATTCACAAGGTCGAGGAGATGATCATACTCTCCTTGCTCGAATATGGTATTGAGTCAAAACGTATGGAAGGAGCTACAGGTGTATGGATTGACGGCCAGGATGACCATGGGAGGCAGGCAAGAAAAATATGCGCCATAGGAGTGAGAGCCAGCAGGTTCATTACAATGCATGGATTCGCCTTCAACATAAATACAAACCTTGATTATTTTAATTATATTAATCCATGCGGTTATACAGATAAGGGCGTTACTTCACTTGCCTTGGAACTTGATAAGGAACAGGATTTTGAGAAAGCTAAGCTCATTGTTAAGAACAATTTTGGCAGAGTTTTCGGGATAAATTGGAAAAGCTGATCATGGAAAAAAACTGGATCATAAAGGAAGCGGGTGATAATGTTGTTGTAAAGCAACTGATGAAAAGCCTTGAGGTGCCGCAATCACTTGCCAATCTTATGGTCCAGAGAGGCATCACCAATAATGAAGAAGCAAGGACCTTTTTCAAACCCAGCCTGGGAAACCTGCATGATCCATTCCTGATGAAAGATATGAATATTGCAGTTGACCGTATATCATCGGCAATATATAAAAATGAAAAAATACTCATTTATGGAGATTATGATGTGGACGGGACCACATCTGTTGCACTTATTTATTCTTTCCTGAGAAATATATACCCAAACATTGATTTTTATATCCCTGACAGGTATAAAGAGGGATATGGCATTTCGACCAAAGGGATTGATTATGCCCGTGAGAGCAACTGTAAATTGATGATTACTCTCGATTGTGGCATTAAAGCAGTTGAGAAAATTAAATATGCCAGCTCGCTGGGCCTTGATGTTATTATCTGTGATCACCATCTGCCCGGGAAAACTGTTCCAGAGGCAACAGCAGTACTCGATCCCAAACAGGAAGGATGCAACTATCCATATAAAGACCTTTCAGGTTGCGGGGTAGGCTTTAAGCTTATACAGGCTTATTCAAAAGTCAACTGCATACCCTTTGAAGAACTGGTTGAGTACCTTGATCTTGTTGCAATAAGTATTGCTTCCGATATCGTGCCACTCACCGGTGAAAACAGGATACTTGCACATTTTGGCCTTCTACAGCTTAATGAGAATCCCAGTATGGGAATAGCCAAGATAATCAAGGATTCTGAAATCAGAAGGAAGATCTCAATTGAAGATATAGTTTTTAAGATAGGACCAAGGATAAATGCTGCAGGCCGTATGGAATCGGGTAATAAGGCTGTTGAGCTTATGATATCTGAAGACGGATTGCTGGCTGCAGAAATGAGCAGGGAAATAGGTAATTGTAACAGGGACAGGCGGTCTGTTGACAGGAACATAACTACCGAAGCACTGAGAATGATATCAGCTGACCCGAGGCATGGCAATTCACGCACCACGGTTTTGTTTAATTCAGAATGGCACAAGGGAGTAATTGGTATTGTTGCCTCCCGACTGATAGAAACGCATTACCGGCCAACTGTTATACTTACAGAATCGAATGGTTTTGCCACAGGTTCAGCCCGTTCGGTTACAGGCTACGACCTGTACCAGGCCATTGAAGCATGCAGTGACCTGCTCGAGAGTTTTGGTGGTCATATGTATGCTGCTGGTCTTACCATGAAAAAAGAAAATGTGCCTGTTTTTGCTGAAAGGTTCGAAGAGGTGGTTACTAAAACCATAAAAGAAGAGCAGCTGGTACCACAGGTTGTCATTGATATGGAGCTGGACTTCAGTGATATACATGATAAGTTTTTCAGGATACTCGAGCAGTTTCAACCTTTCGGGCCCGATAACCTGGCACCTGTTTTTATGAGCCGGAAAGTATATGATACCGGCATGGGACGGGTGGTAGGTCAGAGCGCCGAACATCTGAAACTGGATCTCTGCAGTGAGTCAACAGGCACCTCAAGCATCCCTGCCATTGCTTTTGGCCAGGGTAACATGTTACCGGTGATAAGGGAAGGGAATCCTATAGACATATGCTATTCGGTTGAGATGAATGAATACAAGGGTATGAGAAACCTGCAGCTGAATATCCGTGACATAAGACCTTCAGCTGTTAAAAGCTGAAAACAAGCTGCAATTTAAGCTCATCAAATATATCGTAGCCATCCTGCCCGGCTGCCAGTCGTGAAACAGCATATTTGAACCTTATCTTTACCATGCCCCGCAACTTGTATACTATCATTATATATGACCTGCTGCCTTCCCCGTAGAGTGCTTTAACCAGAGGATTATAAAGGAGGTCATCCTCCCAGGCATAAAGCCTGCTGTCGTATGAGCCCGTTTGAAAGACAGCCAGCCTGGCCCTTATCTCCAGGGGGAGGCTCCTGGCTGAATAAGAAGCCGATTGGTAGCACATGAAACCCATGTCATGGCTGCCGGCAATGATGACCTGCTCAATGCGTGTACGTAGTGTAAAACGTTCCGTGATAAGCATCTCTGCCGACAGCCTCAGGTTGGTCTTTTCCATGGGAATACCGGTTTTCACACCCTGCAGGGGATTGATCCAGCTGTCACTGATACGGTGTTTGATATCTGCTGAGAGGGAAATAAATTCATATGGGTTGAATTTGAGGCTCACCATGTATAGCATTGATCGTGGAAAGCCGCCTGAGATATTATTATACCATAGTTCCTTCCTGTCCATGATACCGGCCGACAGGCTTACGGCCGGGCTTAACTCGCAGGAAATATTAGAAATAATATTTCTTCCCGGCCTGTTAAAGGTGCTCATGCCAGCGGCTTTTCCGTGAAATGAATTAAAGCCCCTGTTAACCCTAGAATATAAGAGGTTGAACCTCACCCTGCCTTCAGGATTAAGTGATATGCCCTGGATAAAAGCTGTTTTATAAGCATTGTGCAGGGCAAATTCCCCGAAGAGGTAGGAATCTTTCAACAGGTAAGCATAATCAACGGAGAGGGTGGTATTATTTATTCCACTGAAATCGTATATATCCCTGGGGTGTTCTGATGGTTTTACAGCTATGGAAAAGCCGGAGTGAACAAGACTGAAACCACAGTATAGATTATTATACATCCCGTTGATATTGATTCCGAGACTCTTCTCGGTCACCTGCTTCCTTTTCATCAATGTATTGGTGGTATTGTGGAGGCCGGAAGAGTAAAATGAACTTACATATTTTGTTTGAGTGTTTTCATCATCAGCCGTGGTGGCATCAATCATGTTAAGTGATGCAAAGGCATTGATATTTATACCGGAACTGCTGAGCGACATGGCTGCACCCCTGAAAAAATCACTCTCGGCACTGGATGAGTAGGGGATTATGTCACTGCTTCCTTTCATCAGCCTTGCTTCGGTTGGCACCGGTGGGCGTGAGAAACCATTACAGGCTGTTAGTCCCTGTCCGAACCTCACCTTAAAATCACCCACTATGATCTTGTCAATCACGGTACCGGTCCTGTAAGCCAGGCTGGCCGAGACGAAATCGGGTGTCTTGCCCGGCAGTAATAGAGGTTCACCCCTGTCCTTATCCATTGTGAGGTATGCTGTCATAGGCCCTGAGGAGAAACGCGTTTTAGAGAGTATTTTACCGGAGCTGCCAATATATTTATTCTCGTTTTTATCATCCTGTTGAATATAATTCACCATGAACCGCATATGCCTTGCACTGCTGCTGATCTCCTCCCTCACGGGGGAATCAAAAACGGCAAAGGCACTTACCAGTGAAGCCAGTTCAGTATCAAATCCCGGCAGGTAGCTCAATTCCATGGCTGATAATATACTGCTATGTTTGTTCCTGTAATCGATAATGCTCCGTACCTGGAAGCCTGTCAGAAAGAACAGCCTTTTCATCTGGTTATCGTCAGCTGAATTAATATTGACGGGGTCTTCAGCAAGCAGAATTAATTCTTCTGCGTACTCTGCTGCCCGGATATCGTCACCAGATAATCCTGCTATATCTTCCAGCAGACTGATGATATGCCCCGGTAATTGCTCCTGCGGGTAAAGGCAGTTCAACGAAATAACCAGGGCTGCAAATATGGCCTGCAGCCTTAATTTCATTGCTTACCTTATAAATATTACAACTGACAGTGAAGGAGTAAGTCCCAGGTTCTCGTGGGTAATAAATCCCAGGTTAGCCTGTATAAGTCGTCCCGAGTATCCACCGCCGAAGGAGTAACCCAAGGGATTGCTCATAAAGCCCCCGCGCAGGAAGAGCTTGCCCATGAACTCATATTCAACAGCCACCCTTACATTGGTATATTGCTGGTCGCTTGTTTCTACCTCCGCAACAGTAAGGAAGGAAGATGCGAACCTGTAGGAAGTGCCGAGCCTGAGCACGAGCGGTATATCACTCTCGTGCAGGGCTGTTGGCAGCGGGTTATACGCATGGAGGCCAAGCATCAGTTCATTAAAGGGACGGTATTGTATGCCTCCTTCAAAGGTAAGGTCATACCTGTTGCGGTAATCACCTGCAATACGTGTTGAATAAAGATCTGTCTGTAAGCCTGCCGAGAGTTTTTCTCCAAGCTTCATTCCGTAGGCAAGACCCATGGTGTGCCTGTTATATTCGGCATAACCGTAGTAGGAATAAACCATTCCGAGCGCCCCGCGTTTACCCGAGGGGATGATCATCCCGAAAGTCTTGTTACTTAGTTCTGACAGCCCGAACCTGTTGTCCTGGTTGAGCCCCACCGACCATTTATCCATAGAGGCCAGTGATGCCTGGTTATGGAATGATGCCCAGAAACCAGTGCATGCAACAGAGGCATAAGCTAGACCCACCTGCCTGGCTCCTGCAGAAAGCCTGTACGGGTTCTGCGTGTATACAGCAATACTTATTAAGCACATAGCAGATGTCAGCAGAATTTTTTGCAGCGAAATTTTCTGACACATAACTGAATTTTTAATCCTACTTCAAGTTAAGATAAAAAAAGACAAAAGACAAAAGACAAAAGACAAAAGATGGCCGAGCGTTAAAAATTAGCCCAGTGGGCAAATTTAGCGAGGGGCCAGAAAGAGCAGAGGTGAATTAAGACAAAAGATTATTGTTGAACTGTTGAATTGTTAAGCCGTTTAATCGGGTTTGTCTTATCACGGGGAGGAGTGCTGCGAGGAAAAAGAAAGATTGAATATCTTAAATGTTAGGTTTAAGTTAGAACCTAAACTTAGTAATATCACAATAAAACTCTTACATTTATTTCGTGCAATAACTTTAATTCTGGTATTAGGATCCTGTACTGATAATAATGAATCCGGGTTACCGGTTTATGACCTGGTTGGATTATCTGAACCTGAGACTGTCCTTTTGTCGTCGGTCTGTGATGATATAGAGTATATACCCCGGGAAACAAGTGATGAGATTTTGGGTAATATAACCGGTATAAGGTACTCCGCCGGCAGATATGCAATTCAATCGGGTAGTTCCATATCGGTATTTGATAATGAAGGGAGGAAAAAATATGTTCTGGACAAACAGGGTAAGGGACCGGAAGAATATCTTAGAGGAAGCGTATTTGATTTCAATGGTGAAAAGGATGAGATTTTGGTTTATGATAGTGGGCATAAAAGAATACTTTCATATAATGAGGAAGTGGAGCTTGTAAATGTGATAAAAAATATTTCGTCAGTCAGCGCTATTAACTTGTTGGCTGATGGAAAGATATTTATTACGACTCCCTCACATGGTGGGGATAGTAAATTTGGTCATGTGATTATCAATACTGATGGTGATACTCTTGTTACAGTTGAGAATAAATTCAAATTTACGCCAACGATAATAATGGTATTTATCAATGAGTGTGCGACTTACACAAGAGACGAAAGATTATTCTATCACGATTTGATGGATGATACAATTTTTTGTGTTGATAAACAGTTTGAAATATCTCCGCATGCAGTGCTTAATACAGGAGATCTTAGATTTACTGTGGAAAAGAGAACTAATGCTTCAATGACAAGTAGACCGGATGCAATATTCGTAAGTGATATTATTGAAACTGATAAACACTTCTTTGTTGTATACGGTTACAATGGAGCGAAGCATTGCCTGATTAATAAAAATACTACAGAAAATATTGTTCTTAAAGATGAGGCTTTACATAATGATCTTGATGGCGGCATGCCCTTTTCCCCCGATCTTCTGGTAGATGACAAGTACCTTGTTCAGCTTGTAGATGCCTTTGAGTTTAACCTCTGGCTTGAAAGTGAACATTTTAAAAATTTCATTACTAACCCTGATAAAAAGGATGAATTCCGTCAATTGGCAGAAAGGTTGACAGAGAATGATAATCCGGTGCTTGTGAGGTGCAGGGTAAAATGAATTATTGCAGGGGGCATGGAGCAGGGAGCAGGGATTGCGTATAATGGTTCCCTCTTTGAAGGGGTTGGCGAGTAAAGCGAACCGGGAGATGTAATTTAGGTTATGAATTATGAATATCAAACACCGAATAACGAATTTCGAAGTGAAAGCCTGGACAACAACCGGATTAATTGCAATTATTTGCATTTTTTCATCATGCGGCAATAATCAGGAGGATGGACTAATTAGAATTAATGCAGATAAGAAGATCACAAAAAAACTCGATGATTATATTTCACATATCGAGATAATACCCCTGGTAACAATTGAAGAAGCTATACTTCGTAATTACTGGAAAGTTGTTGAGTATGATAATAAATATTATGTACAGGATAGATCAAACGGATTGTACGTTTTTAATATGCGGGGAGAATACCTTTACAAAATTGGGAACCATGGAAACGGACCGGGCGAATATATTTATATTGCGGATTTCCAGATAGATCCTTTTACGGGGAATATAGAGATACTTGAACCGACGGGCAGGATAAAAGTGTATAATTTGGCCGGTGAATTTCTCCATCATTATGGGAAAAGATACCAGGAAGTGTCCTATTTTTATATTGTTGATGAGGACCTGGTGCTGCTCTCACATAATATTTTTTCACCCACACTCAACCTTTATTCAAGAAAAGCGGATTCGGTAATCAGGAGTTTCCTGGGTTTTGAACGTGATTTTATGATCTTCCGTCCCGTAAGGCCAGATGCTCATTATTATGTATATAATGACGAACTGTATATTCATCACGGGTATACCAATGATATATATAAGCTTGATAACAACCAGCTTTACCCTGTAAGGGAGCTTGACTTCGGGGCAAATACATTCACCATTGACGATTACGACTGGGAGTTCGCCGTATCAGATAAGGAGGTTGGTAAAGACTTTATCGACCGGAAATATGTATATGCATTCAGGGATGATTTCGAAAACGATAGATACATGATCAAAAAGTTATGCTTTCGAAATGATATCCTGCTTCTCATATATGATAAAAGAAAGGATGAATATGAAATACTGCATGATCTGCCGGGTTGTATGAGGTATCTTTTTGGTGATGCCAGGAGATACAACGATTACCTCAACAATGAATTGCCCGATGCCGGAGAAACAGGAACGAGATTACCCGAGGTATTGAACTGGGATTCCGGAGATGAATATGTTCTTGGTAGCATAAATTCCCAGACAAAGGCCAGGTATATAAATCCGGCGATACTGGATGAAGAAAACCTGGACAGGTATAATAAAATGAATCTCAATGACAACCCTGCCCTGGTAAAAATATATTTTAAGAACCAATAAAATTTGACGATTACATGACTATTTACAATAAAGCCTCTCTGACCATAATTATTGGTTTACTCTTAACTGTTGGTTTATTTGGGCAGGGCGTAAAGAAAATAAATATTGATCCTGTTTCAGTTCCTGTTAGTAAGCTGATTGATAACTATTCAATTGAGAAAGTAATAAAACTGGAAACAAAAGAGGAAAATGTAATAAGCTATATTTACTACCTTGAGATAGATGGAGATACAATATACATATCCAACTATTCCGGATGTTATGTCTTCAGGTCTGATGGGGATTTTATCAGAAAAGTATTTAATGTCGGGCGTGGACCGGGCGAATTACAGTTACCCAGGGGTCTGACCCTTCATGACGACAGGCATTTTTCAGTGTATGACAACATGGGCAAATTTATTGCTGTATTTTCTGAAGGGCTCGAACTGGATAAAAGGATTTACCCTGACTTGCGGTTTATCAGCGATTTTTACCGGTTGGAAAATGGCAGGTTCCTACTTTCTTCCTATCTGCCACAGCCAGGATCAGAAGACCAGGCTGATTACTGTATTTATGAATATGATCCTGTGTCAAAAGAGAGCAGGGGAGTGCTGAAAATGCCCGGTAACTATAATGTACTGGGCATAAGATACCATACACTGTTTTCAGGATTCAAGGGGAACTGTTATGTAAGGATAGTTCTGGACAATAATATATATGCTTATCGTGAGAATGGATTAATGGAGGCAAAATATAATATTGATTTCGGCAAATACAATGCTCCCGAAAAGTTATTAAATGGCAGCCTGATGGATGTAAGAACCTTAATGGGCAGTATCCAGGAGGGGAAGTTCTGTGTCCTGGTAGATTTCCAGGAACTGGAAGATCATTACGTGATAATATATGATATGTGGCCTGAAAGATATACAGCTGTAATTTCAAAGAAAAACGGAACACAGGTAAGACATTCTTTTAGAAATGAAGACGATGTTATGAGCAGAGTCACACCTTTCTTTGAACATAATGGATACATGATAGCATCCTTGCAACCTTCATCTTTTCTGAAAAAGTATAAAACGATCGATAAATCAACTCTAAGTAATTATGAGAAGAAAATTTATGCTGAAATTGCAGAAGGGTTAAACGAAAGTGATAATCCCGTATTGTTATTTTTGAAACCCAGGTAAATAGCTTTATAATAGTCGAATACCAGATTGAATTTGAAGAAAAACAATATTATAATAATTAATAAGCTAACAAATATAAAAATCACAATAGCCATGTATAAAAACTTCCGTAGTGCAGTAATAGTTATTGCAATCCTGTTATCAATTTATTCCTGCAGGACTGACGAGAAACCTGCGTTAAAGGAATATTTCATCAACCATAAAAATGCTGAAAGCCCCATTAGAGATATTATTGAGAGCTACGACCTTATTCAACTCGAAGAAACGGAGGGAGCGTTTTTTAGCAATGCCCGGAGAATAATCTTCAACGATGGAAAAATAATTATTCTGACAGGTGATAACAGGATACTCACTTTCAGGGAGTCGGGCGAGTTCATAGGTGCAATAGACAAGCAGGGCAGGGGACCTGATGAGTATGTATCTCTTCAGGACATTTGCCTGGACAGGGAAAATAATCAGATAATAGCTTCATGTGCCACTAAAGTTATCTGGTTTAGTCCCGGAGGTGATATTATAGATAAGCTGGACCCGGGATTCAGGTTTAGCAGCGTTCAGCAGACCGGACCAGGTAATTTATTATTCGATATAAGATTACCCGGGGATGAGAAGGATTTTAATTATAATCTTGTACTGACTGACAGAAAGCTGAATCTTATTCACCGCAGGCTGGAACTTCCCTTGCTGGAAGGACCAGGACTGGCACTGTACGGGCAATTTACACGTACTTCGGGTGTTGCAGGCGAAGATTATTTCTTTTCACTCCTCTGTGATACCCTTTACCGTATACGAGACAAAGAGATCTCCCCTGATATTGTGTTTAATTATGAGAAGGAAATATTCTCAATAACAGCGACAGGAGAACCTGAATGGGAAGACACATACAATATGGTAAGTTATTCCGAAACAGATAACTACTCTTTGCTGGGTTTCAGGTATGATAAAGATTTTTATACAACTGTAATAAGAAAGGGTGAAGAGGGAGCAGATATTTATGAAGGCATTTTTAATGTCTCCGGTAACTATGCGGATTCTTTTATATGGCCTGTCTATTCATCATCCTTTACAGAACTGATTGATATGTATGATCCCCAGAGGAATAAATGCTCCGATCATGAAATGTTGAAACACTATCTTGAAAATCCGGAGGAGATTAGCAGTTTGCTGATAAAAGTAAATATCAGATGTCCTTGAATTGAATTCTAAGATAAAAACAAATTACTAATCGAAATTATGTTCATACAATATCTTCATTATGAGTGCGTTCATTCTCTAAATAACGTACTATATCCATGTACAACCTAAAAAAAGCCAAAAGGGAGCTACTAATAATTTTTATGATAATACTGACATTATCATGTTCTTCACAAAATTCAAAACCCGGAATAATCAGTATTAAGCCTGATAATGATGTGGTAAGATTCTCAGATATGTTTTCAGGATATAAAATTATACATATTGATAAGAATCTGTTATTAGAAAGAATATATGAAATATTTCCCTGTAAGGATAAATACCTTTTGTATGCTACTGGCATCGAATCCAGATTATTTATACTTAATGATGATGGAAAATTAATCCTGAAGGTCGGGCATATAGGATCAGGACCCGGTGAATATAATTATCTTAAAGGGATAA
>CAZSJH010000075.1:10707-12334 GCA_964607105.1 uncultured Rikenellaceae bacterium | reverse complement strand
TTGTTTTGCAGAAGGGCTGATTAAATATTGACCGTTTAATGCTAATAAATATGGAATTTCCTATCGTCCTGAATGCGTTTTTACTGACACTCTTTGCCGGTCTTTCAACCGGTATTGGTTCAGCACTTGCTTTCTTCACAAAGAAAACAAATACGCGTTTTCTTTCGGTCAGCCTCGGATTTTCAGCCGGAGTTATGATATATGTATCGTTCGTTGAAATATTATTTAAAGCCAGCGAATCGCTTACCGTTGTTTATGGGGAAAATAAAGGATGGTGGTTTACAGTAGCTGCATTCTTTGGAGGGATATTACTTATTGCACTTATCGACAAATTTATACCCAGTGTTGAAAACCCTCATGAGGTGAGGCTTATCGAGGACATGGACAAAAAGCCTTCAAAAGAGAGGCTTATGCGAATGGGTATGTTCACTGCCCTTGCCATTGGTATTCATAATTTCCCTGAAGGGCTGGCAACCTTTACTGCGGCACTGAGCGATCCTGAACTGGGACTGGCAATTGCCATTGCAATAGCCATTCACAATATTCCTGAAGGAATTGCTGTGTCTGTTCCTGTATATTATGCCACGGGAAATCGCCGGAAGGCATTTACCCTGTCATTCCTAAGTGGATTGGCAGAACCTATAGGTGCCCTGATTGGCTATTTAATCCTGCTGCCTTTTATGAGCGAGCAGCTATTCGGGATGCTTTTTGCATCCGTGGCAGGGATCATGGTTTTCATCTCCCTCGATGAGTTACTTCCGGCTGCCAGGGAATATGGTGAACACCACCTGTCAATTTATGGACTGCTGGCAGGAATGGCTGTTATGGCTTTCAGCCTTCTTATAATATGATTTTTACAAAATACGTTTGATAAGAAACTTTATTTAACTATAATTATCATCCTTTTTAGATAAATATTTATTCAGACAATAATACAGTAAAATGAAAAAGTTGGGACTTGTACTGATAACAGTGCTCTTACTTGGAGCATCGGTTAATGCACAGGATTACAAAACAAGCCTGGGTCTGAGGGCAGGCTTCCCCTATGGTCTGACAGTAAAGCATTTCCTTAACAAGTCAAACGCTGTTGAAGGAATTCTTGCAAGCAGCTGGGGAGGATTTGTTATAACAGGATTGTATGAGAATGAACACTGGACGGGACAGTATCCTGGTCTTAACTGGTACTGGGGGTTTGGCGCACATATTGGGTTCTGGAATAATAACAGGTATATTGACGACATTGACGTGGGTTCCGTCCTCGGAGCTGATTTCACAGTTGGCCTTGAATATACCTTTGATGATATACCACTGAACCTGGCCCTGGACATAATGCCGAGTGTGAACCTTATTGGATATACCGGCTGGGGAGGCATACACGGGGGGCTGTCTGTAAGATACGTTTTCTAACTCCCTGGTCCCCCTTTGAACCGAATCACAAAGAATTCGGGATGAGTTTGGCGACCGACTTGTCCTGAGCTTGTCGAAGGAAGGGAGTCAACGCTATTTAGGCATTGTCAACCCAGTAACCAGGACCCAGTAACCAGGACCCAGTAACCAAGACCCAGTAACCAGGACCCAGTAACCAGGACCCAGTAACCAGGACCCAGTAACCAGGACCCAGTAACCA
>CAZSJH010000075.1:0-10607 GCA_964607105.1 uncultured Rikenellaceae bacterium | reverse complement strand
CAGGACCCAGTAACCAGGACCCAGTAACCAGGACCCAGTAACCAGGACCCAGTAAGCATTAATCCTCTCTTTTTTCAACATTAGATTTGTCATATTCAAAAAAATATATTTTCTTTGCATCCGCTTTCTATAAAAGAGAGTTCTTTGCTCCGTTCGTCTAGTGGTTAGGACGCCAGGTTTTCATCCTGGTAGCAGGGGTTCGATTCCCCTACGGAGTACAAATTTTGAGAATTAAAGGAGAATAAAAAAATGGCTAATCACAAATCAGCAGTAAAAAGAAACAGGCAGGGCGAGAAACGCAGGCTGCATAATAAGTATTTTGTTAAGACTATGCGCAACAGCCTGAAAAAGCTTCGACTGACAAGCGATAAGGAAGAGGCAAAAGAACTTTATCCAAAAGTATCTTCAATGCTTGACAAGCTGGTAAATAAAAATGTTATCCATAAGAATAAAGCAGCTAACCTGAAATCATCGCTGACAAAGCATGTGAATAACCTTTAGAAGATTTCTCATAATAATATTTAAGGCTGTCCTTTGCAGGGCAGCCTTTTTTTTTATTTCTCCTCCCATTTTTGTAAATTGCTGTTGAATAAAAATCTTGCTGCATGTCACTTAAAATCAAAGACTGGGCCCTTGAGGACAGGCCCCGGGAAAAATTCCTCTATAAAGGCATATCAAGCCTTAGTGATGCTGAACTGCTGGCTATTCTCATAGGTTCGGGAAACAATGATAAGTCGGCCGTTGACCTGGCACGTGAAATACTGAACCTGGCATCCAATAATCTCCACCGCCTGGGTAAGCTGAATGTGCACGACCTGGTAAAGTTAAAAGGCATTGGAATGGCAAAGGCAATTAATATAATGGCTGCCCTTGAACTTGGCCGACGGCGAAAATCAGCAGAGATAATTGAATCTGCAAAAATAAGATCAAGCAATGATGTTTATACCATATTCAATCCTTTGCTGGCCGATCTTAATCACGAGGAATTCTGGTTGCTGTATCTCAACAGGTCAAATAAGATTCTTAGCCGGCATAAGCTTAGCCAGGGAGGCATCAGTGGTACCATCACCGATGTGAGGTTAATAATCAAAAAAGCCCTCGAGTTGCTGGCTACTTCCATAATCATATGCCATAATCACCCTTCCGGCAATCTCGATCCCAGTGAGGCTGATACTCGCATTACACATAAGATCAAGGAAGCTGCCACCTGCTTTGATATAAGTCTTCTCGACCATATCATTGTAAGCGATAATGGCTATTACAGCTATGCTGATAATGGAGCACTATAATCCCCGGATTGCCATTTGAAGAGGGGGGGAGTGAAACCAGTATCCCCCTTCAAAGGGGGAGCTCACTCAAAGTGGGGTCCTCACATTCTTTCATTAATTGAATAATACTTTTATTTAAAACGGGGTGAATAAAACCAGGAGCTATATCAGCCAGTGGTTGCAACACGAACATACGCTTGTGAAGAAGGGGATGTGGTATAATTAATGGCTTACTGCTTATTATCTCATCCCCGAAAAAAAGTATGTCTATGTCTATCAACCTGTCTGAATAAGTTTTCATCGACCTTATCCTGCCCATCTTATATTCTGTCTCCTGAGCCAGGTCCAGTAAATCAAAAGCATCAACACCGGTTCTTATTTCTATCACCTGGTTATAGAAATCATTATCGCTTACGAATCCCCAGGGCTCTGATATATAAATGGGTGACACCTGTTCAATATCAACAGGCCATACGGACAGCTGGGCCCTTGCAGCGGCAAGATTATCTGCCCTGTCACCCATATTTGTACCCAACCCGAGAAAAGCTCTTACTAGTGCCAAACTCTGTATTTTTAAACCTCAAATTTATTAAATCATTTTAAACCAAAGTCTCCTGTCCTTGTTTTTTATATATTTAGGGTCTTAAATTAAGCTGTAAAATAAATATCTATGAAAAGTTTTCTGAAATACACATTAGCTACAATTACAGGCCTGCTTATAGCAGGGCTATTGTTCTTCTTCATAAGCCTGGCCAGTTTCAGCCTTATGATCGCTTCGGCCGAAAAGCCTGTTACAATAAAATCAAATTCAGTCCTGGTACTGAATACCGGTTTGACCATCCCGGAAAAAGGATCAAGTAATCCCTGGAGTAGTTTTGATCCTATTAATTTCACTTTCAAACCTTCACCGGGGATAAACGACATACTGTCAAACCTCAGGAAAGCAGCTGACGACGACAGGATAAAGGGAGTCCTTATTGAGAACGGACTAATGATAAATGGCTGGGGGAAGGCAGAAGAAATACGTAATGCCCTGCTTAAATTCAAAGAGTCCGGAAAATTTATAATATCCTATACAGATTATATCCTGACCCAGGAGTCTTATTATATTTCAAGCGTTGCGGATAAAATATATGTCAATCCCAATGCTCTGATGGAATTCAAGGGACTGGTTTCCGAGATAATATTTTATAAGGATGCGCTTGAAAAAATCGGCGTAAACGTACAGGTTATCAGACATGGAAAATATAAGGGAGCGGTTGAGAGATATATGCTCAATGAACTGAGTGAAGCTAACCGCCAGCAGATCACCAACTATCTGTCGGGAATATGGGGCCATGTACTCAACCAGATCTCAATATCACGCAATATAAGTGTTGAGGAACTTAACCGGATGGCCGACGATCTGGTAGCGTTCAATATTAACGAGGCAGTTGAGGAAGATCTTATTGATGGTCTTATGTATAAGGATGAGATTATTGAAGAATTACAAAACCTCACTGGTACGGAAAAGGATAAAGAACCGGAACAGGTCAGCATGGCCAAATACAGAAAAGCAGAGTTTGATAAGAAGGAAAAATCCGAATCATCAATAGCAGTAATTTATGCTGAAGGAACCATTAATATGGGCACCAGTACAACAGGTATGATAGGTGGGGATGGATTTGCATCGATGATAAGAAAAATAAGGGAAAGTGGTGATTACGATGCTGTTGTACTCAGAATAAGTTCGCCGGGCGGTAATGCTATGGCATCTGACAATATGTGGAGAGAGATACAGCTGACTGCCGATTCAATTCCGGTGGTTGTCTCCATGAGCAACTATGCTGCTTCCGGAGGATATTATATATCAGCCCCGGCAACAAAAATATTTGCTCAACCCACAACACTGACAGGCTCTATAGGTGTATTCGGGCTGTTCCCGGAAGCGAGTAAGCTTATGGAGGACAAGCTCGGAATCACCTCGGATGTGGTTAAAACAAACAAAAATGCAGACATACTGTCATTCTTCAGGGAAATGAACAACAATGAGCAGATGATCTACCAGCAGCATATTGACAGGACATATAATGAATTTGTAAGCCGTGTATCAAACGGACGAGGTATTGATAAAGAAAAAGTTGATGAGATGGGTCAGGGTCATGTATATTGCGGTAATGATGCTCTTGAACTGAACCTTGTTGATTATATCGGAGGACTACCCGAAGCGATAGAAGAAGCTGCCATACTTGCTTCTCTGGATGACTATGAGATAAAAGAGTATCCCAAAGAAGAAGATCCCTATACAAAGCTGATGAAGAGTTTAACAGGGGATATAAAATCGAAAATAATAAGAAAGGAGCTGGGAGAAATGGCAAGGTATTATGACGATATAAATGAGTTAAGAACATTATCCGGTGTCCAGGCTCGACTGCCATATTTCATTGAAATCAGGTAATGCACAGGACCCTGCAAAAAATATTGCTCTTCCCTTTCTCACTGCTTTACGGTTTTGTAATAAGCATACGTAACAGGCTGTTCGATAAGAATATACTCAATTCCACCCGTTTTGATATCCCGGTAATAACTGTTGGTAATATTACCGTAGGCGGGACAGGTAAAACACCTCATATCGAATATATTGTTGAACTGCTTAAGGATGATTTCAATATCGCCGTATTGAGCAGGGGATACATGAGGAAAACTAGGGATTTCAATATTGTTAATGCAGATTCTGAAGTCAGGACCTCAGGTGATGAACCCCTGCAGATAAAACGTAAATATCAAAATATAACCGTAGCCGTTGACAGGAACAGGGTAAATGGTGTGAAAAGAATACTGGCACACGAACCCGGTACAAATGTAATCCTGCTTGACGATGCCTACCAGCACAGATATATCAAGGCAGGTGTTAATATCTTGCTCATCGATTACAACAGGCCAATAATCAAAGATTACCTCCTGCCCGCAGGCAGCTTAAGGGAACCCAGGTCTTCGATAAGTAGGGCTGATGTCGTGCTGGTAACTAAATCACCGGACGACCTGCAGGCTGATGATATGCAAGATTTTTTAAAAAAAATCTATCTCCCCCCAGATCAGTATGCTTTCTTTACTGGATTGTCATATGATGAGCCAGTAAATATCTTCACAAAGGAGAAACAAGGGGCAAAAATGGACCAGCTTGCCCATAGCCTTAGGAATGTTCTCCTGGTTACGGGTATTGCCGATCCCAGTACTCTGTTAAGCTATTTGAATGGATATAACCTTAATATAAAACATCTTAAATACCCCGATCATCACCGTTATAACAAAAAGGACTACAGGCATATAATAGAACAATACCTTTCCCTCCCCACAAGAGAAAGGTGTTTAATTACAACGGAAAAAGATGCAATACGGCTAGGGGAAATAATGCGAGAAGAAGATTTTCCTGACAATAATATCTTTTATCTCATGATCAATGTTATTTTCCTGGGTGACGGAGAAATAAAGTTTAACAAATTCATTTTAGATTATGTTAGAAAAAATAGAAGAAACGGCAGCCTTTCTTAAATCAAAAGGTTTTACGGCTCCTGATGCAGGTATAGTACTGGGTACGGGTCTGGGCGGACTGGTTTCAAAAATAAAAATCATAAATGAGGTTGATTATTCAGACATACCTAATTTCCCTGTTTCCACAGTTGAAGGTCATGAAGGGAAACTTATATATGGTGACTTTGGCTCCAAAAAAATTGTGGCCATGAAAGGTCGTTTCCATTTTTATGAGGGCTATACAACAGCCCAGCTTGTATTTCCCATAAGGGTAATGAAATACCTGGGAGTTAAATACCTTTTTTTATCAAACGCAGCCGGAGGAATAAATCCTGATTTCACAGTCGGAGACATTATGATTATCACAGATCACATAAATTTTCTTCCCAATCCTCTTATCGGTCCCAACAATAATATTATAGGTCCTAGATTCCCTGATATGAGCGAGGCATATGATAAAAACATAATAGCAAAAGCAGAAAAAGTATCCCGACAGCTAAACATTGAGGTTAAAAAAGGAGTGTACCTTGCCACGTCAGGGCCTACATTTGAAACCCCTGCAGAGTACAAGCACTTCAGGAACATAGGGGCCGATGCCGTAGGGATGTCAACTGTACCCGAGGTAATTGTTGCAAGGCATATGAATATTCCCTGTTTTGCCGTAAGCATCATAAGCGACCTGGGTGTTGAAGGGAAGATACACTATATTACCCATGAAATGGTAACCAAGGCAGCAGCTGCAACAGAATCGAAAATGACTTCTATTATGACAGAACTGATCGACAAAATCTGAGACCCCGTATGTTGAAGAAAAATAAGGTAAGGAATAACGCTTTTCAAACAGGCAATGTCATAATTATTTCACTTGCGCACCTTATCCATGACGTATATACTTCTTTCCTTGCACCTGTACTGCCACTCTTAATTGAAAAACTGCAAATATCCCTGTTTTTATCAGGTATGCTAAGTGTTATCCAGCGAATACCATCACTTTTCAATCCCTTGATAGGTATACTGGCCGAAAAACTGAAAGTCAGGTATTTCGTAATCTTTGCTCCTGCTGTTACCACCGTTGCCATGGGCTTAATAGGAATAGCTCCGGTATATATAGTACTCGCAATATTGCTTTTTGTCAGTGGAATAAGTTCAACTCTTTTCCACGTTCCCGCTCCGGTAATGGTGAAGAAAATATCAGGAGAAAGAACAGGCATGGGCATGAGTTTTTTCATGTTAGGTGGTGAGCTTGCCAGGACCCTGGGTCCCCTGGTGGTAGTGGCCGCAGTGGAACAATGGGGATTGGATGGGACCCTGAGACTCATTCCTTTTGGAATACTGGCATCATTCATTCTCTGGATTAAGCTAAAGGATATATCCATCAGAGAAGAAATAAAAACTGCACATCCCGACTATCCTGGTATCTTCAGGCGTTTTCTGCCTGTATTTCTTACCCTGGCAGGAATAACCTTTTTCAGGGGAGCCATGAAAGCTTCTCTCACTCTTTACCTTCCCGTTTACCTTACAGGCAAGGGTATGGAGTTGTGGGGGGCAGGTATATCACTTTCTGTTCTACAGCTGGCAGGAGCTGCTGGCACATTTCTTTCAGGTTCAATATCTGACAAAATAGGTAGAAGACCAACCCTTCTTATTGTATCCGTAGTATCACCTTTCCTGATGCTCCTTTTCTTAAAGTCATCAGGCTTTTTAAGCATTATACTGCTGATCTTAATGGGAGTTTTTCTCGTTGCCCCTCAATCTGTAAACCTGGCCGTTATACATGATCTTGATACAAAACATTTACCTTTCGTAAATGGGGTATATATGATGATTAACTTTTTTATCACCTCAGTAATGACACTTGGTGTTGGTGCCCTGTCTGATCATATAGGCATGGATAAAACATACCTTATAGCTGCCTTACTGTCATTCCCATCAATTATTTTTGCTCTTATGGTACCTGAAAAGAAAAATAATAATTCAGCGGATCAGTAATAAACCACCGAACATACTTTCTTCAAAAGCTCTGGTGACCCTTTGGCAGGTAATATAATTGAACAAATAATGTATATCCCCTCCCTTACAAGCTGCCCATAATCATCACAGCCATCCCATATAATCAGAGAACTATAACCGGATGTAAGATTGTCAGCCAGTGTCCTGACAGGGTAACCCATATCATTAAATACCTTTACGCTAAGAATATTTTGATTACTGGCCGAGCTAAGCATTATCCTCAGGTAATCTTCAAATCCATCATTATCAGGACTGATTTTACGCGAGGAAAATCTCATGATCCCCTTGCTCCCGATATCTTCATATTCCGAAGCAGCTGAATTCTTCATCCCGGGAGTGGCATAACCCGAGGTGCCGGAAGCTGATTTCCAGTTGCTCCTGTCAGAACCCGGCATATCCAACGCAATACGTTCGAGCGAAATACCACTTGTTATAGACAGCAAAGCTGAATGCATTTCATCAGAATAATACATCCTGTCAATAAGAATCAGATTCCTGTTATATAGAAGCAGGTTACCTTCCTTATCCGGCAGGGAGGGTAAGGAAACTATTTCAAAGATCCGGTCTTTATCACAGCTGTTATAATTATTGATCACAGCCTCACGATCAGTTGTGATAACAAAATAATCACCCGGCATGAGACAACGTCCTTCATGCGACAGCCAGTTAATCTTCCCGGTGTCAGATGTTGCCGAATTATAACTTACCAAGAAATGATCTGAAAGATCAGCTATCTTGTCGGAATTATTATATATCTCAATAAACTCCGCTCCCCCTGGTAAAGGATCAAACATAATTTCATTGATAAGTAGATCCTGTACTTCTGTTAATGAGGGTATACCAAAACGTTTATCGTTTATTAAAAGCTCATTCCCGGCCATATCACTAATCTCACACTGTGGGCTTAGCTCGTAAATAATGCCTTCCACAAGCTTATCCTCCAGTTCAATATCAATTATCCTTGTCAGAGGATCCACAATATTAATATTAGTGACTTTGAGCCCTTCAACCGCCCAGCTTCCATTATCAGTTGCTTGCATATCTATTGTTTCAGAAAATGACAGGCGAACATGCCTTGATGAAACAGGAAAGATATTAATCAATACAGGTGCTTCCAGATCGGGATTGAAGGAATTCATTGAGTTAATCCTTCCCGGTGTTCCTCCTGACCTGTCTTTTGATTCAGTCCAGTTAGATCGCCCTGCAAAAGGATATCCATAATCAATCATCTCAAGAGCCCAGCCACCATATTTCTTAAGCTGATTATTATACCATTCAATATCATACTCAAGCCCATGAATAACCTCACCCCTGCTATCCCGCAATAAAACCATATCAGTAGTATTGTTAAGGATGAATTCACTATCCGGGCACAATACTTTCCCATAATCTGTAAATAAATTTGCATCACCTGCATTTGTAAACAGGATAAAATCGCCTGTTTTAAACTGCACTTCCGGAAGCATATAATTATCGCTACCTATATCCACCTCCATCCCCGAGGTATTAAGATCAAATCCCGAGATATTATGCAGCTCAATATATTCAGCCGGAGGCAATCCTGAAGGAGGTTCCGGATCGAACATTAATTCGGATACTATTATATCACTCCTTTCGGGCAAGGCAAGCATTATACTTTTAATGATGGTATCACAACAGTTACCCGACATATCACATATGTCACTGATATACAGATCATAATAAATTTTATTAGTGATCACATGCCCGAATTCAAGGATGTATGATTCGCCATCCTGAATTATTTCATCAGGAATAAAATCACCGGGTTTGAGCACAAAATATTGCTCAAGGGGTGATTCAGGGAGAGCTTCATTAAACTGAAGTATAAGTGTTTTGTATCCTGAAAAATATACTGTATCAACCCTCGGAGCCTGATTATCAATTTCAATATGTCCGTTTATAATTACATCATCAATCCACAGCTTACAATCCTGTGATGATGAATACTCATACATTATACCAGCCCATCCCACAAGAAATAAATCATTGTCACTTCCTTCACCTATAAGCAACTGTTGATTTTGTTCATTATCAATAAAAACCTGCCACAACCCGTCAATGGCTCTTTTTACTGTCAGGGCAGCAACTGAATCGATACCTATATCATTTTGCCAGTTTAGTGATGTTGAAAGTACCACTGATGTTCTTCCACCGTTTATTTTCCATAAACATAAAGTGTCGTTATACCCACTGAGGTTAACCCCCAGGGCAAATCCGGATAATGTTCCTCCTGTTCCCATTGTCGGTGGTGGTTCATCGGACATGAGGAAGAAGGACCAGTTATTCGACGAAGATGGGTTATAAGCATGCTTCATCTTAAATTTCCATTCCGTATCAGAGAGAGCAGGCTGAAGACCTTTGATACTGGTACCTATCCTATCACATCCGGAATCACTGTTATCGTAGGAATGGTGGAGTGAGTATTTCCCGTTTATTGTGAATAATGAATCAGCTTCCCATCTCTCGCCGGATGTCAGAAGCCAGTCACCTGTCAGACCTGATTCAAAATCCTCATAAACAACCTGGGCACATACCATGCCCGGTATAAGCAAAAACAATAATAATACTTTTCTCATGCAGCGAATTGATGATAGTGGCTAAAAAACTATCTTTACAACATTAGTCATATAAATTTCTGTAATATATTTCAAAAAAACAAGGAATTTGATGAAGAAAGTTGCCGTGGTTGGTGTAAGCGGAATGGTAGGTCAGGCAATGCTTGAAATACTGGAAGAGAGAAATTTCCCGGTAGAAATACTGTTGCCGGTAGCATCCGAGAAATCAGTAGGGAAAGATATAAATTTCATGGGGAGCAGCCATAGAATTATAAACATTGAAGAAGCAATTAATCAGAATCCTGATATAGCACTTTTTTCAGCGGGCAGTATTGTTTCACTTGAATGGGCGCCTGAATTTGCTAAAAAGGGTACTTTTGTGATAGACAATTCTTCTGCCTGGAGGATGAATACAGATGTGCCTCTCGTTATTCCTGAGATTAATTCACAGGCAATCAGGCCGGAGCACAGGATAATTGCCAACCCCAATTGTTCCACCATACAGCTTTTAATGGTCATTGCACCTTTACATAATCTTTATGGTATAAAGCGACTGGTAATATCAACTTATCAATCGGTTACCGGTACAGGAAAGAAAGCAGTGGAACAACTGGATAATGAGATTAAAGGAATAAGCGGGGATATTGCGTATCCTCACCAGATATTTATGAACTGCCTTCCTCACTGCGATGCTTTCCTTGACAACGGTTATACCCGGGAGGAGATAAAGCTGCTTAATGAAACCAGGAAAATACTGGACGATGACACTATACAGGTCACTGCCACAGCGGTCAGGGTGCCAGTCATGGGTGGCCACTCCGAATCAGTTAACCTGGAATTCAATAAGGAATATAACCTGGCTGATATCAGGGAGGTGCTCAGTAATACCCCGGGAGTTGTTCTTAGAGACAATCCTGCAGGGAACATATACCCGATGGCCCTGGATGCCCATGGCAGGGATGAGGTGTTTGTGGGCAGGCTGAGAAAGGACTATTCAATCGAAAAGGCTCTGAACATGTGGATAGTAGCTGATAATATCCGCAAAGGTGCAGCAACAAATGCCGTCCAGATAGCGGAACTTATGGTTTAAAAGATAAAATAAAAAGACAAAAGTTTATTATAACAAATACTTACTTTTATCTTTTTACTTTTGTCTTTTGTCTTTTGTCTTTTGTCTTTCGTCTTAATTAACCTCTGCTCTGTCTGGCTCCTCGCTAAATTAGCCCACCGGGCTAATTGTTCG
>CAZSJH010000074.1:0-12578 GCA_964607105.1 uncultured Rikenellaceae bacterium | reverse complement strand
TTCCCGCATACAGCTTCTCCCCCCGTCAGGTAACCTACCACCCTGTGATCCTGGTTAAATAAAGGAGATCCTGATGAGCCTCCTTCGGTTGTTCCTTCCTCCCATCGGAGTACTTTCCAGAAGCCATTAGCATATAAGTTCTGGAAAGTTGAAATAACGGGCGAGTCCATATCGGTAGTTATCTTTTTTACATCGCCTGAAGGATGGTGAATGGTGACCGTATTGCCGGGAACGGTGGCTCTCACATCCCAGCCTGCGAGGTATGGCCTGTAAGTTATAGGGGGAAAACTGATCAGCCTGACTAGAGTAAAATCGGTACTTATATCCTCAGCCATCATTTCAGCACCCGAGATGCTATATTCAGTCATACCATCAGGCCCATCACAATAGGGGCTTTCATACCTGAAGACATAGATAGAATTAATAGCATTCTGTGCATTTCTGATCACATGATTGGCAGTTATAATAAAAGCTATGTTTTCCTCTCTTGTATTATTTATAAGAAATCCTGTTCCCAGTTCTGTCCCTCCTGCTATTATCCTCACCACTGAATTTTTTTCTACCTGCCATTCATCACCTGACAGACAGCTGATATCAACATTACAGGGCTGGGAAGCCCCATAGTACACATCTTTTGAATAATTGCTCCTGCTTGCTATACCGATATAATCATGAGCAATCTGTCCCACCTCCAAACGATTACTATCATATGGAGGCTTCATATGATATTCTACGATTATCTCTTCACCTGCAATTGGCATTATTGCAAGTGTACCAGCGTGTTTGTTGTTCTTATCAGTAAATGGGCCTTTAGTTGATTGCAGGATATTATCATATATGAAAACTTTTTCCCCTTTCAGAAGCCTGTACTTACTGAATATGATATTAATGGATTTTGCATCCCCGGAACGGAGCCTCAGGTACCAGACCCTCTCCCCTGCCTCTTTAATTATTATCTTACCTGAATTCCCGGGATTATATGTTACTTCGCGCTTTGCTGCAAATGTTGTATACCCCGGTACCTCGTAAAAGGCATTGCGCATACTATCTATTATTTGTGGCTTAAAATATATTTCTTCAAGGATAATATCAGAATGGATTACCTTATTAGCATCCGGTATTCCGGAACCATGCAATATCTGGGAATATACAGTAAATGGAGCTGCAAATAACATTGCACATGCCAGGCATGCTACAAAATATTTATATAGAATAATAATCTGTCTCAAATAAGCTTAACAGTTAGTTAATTAAGATTCGTCTCTGTTACCCGTCATTTCAAAAACCAGAGTTCCCCCATTCATAATCTCATCATGCCTTATATAGTTACGTTCAAGGTTTTCACCATTTAAGTATATTCTACTGACATAAATATTTTCAGGTGCATTATTTTCAGCCCTGATAATAAATTCCTTGTTACCGGGAAGCTGGATAACAGCTTCATCGATTATTGGACTTCCAAGTATATAGATACCCTCAGCGGGGTTCAGGGGATAAAATCCCATTGCTGAAAATACGTACCATGCTGACATCTGTCCACAGTCTTCGTTACCGCAAAGTCCATCTTTCCCTGAATGATACATTTCTGTCATTATTTTTCGCACCAGTTCCTGTGTACGGTCAGGTTCTCCAAGACTGCTGAAAATATAGGTGGTATGGTGTCCCGGTTCATTGCCGTGGGCATATGCTCCTATCAATCCAGAAATATCAGAAGACGCATTTTCACCTGTTACTCCCCGTTCCTGATAGAATAATGAATCCAATTTCTGGATAAGACCGGATGGACCTCCCATCATGCTTGCCAATCCGTATAAATCATGAGGAACAAACCAGGTATACTGCCATGCATTACCCTCAGTATATTCATCCTGCCGGTGGCTGGAAAATAAAGGGTCAAAGGGTAATTTCCAGCTGCCATCTGAGAGTCTTCCCCGCATAAATCCTGTTTCGTGATCAAACAGGTTCCTGTAATAGTTCGACCGCTTCATATAATAACTGTAATCTTCATCTTTCCCCAGAGTTTTGGCCATCTGTGCTATGCACCAGTCATCGTAACAGTATTCAAGAGTTTTTGAAACGGATTCATTTTCAAGGTCTGCCGGTATATAACTATAGCGCCTGTAATAATTAAGCCCTTCAAAGTCGAGCATTGATGAATGCTTTGCAGCTTCATAGGCCAGTTCATAATCAAAGCCCTCAATACCTTTTGCCATTGCATCAGCAAGAACAGGTACGGCATGGTATCCTATCATAGTATTGGTTTCATTGGCCATTAGTGACCAAACCGGAAGCTTGCCCTGCTGAAGGTAAATATTAAGCATGGCATTTATCATGTCAGCCACCCTTCCGGGTTGCGCTATTGTAAACAAGGGATGCGCAGCCCTGAAGGTGTCCCAGAGGGAAAAAACTGTATAATTGGTAAAGGAATCAGTCTGGTGAATTTGAAGGTCTGCACCCCTGTAGCGGCCATCTGTATCAGAGTAGGTATATGGAGCTAGCAGGCTATGGTACAAAGCAGTATAAAATACTTTCAGTGTTTCTGGATCAGCAGCAGAGACTTTTATAACCGAAAGTTCCGTGTTCCATTCTGAAGAAGCTGATTTTCTTATTTCATCAAATTCCCAACCCGGTATTTCAGCCATCAAGTTTTTTTTTGCCCCGTCTTCATCTACTGCTGAAAGGCCTGTTTTTACTAGTATCTCCTCTCCTTCCTTTACATCAAAGGAAAGTATCATTCCTATCTTATTACCCCTGACCGATAATTCATTATTAAAAAGCCCTTCGTTAACACTTTTTACCTTTACCGGCTCTTTTGAAAATATGCTTGCAAAATACTGGTACTGGCGTTCTGCCCATCCCGTTGAAATTCTCTTGCCCTGCAGAATCTCACCATCATATTCAATTGAACAATCTACCGGGCTGTCCCAGTTAATGGCAAAGCCAAGATCAACAAGAATATTCATGATTCCATCCCGGTCAGCAATATATTTCTGAAATCCGGCTCTTTTAGTTGTTGTAAGGCAAACAGTTACACCATTATCCAGTTTGACAGAATAATAACCCGGTTCAGCTGTTTCATTAGCATGACTGAATGATGACCTGTTTTCATGAGCCACTGATGATCTGTCACTGGTAAATCCCTCATTGAACCCGCTCATTGAGGGCAGGAAAACTATATCAGCAAGGTCACCTATTCCTGTCCCCGACAGATGTGTATGACCAAATCCGGCTATAATTGTGTCGGAATAATGATAACCCGAGCACCAGTCCCATCCATTAGTTCCGTTATCGGGGCTTAACTGCACCATACCAAAAGGAACCGTTGCCCCTGGGAATACGTGTCCGTGGTATGCTGTACCAATAAAAGGATCAACATATTCAACAGGGTCCTTTAAATCAACTAATTCTGTTTCCTGCCTGCCGGTACATGAAATAACAATAAATAAGAATACCAGGAAGAGGATATTAATATTCTTCATATCAGTTTGTATTATAAATAGTCCTAAGAATCTGTTCACCTATGCCAATGCGATAGCCTTCAGATATATAATAAATTCCACCAGCCGGGTCACTGTATAGAACATAGGGTAGTTGGACTGAAGAGTATGATTCTTTTCCATATACTGATTTCAGTATTTTGAGGTCTTGATCAAAACCGAACATTGATTTTACAGGTAATCCCTTTATTTTTCCAGGATCATACGAAGCACTTGCAGAGGATGGGTCAGAAAGAAAAATAATTTGACAATCGATCTTATCAAGTTCCTCTTTTACCAGAGGTAAATCGTTAAGTATATGTTTACTGGGCTCCCTGTCATGATCTATCCAAATAATAACCAGTCCGTTATCAGCATAATCAATCAGCTTTTTATTTATATTATCATGTATAAAACCCTGGTTAAGGTTAATATCACCCATTATTGATGCAGGATTCATCTCTTCCCTTAATTTTACTATAAGTATTTTTTTCTCACCTTCGGAAAGTTTAAAAAATCTAATGGCACTTAAGACTTTTGATGCATCTGTCCTGCTGCCTGTTACCAGCATATAATTGCCGGGGGGTAATGACAAATAATCATCAAATTCAGTTACTTTCCTGTTATAATCATAGGCCAGGGTAACATACCTGCCATTTTCAAATCGAGCCAGTGTGAAATGAATATAATATTCAGGCACGGGGCCTCCTCCAGCGAACGAAAATCTAAGCTGAGCATCCTGCTTGTCTTTATATAGATTATCAGTGAAATATACATCTGCCCATTTGCCCTTGTTATAGAACTGAATAATATTTGTGCCAGGTTCAATCCTTGCAGGAATGCCATAGCTTCTGCAACATGCAATAAATAATATGTCCCTTGAAAGCTCATCGGCATAGCCAGTCTTCAGTACTCCTTCAGGGCTTATCGGGACATTATAGTAATTCATATCATCATGCAGTTTTATATTCTCAGCAATCCACCCGGCAAGAATAGCAGGATCACTTATAATATTTTCCACCTCTGTGTCATCAAAATAATCACTTATATAGGATCTCCAGGGTGTGATTATTTCATTGCAAATACGTGGATTAAGGACGTAATCAATATAAATAGCACCGGGATAATCATCCTGCTTATAAAATTTGACAGTTTTAAGAACATGATCTTCCAGCACAGATGCCTTTGTATCCCTGAGATCCTTGTCAGCAACAGCCTCAAGCAATTGCAGTAGTTCCTCATGGTATTCAGGGGAGCATGTCTCAATCAGCTGGGATATCTCACGATAATTCCCCATACTTCTGGTTATCAGATTTTTCACTCTTGCCGTATCAAGATCCAGGGAGGTGGCAAGATCAGCGGTTTCTTCACTGCTTATCCAAGTATTTATATAGGCATGCCTTATACTGTCCTCCCTCTTTACTTTCTCTGCGTTTTCCATTTTCAGCTGCGGGGAGATAGTATCAGGAAAAGGGATATGTAAAACCGGTGCCTGCAGGTCAAATTCATAATAATCATTAACATCAGTATATGCACCCAGTTTCAATATTAAAGTATCAGTCTCGGCAACCGTTATTTTCCCAAATGCAAATTTATCACCTTTATTTGCCCATATTAACAGGTCACCCAATCCTGTTTCGAACCGGCATGTGCCCTCTTTACCTGTCAAGATTTCCGTGAGCGGGTAAAATTCAGCATAATTATAAAGGCATGGTTCGACCATGGCATTCTGAGCGGCATTATTATCAGCATCAAGAACTTTAATAACAATAACTTTCGTCAGGGCATAATAAGAGAGAGTATTTATTTCGGCATAGTTATCTTCCCTTTTCACGGTATTCTCATCACCCCTGTATAATCCAAAAGCCTTGGTATGGGTTAGCATAGCCCTTCGTGCCGGTTCAGTGAACCATCCGCGGTCGAGGACAGGTTGAGGTTCACATGCCCCGAGGTATTTCCAATCGCCATTTACCCATACTTCAACCCATGCATGGTTATCATCACTGTGAGCCCATCTCGGAGTGTATATCTGTCGAGCAGGTATGCCAGCTGTTCGTAACGCTGCAACCGTAAACGTAGATTCTTCGCCACATCTCCCCCTGGCAGATAGTATGGTTGCCATGGGTGATGATGTTCGAATATCAGCTGCTTGATATGTAACCTTCTCATGACACCAGTGGTTAATTTCAAGTGCTGCTTCCTCAATTTCTTTAAAATCTCCCACACGATCATTTATTTCATCAAAATAGGCAATCCTGAATGAGTCCAGGTTTTCATTATTTACCCTTACGGGCAGAACATAGTGCAGGAAAATATTTTCAGGAATACTGCTTCCCCAGTTTGTTAACTTACGTGCCTGAAGTGACAACCTTGCATTATCAAGAAAAAAGCGGCCATCATAATCAGCAATATCACTCAAGGGCATATATGCAAATAAAAATTTCAAGGCTTCTGCTTCCTCGTTGTTCAGATCGCCGTCAAAAACCGAAAACAGATCGATGTCACATTCTGAAAAAAGATCCCTTCTCTCCTGGTACTTCTGATTAACCTTCTCACGGTATTCATCCTCTTCGATCAGGTGATTATTATTAATACAAGAAGCAGCAGAAAGGATAATTAATGTAACGAAGGAATATATTTTAAATTTCATGTTAGTAAGCGATTTTTATAATACACTTCCACAGGATTTTTCAACTATCAGCTCAGGACTTATTTTAACTGATCGCTTATACTTACCTTTTCCATTATTTTTAACTTCAGACCAGAGCATTTGTGATGTTTTAAGTGCCAGCTGGGTGTATTTCCTGTTTATTCTTGTTACCGGAGGATCCATTAAGTCAAATCCTACTCCTGCATCCATAGAAATAAGAGCTATATCTCCAGGTATCCTGATGCTTTTTGTCTTTAGAAAAGATAAGAGTGGATATACAAACTCGGAATGTTTAATAACAAACATCTGTGATGCTTCAGGAGGACGCAGTGCTCTTACAATTTCATTTGCATCTGTAACACCCAGATTATTTTTGCCAGCAAGCAGGTGAATTGATATCCTGATACCCGGGATAATTTTAATAATAGTATTCACCAATACCTGGGTATCAATAATGCAGTTAGTACAATTTTTCTGTTCAATTATTGAAATACTATTATACCCCAGCCTCAGTATATGTAATGCCGCCAGTCTGCATGCCTCTTCCGGGTCACTGTATATTTCATTTATCCTGTGCCTTACTAATTTCTTTTCCAAAACGACAAAAGGGTAATTTGATTCTTTTAGACTTCTTACAGTCATATCATCGGCAGCATCTCCGAACAGAATCAGTCCCTTATACAATTTTTTCAGTTCTGTTATTACAGAGCTGAATCTCTGTTCATTTTCATTTTTCGATATAATAGTGAAGGTAAGCCCTATACTGGAAAATGCCTTGTTCAGCAAATGGCCTATTTCAAAAATGAAATGATTATTCAGGTCGGGGACTATCATTCCGACAATACTTCCTCCAGATGATTTCAGTGCAGAGCTTTTCCCTGTTGGTACGTCCTCAAAATAACCCATCTGTCGTGCCACGAAGAGTACTTTTTCCTGTGTGTCGGGTTTTATACCGTATAGAGAAGCCTTATCATTCAATACCAGGGAAACGAGTGTGTTTGAAAAGCCACACTTTTCAGCTATGTCTTTTATTTTTACCCTCTTGACCATCATTAAAAAGTTATGTCAGTTTTATGTTTTCTTTGACTTTCGAAGCATGTTTATTTCTTTTTAGGCGGGTTATAGCCCTTTTGTTTTGCCGCCGCTTCAAGTCTTTGCTGGAATTTTGACTTCTGGGCAGGTTTTTTCTTGCTCTGGTCAATCTTCTTCAGCACAGCATCTTCATCTATAAACCTCTTAGAGATCATATTCTGCCCAAATGTTATCAGGTTTGCCAGGAAATAATAATATGTCAGACCTGCTGAAAAATTATTTAGAATGAACATAAACATAATGGGCATGATATAGGTCATCATTTTCATTCCCGGCATCTGTTCCTGCCCGGTTGATGACGGACTGTTTATTTTCATTGTAATAATAGTAGAAACAGTCATCAGCAGGGTAAAGAGGCTTATGTGATCACCATAGAGAGGTATGTTAAAAGGAAGGTCCAGTATTGAATCATATGTTGAAAGGTCGTCAGCCCATAAGAATGACTCCTGTCTCAATTCAATTGAGGTGGGGAAAAACCTGAACATTGCAAAGAGTATTGGCATCTGGAGCAACATAGGCAGGCAGCCTCCCATCGGGCTAACACCGGCCTTCTTGTAGAGGCCCATGGTAGCCTGCTGCTTTTTCATTGCATCTTCCTTCTTCGGAAACTTCTTGTTTATTTCATCAACCAGCGGTTTAAGTACTTTCATCTTGGCCTGGGACTGGTACGACTTAAAAGTCAGAGGGAAAAGTACTATTTTTATAATCAGTGTCAGTATCAGTATAATAATTCCGTAGTTGCCTATAAATTTATTAAGCCAGTTAAATATCTGTAAAATTACATACTTATTAATGAACTTAATAACATTTTTACCGAGCATCACCAGTTCTTCAAGGGCGAGATCATATTTCTTCAACGTTTTATAATGATTTGGCCCCAAATAGATTTTCATATCATATTCAACCTTTGGCTCTGGCTCATAAGGCAAGCTGAGTTCAGAGGTAAAGTAACGCAGATATTTACTATCCTCGGGCATCGTAGTGTATGATACATATCCATTTGAAAAAGATTTTTCGGCGATCAAAACTGATGAGAAGAACTGGTCTTTGAAAGCCACCCATCTTAAAGGAGTTGATATATCTACTTCTTCAAAATCCTTCTGAGACCTGTCCCTGAAGCCATCAACATTAGCCTGATAGTGTTTATATTTAATGTTCGACCAGGTGTTCTCATTCTGCCTTCCTTTTTCCTGTTGCGGGATATATGCTTTGAAGTCTAAGGACAGGGAATTTATGTTTGAAGCAATTACATCTGATAAGCCGACGAAATTAACTTTAAAATCGACCATATAAAGTCCCGGATTCAGGGTATAAATATATTCAATATATTGCTGTTCAGATATTTGTGCCCTAAAAACCACACTGGCTTTTGAGTTGGTAGCATCAGTATATTCAGCGGTATTAACCGGCTGAAAATACATATTATTGGTTTCTATACGTTTGTTATCCCTGGTAAAGAATTTAAATCCGAAAACCGTTGAATCTCCGTCAAAAAGGATTAACGGACGATTGTCATGGGTTGTATAATCTTTCAACCTGGCAGAATAGACACGACCACCCCTGGATGCTATTTCCAGTTCCATCTTGTCGTTTTCAATTATAAAGAAATCCTGTTCACCATGATAAGTTTCTGAAAATTCTCCCAATGTCTGTTCAGGTTCCTGTATTTCCTCAACCTGCATAGCAGGAACATCATCTCTTTCTGTCTGAGCCTCCTGGGCCATCCGTACTGTATCCTGTGTTTCAATAGTATCTGGTTGGATGATCCTGTTTATTTCATTTACCCTGTTTACAGCTTCAGGAGTTCCCGGCTTGAATTCAAGTGCTTTCAGGTACTGATTTCTTGCCGCCTCGTAATCTCCTTCTTCATATAATGAATCAGCTATAACGACTGTAGATTCATATGACTTTTTCAGCTTATTGCTGTTAAATAAACTGAATCCTATGAAAACAAGGAATATAAGTGCCAGTCCAATAATTGTATTTCTGTCCATTTAATACCTGTATAATTTATTTATTATTCTTCTGTTCTATTCTCAGGGATACAGCAGGCTTTCACAAATTCAACAAACAGAGGGTGTGGATTTACGACAGTGCTGCTGTATTCGGGATGAAATTGTACACCTACGAACCATTTATGATCCGGTATTTCCATTATTTCAACCAGGTCAGATTCAGGGTTAATACCAGTGGATATCATTCCTGCATCGGCAAAATCACCAAGGTATTTATTATTAAATTCATACCTGTGCCGGTGTCTTTCAGTTATTTCAATTTTATTATATGCCTGGTATACCTTTGAATCTTTTTTCAATTTACATTTATATCCTCCCAATCGCATTGTTCCCCCTTTATATGTTATGCTTTTCTGTTCTTCCATAAGATCGATAACGGGATATATGGTTTTCGGGTTCATTTCCGTTGAATCGGCTTTTTCATAATTCAGGACATTCCTGGCAAATTCGATTACCGCACATTGCATACCCAGACATATCCCAAAAAATGGAACATTATTTTCCCTGGCATATTTTACTGCCATTATTTTTCCCTCCATGCCCCTTGGGCCAAAACCTGGTGCGACAATGATTCCATCGAGATGCTCAAGCTGGGCGGAGAGGTTTTCAGGGATAATTTCTTCAGAATGTATAAGTTGAAGGTCGACCTGGCATTCATTTGCTGCTCCACCATGAGCAAAAGATTCACATATTGATTTATATGCATCAGGCAACTCGACATACTTACCCACCAGTCCTATTGTTCCCTTGGTTTTCGGATTTGCCTGTTTTCTAAGAAAATCGCGCCATACAGCAAGCGCCGGTTCATCTTTAAGGTCTAATTTTAGCCTCTTAAGAACAGTTTTATCGAGTTCTTCCTCCAACATTTTTATAGGCACCTCATATATTGATGACACATCAACAGATTGCACAACAGACTGTTTATCAACGTTACAGAAGAGAGCAACTTTTTCCTTGACATCTTCCGTTAATTCCATTTCAGTTCTCAGCACCAGCACGTCGGGCTGTATTCCTGCTTCCAGCAAAGTTTTAACCGAATGCTGTGTTGGTTTTGTTTTATGTTCACCCGTGGCGCTAAGGTAAGGTACCAGTGTAAGATGAATAACAACACAGTTATTCAATCCCTGGTCCCATTTCATTTGCCTTACAGCTTCAATATAGGGTAATGATTCAATGTCACCTACTGTACCTCCTATCTCTGTTATTACAATATCATACTCACCACTTGTTCCGACTAGCTTAATAATTCTTTTAATTTCGTCCGTTATATGTGGTATTACCTGAACAGTCTTGCCAAGATAATCTCCCCTGCGCTCTTTCTCAATAACTGTTTTGTATATTCTCCCCGTAGTAACATTATTTGCCTGGGAAGTATGCACATTCAAAAACCTTTCATAGTGTCCCAGGTCGAGATCTGTTTCAGCTCCATCAATTGTAACATAGCATTCCCCGTGTTCATAAGGATTAAGTGTACCCGGATCAACATTAATATAAGGATCGAGTTTCTGGATTGTCACATTATAACCCCTCGACTGCAACAACTTTGCCAGTGATGATGATATAATTCCTTTTCCCAGGGATGAAGCAACTCCGCCCGTTACGAATACGTATTTTACCTCTGCCAAAACGATAAATTTAGTTATAAATAAAGAGACTTATTCATTGTCTATTCCTGACTGGTCTATTAATCTGATTTTTTCTTCCAGCACTTCGATAGTTTTTTTCGCATTATCAATTTTTGACTGAACTTCCTGTATCATAGATTCTGCATTACTGGATTTTGAGAAGAAACCAATATTGTTTTCCCATACCACAATATCGTTCTCCATCTGTTTTATCCTGTTTATAAATTTTTCCCTTTCTCCTCTCAGTTTTCGTGTAGCTTTGGGTGTTTCTTTTATATTCTCAAGCTTGTTCTGGTATTTCAGAATTGCCTTCTCTTCATCATCAATCTTAAGTCTGTCGAATTGTTTATTAAGGGCACTCCTGTACATGTTTCCAATTCTGTCTTTATCTTTATAAGGGACGAAACCAATCTCAGTCCATCTCCGCTGAATATCTTTCAGTTCCTCAAAAGCCTCGGTAATATTTTCACCGGGTTTAAAATTTTCAAGTTCTGATATTAATGCTTCTTTTTCTTTGAGGTTATCTTCAAAGGAGCTATCCAATTCAGCAAAATGTTCTGATTTTCTCTGGAAAAAGTGATCGCATGCTTTTCTGAATCTTTTCCAGAGTTTATCGGAATGTTTTCTTTGTACAGTTCCAACCTCTTTCCACTCTTTCTGAAGTTTTATCAGGGACTCAGTTGCTTCTTTCCATTCAGTACTATCCTGCAATGCTTCAGCCAGTACACACAGCTCCGTTTTTTTCTGGAGGTTGACCATCTGTTGTTCCTTATTTTCGGCATAGAATCCTCTTTTTGCCTGGAAAAAAGCATCACATGTTTCTCGGAACCTCTGGTATATGGCATTATTATGTTTTTTAGGTGCAAAGCCAATAGTACGCCATTCCTTTTGTATCCTAATAACTTCTCTGGCTTTATTTTCCCAGTCCTTATAAATATTTAGTTCAATATTGTTTATTTCCTCAACTTTTTCACAAAGTGCTGTCTTTGCTGCAAGATTTTTCTTCTGTTCCTCTTTCTGCTTTTCGAAATATTCATGATGCCTCTTATTTATTTGAGAGGTTGCGGTTTTGAATCTTTCCCACAGTTCTGCCCGTGATTCTCTTGGCACAGGTCCTATTTCTCTCCACTGCTGATGATATTCCTGTAAAATCCTGAAAGCATTAACCGGGTTTGGATCCACTAAAATTTCTTCTGCTTTTTCACAAAGTTTAATCTTGGTCTCAAGATTCTTTTTAAAATCAAGATCTCTCAGCTCCTTATTGATCTTTATGTAATCGTAAAATATCTCAACATTCAGGTTATAGGTTTCCCACAGGTTTCGTAATGAAGACTGGGGTACCAAACCTGTTGAGTGCCACTGATCCTGTAGGTCCCTGAATTCATGGAATGTTTTATTAATAGATTCTTCCCTGTTTACCAGGTCCTTTATCTTATCAATTATTTCATATTTCTTCCTCAGGTTTTCCTGCTTTTCTATTTCCAGTTGCTTGTTATATTCCGTTTTCTTACCCCTGAACTGTGCAAGAAGGTCTTTCATTCTCAGCTCCAGGGGATCGTCAGCAGGCTGATAATCCTCAATTCTTCCTCCTTCTTCCAGGAATTTCTTCTTCTTCTGGTCAAGTTCGGCCTTATGCTTTTTATAAAATATGGTTTTTATTTTGTCAACATCATCGACAATCTCATTCAGTGGCCTGTTTTCAATTAGTAATTCAAGCGTT
>CAZSJH010000073.1:0-12627 GCA_964607105.1 uncultured Rikenellaceae bacterium | reverse complement strand
CTGACATTCTTTGCCGAGTTTTCCCATTTAAGTGTTTCAACTTCTTCCCTGCCTTTCTCGATGAACATCTTTGAAAGTGCAGGATATGTCAGTATAGCGTGAATTGCATCGGCCATAGCGTCGATATCCCAGAAATCTATTTTAACGGCATGTGTTAGTATCTCCGCCACGCCAGACTGTTTGCTTATTATTACAGGCACATTTGATTGCATTGCTTCAAGAGGTGATATTCCGAAAGGTTCCGAGACCGAGGGCATTATATAAACATCGCTTATCCTCAGCATCCAGTATACATTCTGCCCCTTGAGAAAGCCTGTAAAGTGAAATCTGTCAGTAATCCCCAGTGCTGCTGCCCTGCGTATCATTCTTTCCATCATATCTCCACTGCCTGCCATTACAAAGCGTACGTTATCCATTACCTGCAACACCCTGTATGCAGCCTCGATAAAATACTCCGGCCCCTTTTGCATTGTTATCCTGCCGAGGAAAGTTACAACCTTGTCATCGATAGCCCGTGCTTTGTACTCATCGTATATACCACCCACCGGTTCCACTGCATTATATACAGTAGTCACCTTGCCAGGGTCAATATTATATTTATGTATAACCGTTTCCCTGGTAAAATTACTGACAGCAATAATTCTGTCAGCAGCATTCATACCTGCTTTTTCTATATTATAGACTACCGGGTTAACATTACCCCCGCTTCGGTCAAAATCGGTTGCGTGCACATGAATAACCAGGGGCTTTCCCGATGCCATCTTGGCTGCTGCACCTGCTGGATAAGCCAGCCAGTCATGTGCATGAATAATATCAAAATCATTTTCATCAGCAATAACTGATGCCACCACGGCATATTTTTCTATCTCCTGGATAAGGTTTGCCCCGTAACTCCCCGTAAATTGTATCCTACCCCTATCATCAGCTTCCACAAAAAGTCTGCTAACGTTTTTATTTTCCCTGGTCATTTTCCAAAAATCCTCGGGATCAGTATATGGCACTATCTTCGATTCTACCTCTAATTTATCGAAGGTCCTGGATTCACCTTTGTAATAGATTTTCTTGTAGGCAACCTGTACATTATTGGCACCTATCAGCTTCATTCCCGACTGATCCTCATCTCCGTATTCCTTTGGGACTACAAAGAGCACCTCCATATCAGGGATTGAGGCCATGCCCCTTGTTAATCCATAGCTTGCTGTTCCCAATCCCCCACTAATATGTGGAGGAAATTCCCAGCCGAACATTAATACTTTCATCCTTTAACATTTTTTTTCACAGTAATCTGGTCATTAAGGTCTATAATCCTTAAAATCTCGCCTACACTCCATGCCTGGGAGATTGCTCCCCCGGGTTGGTGTGGAGGGTTGCCATCATAAATCTCGGAAACAGTACTAATCCCGTGCTCATCCATCACTTCTTCAAATTCCTTGATCAACCTGCTTATCCTCTTAACACCTTTCTCTCCATATAATCTCAGGTATGCCTCAGAGAATGGACCTATCAGCCAGGGCCATACTGTACCCTGGTGATAAGCAGCATCCCTCTCATCCTGGGTCCCCCTGTAAACACCCTTGTAATGGGGATTTTTTGGTGACAGTGTGCGCAACCCCCGGCATGTTAAAAGCTCACTCTCAGCAACATCAAGCATGCTCTTGATCATATCCCTGCTAAGCATGGTATGCTTTAATGATGCGGCTATGATCATATTGGGTCTTACAAACATGTTTTTGCTACCATCAGCTTCGACATAATCAGCAAGATATCCCTTATCCTGATCCCAGAAATATTCTAGAAAACTTGATTTCACTTTTTCCGGCAGGTCAATTACCAGTTGTTTCAGATCCTTATTCTTTATCTTCACTGAATTTTCTCCTGAAAAACAAAGTGCATTATACCAGAGAGCATTAATCTCGACATTATAACCTGTTCTGGGTGTTACAGGCCCGGCTGAAGTGACAGCATCCATCCAGGTAAGGGCTTTTCCATCTTCTCCCGCATAGATAAGCCCGTTTTCGTGCATGCTTATATTAAAGCTAGTGCCATTGATATAGGCTTTGATGACCTGTAGTACGGCTTCGCCATACCTGTTCCATCCATCCCTGCCCCCCGCATTTATGTATTGTTGCACAGCCCATATGAACCATAAGGGGGCATCAACGGAATTAAAAGCGTAATTCCCTGCTTCACCCATGTTTGGGAATAGCCCTTCTTTTATTTTGCCTGTCTGGGTATCAAGCACTTCACGACAGGTTTTCAGATCGCCACGGCTGAGGGTTAACCCTGGCAAAGAAATGAAGGTATCCCTGCCCCATGATCCGAACCAGTGATAGCCAGCGATAATATCCGTGTTGCCCTTTCTTTTTACAATAAACTGCTGGGCAGCATTAAGTAAGCAGTTTCTGAAATTGTCACGTGGCACCTTTTCCTTCAAGACAATGGAAAACCTGGCTTTGAGGCCAAGAGGGTTAACCTCTTCCGTTGACGCAGAAAATACAACGCTTTCACCTGTACCCATGGTTAGCTCGAAATATCCGGGCTTGAACAGATCTTCCCTGTAATCATAACCCCTCTTCTGTTCTTCAATGTATTCAACACCATAAACCCAGTCTGGAACTTTCACAAATTCAGCTTTACTAGAAAACTGCATATGAAGGAAAGGGAAACCATCATACAATTTTATCTTGATTCCATTGTTGATGTAATTAACCCTTGTGTTGGCACTGAGGTTAGATATTGTAAGCTCATGAATTTTCCTGAACGCTAGTAACGGCCTGAATTGCAATGTGACAGGCTCCTGTGCTTCTTCAATGGTAAATCGTATCATGAACTGGTCACTCTTGTCTGATAGTATTCTTTCCTGCCTCAGTTTAACAGTACCTACCTCATATGACATTGAAGGAATTAATTCGGTGCTGAAATCCTTTAGATATTTATGTCCCTTTGGGCTGAAATGATCACCATCAAACTTATGAATGCCCATGTTAAATACTTTACCCCTTTCAACCACCGACACATCAAGAGAGGAAAGAAGCACATACCTCTCACCTCCGAAGTTATCGACCGGGCATACCAGAAGACCGTGATATTTCCTGGTGTTGCATCCAACAATAGTAGTCGAGGAATATGATCCTGTCCTACTGGTCCTGAGAATTTCCTTACCAAGGGAATACTCAAGATTAACAAGCCTGGTTTTGTCAAAATTTATATATGCCATGGAACTGAAATATTAATCTGTTTATACTGGTTTTCTTCCTGCTATAAATGCCTCAGGCAAGGTATGTAAATTATTAAAAACCGGATCACTAAGTTAAATATAACTTCATTTATATTAACAATTAAATGAAAAAATAGTAAGTCTTCCGTAATCTCGGGCAAAAGTATAACTTTGCAGCGAAATAAATGTCAAATTTATATAACAATATTTTAAAAAATAAAAGAAAAGAAATGACCAGAAAAATTACAGCTCTCATTCTTCTTGCTATCCTGTTTACCGGTTGCGGAGAAAAAAAATTTAAGATCAGTGGCAAACTTGATGGTGCCAGCCCCGACACATATGTATACCTCGACAGGCTGGGAGGAATGAACCTTGAGTCTTATGATTCTGTTATGACCGACTCTGACGGATCATTTGAATTTAAAGGTGATATTGAATCCCCTGAATTCTTTCTGATAAAAATAAGCGAATCGAATTTCCTGACCACCCTTCTTGAACCAGGTGAGCAAATGACCCTGACAGCTGATGCCGATTCACTGGGATTTACTGCCGAAGTAAAAGGCTCCCCGGGAACCAGTAAGATGATAGAATATGATATCAAGTTGCAGGAAGCAATGAAAGAATTACAAAAGCTGGGTGAAATATACGAGGAGAATATTGACAACCCCGAGCTGGAGCAGATAATCAACGAGCTGGATTCCAGGGCACAGGAGATATTGAGTGACATGAATGAATATACCAGGAATTTTATTGATGAGAATACTGAATCAATGGTGAGCCTTATTGCACTTTACAAGCAAATAACGCCACAGGTTTATATCCTGAATCTAGATGAAGATCTTGATTATTATAAGCGTGTTGATTCAACCCTCTATGCATTGTACCCGGAATCTGAACCTGTGCAGACACTCCACAACCAGATGGAAACACTTATGGCTAATCTTGAAGCTGAATCTGCCAGGGCAGCAAAAACAGGAATTGGGGCTGTTGCTCCCGAAATAGCACTGCCCAACCCTGATGGTGATACTATCAGGCTTTCTTCTACAAGGGGTAAGTATGTTCTGCTCGATTTCTGGGCTGCCTGGTGCGATCCCTGCAGAAGAGAAAATCCTAACCTTGTTGAAGCATATGAAACATACAAGCAGAAAGGTTTTGAAATATACCAGGTTTCACTTGACAAGACCAGGGAAGCCTGGCTTAATGGTATCAGTGAAGATAAAACTGGTGACTGGATACATGTAAGCGACCTGAAATACTGGAGTTCTGAAGTGGTGCCATTATATGGTTTCCCATCAATTCCCGCTAATTACCTGCTTGATACTGAAGGACGTATAATAGCAAATGACCTGAGGGGAGAAGCACTGACTCAAAAACTTGATGAAATATTTGAATAAAACCCTAATACGCTAATACCACAAGGATGAAAAAACAAGATTTTATTATTCTTTTGATATTAATAATCACGTTTTCATGTAAAAATGAAAATAACACAATAATAACAGGCACCTGTCCTGACGTAACTGATGATTATTTAATGGTCAACAGGATGAGCCTGAATAATTCCGTATTCGTGGATTCTGTAATAGTAAGGCAATCCGGTAAATTCAAAATTAAACTTGAAGATACAGAACCTGCATTTTACACTCTCGGGGTCAGTGACGACGAATTCGTTACCGTGGTTGTCGAACCGGGTGATAGGATCAACCTGGCATTTAAAGGGGGGAAATTGCAAAACGACTATATTGTTGAAGGATCGGAAGAATCTGATAAAGTAAGGTTGCTCGATAAAAAACTCGGTCAGACTATCATTAAACTGGATTCCCTTAGTGCTGAGTACCAGGAGAGTCTGGAAAAGGGTGATAATCCAGAAAAAGTAGCTGAAATTGAACAGGAATATACCAGGACCCTCAATGAACAGAGGTCACACAATATTGCATTTATACTTGATAATCTCAGTAAGCTGTCAGCAATCAAAGCCCTGTACCAGAAAATTAATGAAAACACATATGTTCTATACCAGCAGCGCGACCTTCAGTTTCTGAAACTGGTAACTGACAGCCTGGGTAAATATTACCCTGATATAACACTTACACGATCACTGGAGAAAAACCTAAAAGATGAGATGAACATTATGAATATAAACAGGATCGCGAAGGCAGCCGAGGAAGTCACTCCAATTGAACTTGATGTTAACCTGGAGGATATAAACGGCAATAGGAAGAAACTGTCTGATCTGCTAAATAATAATTATGTTCTGCTCAGCTTCTGGTCGGCAGAATCCAATGAATGTATTGCCAATAACCTTTTCCTGAAACAGATGTATCAGTTATATCACAATGAGGGGTTTGAGATTTACCATGTCAATCTCGACAGTGATGAATCAGTATGGAAAAATTCCGTCAGATTTGATGAGCTGCCCTGGGTTAATGTAAGGGAAGACGATCCTTCGAATCCCATTACGGCCAGGATTTTCAATGTTACCAGCCTGCCTGCCAATTACCTCTTCGATATCAATGGTGATATAATAGGAAAAGACCTTTTTGGAAGATCCCTTAAAATCAAACTCGGACAGATATTTGACTGATCAACAGTGACAGCAGGAAAAAAAATATATTTCGCATCTGACTTTCATCTAGGACTGGAAGTCGATACTGAACCTCTCGCAAGAGAGAAACATGTTGTCAGGTGGCTCAGATCGGTGGCCGGAGAGGCTTCCGCAATATACCTTGTAGGTGATATATTTGATTTCTGGTGGGAATATAAATCAGTTGTTCCCAGGGGATTTACACGCTTCCTGGGTACAATATCCGAACTGACAGACGCTGGCATAGAGATCCATTTTTTTACAGGAAACCATGATATGTGGATCTCCGACTACCTGTCGAAAGAATGCGGTATGATCTTACATACCAAACCTTTGCTTACAGAGCTTTCAGGTAAAATGTTTTATATAGCACATGGAGAGGGGCTGGGCACCAGGGATGTATCCTATAAAGTTTTATTATGGGTCTTCAGGAACAGGATACTGAGAAAGTTGTATTCTTTCCTTCATCCGCGCATAGGCATCGCAATAGCTCATAGGTGGACAAAAAACAGCAGGCTGGCTAAACATTATTATTGTGAATTTAAAAATCCTGAAAATGAAAGCCTTGTAAGGCATGCAAAACACATTACTCAATCAGAAGAAGTTGATTATTTCATATTCGGGCACAGGCATATAGCGCTGGATTACGAACTTGACTCTGCCGGGGCAAGAATTTTTTTCCTGGGTAACTGGTTCAATGCTCCTTCTTACGTCAGCTGGGACGGAAACAAAGCTGTTCTGCACAAATTCAATTATCAGTGACCTCAACAAGTACACTCAGGGAATAATAGGAATAATCTTCATTAACTTTCTCAAACTCATAATTCAGTTTATGTTCTGATTTGCGTGCTATAGCTATAAGTCCCAGTATTCCGGTTTGTTCAGCTCTAATTTCATCGCCGGCAAGAGATATCCTGTATAATTCTTTAAGTCCTTTCTTATCGTATTTGTTTACCGTTTTGAGCTTATCACTCAGCAAGGGGATCCTGCTATTATTTATTATGTTGCCTGTTGTTATTCTCACTCCCTTTTCCGTCATTACTATCATTGCAACGGGCATCCCAAGCTTCTTTTCAATATCCAACCCCGGGTTATATTTTGAGATGTTTTGCAAACATTCAACCATGATATTGAATATTTTACGCTGGGCCCTGCGTTCGATATCCTCTTCGTGCATCCTTGTCTCGGCAAATGAAAGAACCTGTCTCTCAATATCCGTTGTAAGATGTCCTGACCATACCGACTCTATATTATTTTCAGCCATCATCTTCTCCAGCTTCACGATATTATCTCCCCTGAAAATTGATTTTTGCTGCCCGGTATTTATGCTCTGACCCGAAGCATCCACTGATTTGCTGAGAACAAAATATACGAGCTCATCATTTATCCTGATAAAGTCAAAATCAAGCTTGTTACCTGTTTTTTTTGCCATCTCTATTAATCCCAGTCCCGCGCCTCCTTTTTCGCTGAGTGAGGTGCTGCCCAGCTTTTTACGATATAAGGCCCTTAATTCCTCCTTCCCCAGTTTGTTCAGAAGAAGAAGCTGTTCTCTCAGTCCCGGCTCTTCATCTTTTCTTATTACATTACCCGTTGTCACAGTATAACCTGAATCATTCTTTGAATAAACAACCAGTGACATACATTCATATTCTGAACTATCTATATGCCTGCTTACGTTTTGCAGGCTCTCAAGGACAAACATGAACAGTCTTTTCCTTCCTGTTAATCCAAATTCCGAATTCAGCATTTCCTTTTCAAGCAGGAATAACAAGGATATAGAATTCTTGCCTGTAACTGCACCCCGGTAAACGAGCATGAGGTTATCATCCATCATTATCTGTCTGACCTTTCTGAAAAGCTCTGTCTGGTCTGCCATTGGGGGAATCAATAATTTATGAGCTTAGGAGGTTTTTATTAGGGAATAAAAATAAGAAAAAAAAAGACATCCCGGAAACGAAGTAAAAACATAGAACCAATGTTAAACATTTAAACCCAAAACATGATAAAACGTTGCCTTCGTATAAGGATGCCCCAACAAATAATATTCCGGGCGCTCATTTGTTCAAAAAATTATTATATTGGTGCCTTAAACCCATTGAAAAAACCTTATTGATAAAATTTATATCAATACCATCCAACCTATTTCAATCCCGTTCCGATAATTAACCAAATCCTGAGTTATGAGCATACAGATCATCCTTATGATAGCCTTTTTTCTCCTGACACCTGTGCTGGTGATTTTCATGGAAGGCAAATATTCGGCAGTAAAAAAAGTAGGCGCCGTACTTATATGTTATGTTCTCGGAGCCCTGGTGGGCAATATAGGCATACTGCCCGAAGGTGCCTACGAATACCAGGATTGGTTCACGAAGCTTACTGTTCCAATTGCCCTGCCCCTGATACTGTTCTCAATGGATGTAAAAAAATGGTTTGCATATGCCGGATCAGCTTTTAAATCATTATTACTCGGACTTTTTACAGTAATAGCAATGATATTCCTGGGGTTCTGGATCTTCAAGGGCAGTATTGATGAGATTTGGAAGGTGGCAGGAATGCTCACGGGAATATATACCGGGGGCACACCAAACATGGCCGCCATGAAAACAGCACTTGACGTTGATACCGAAGTTTATCTCATGACCCACACCTACGAAGTGGCATTGGGAGCTATATACCTCATATTTATACTCTCTATTGGACAAAGAGTATTCCTCCTGTTTCTTAAACCCTTCAAAAAAGCGGAAACAGGTGAGATTAATGTAGGTAAACTGGACCTAGAAGAAGAGTATGAATCATACGAAGGATTCTTTAAGAAAAAAACATTCCTCCCTGTACTCGCCGCTTTTGGTTTGTCAATACTCATTTTTGGAGTTAGTTACGGCTTGAGCACACTTTTCCCCGAAGAGTTCTCAATGGCTGCAATCATACTCCTTATAACAACATTCAGCATAGCCGCTTCATTTATCAAAAAAATCAACCAAATTAAAAAGACCTTCCAGGCAGGGATGTATATAATCCTTATCTTCTGTGTTGTCGTATCCTCAATGGCCGATATAAGGCAGCTTGTCGATATATCATTTGACCTGTTCTGGTATGTGGCACTTGCCATGTATGGTTCACACTTTCTACATGCGCTGCTGGCAAGATTTTTCAAGATTGATGCTGATACGGTAATAATTTCAGGTAGTGCACTCATCTGCTCACCTCCTTTCGTACCGGTAGTTGCCGGTGCCCTGAAAAACAGGGATGTAATACTTACAGGTCTGATTGTGGGAATTGCAGGTTATGCCGTTGGAAATTACCTGGGTGTATTTATAGCCTATTTACTACGTTAATAATATTAACCCCGGGCTACCTTAAAAGATGATTTCCTGTGTGTTATTAAACGTTTGTATTTAACCTTACAAATCCCGAATCTTCGATTCGAGGATCCTCGAAAAAGCTTAGCTTTTTCGGGACTTTATAAATCCTTATAAACTTTATAAACTTTTTTAACTCTATCAACTTCCTTATTTCCCATTCAGATAATCAGCCAGCTGGATAATATCTTCCTCCTGCCTAGTCTTCAGCTTGTTATCCTTAATAAAGTCTTTGATATTTCTGCCTTCTTCGTGCACCAGGTCAGCAATATCCTTAAGGTTATTAAAGTATACTATACTACCATCAACCAATTCAATGAAGTAATCAGGGCTGCGGGAGCTGAATTTTGCCGCTTGCGCTTCAACGTAACCTGAAGGCGGCTGGGGTTTAGTGTATATTACCCTGTGTTTTTTAAAAAACCTGTATTTCCCATCTGCGACAAGTTCAAGATATCCTTTTATTTCAGCAGAATTATAGGTATATGTCAAATAATAGAATTTCCTGTCCTTAATGTTTATATGATTTATAATATTATTGTTGCCCAGGGCAAAGCTCACGCTATCCATCAGAAATTCAAAATCATCATTATAAATATTGTAATTCATGGGTATACCCTTATATCCATCCCCCGCTTTCAGGATGATGTCTGCCCCGGTGAATTGGTCAAGCAGATATGGAGTACCTTCATATTCAACACTTCCCTTAATTCCGATGGAATTTTCAAGGTCAAAATCCGTTTGTAATCTCCTGTAATCTATTGCGGTAGCCAATGTAATCTGTGATAAAATTGTATTACTGAAGGAAAGTGTAATAACTATAATTAGAAAAAATTTTCTTCCCATGGGTCCGCTTTTTTGTTTCTATAAAGATACAAAATTTTATCCTGCCCAACCTTCCCTGTCAAGGTTTCTGTACCCTATTGCTTCTGACACATGCACAGGTTCAATATCATGCTTTTTCTCAAGGTCAGCTATGGTGCGCGACACTTTCAATATCCGGTCGTACGCACGTGCTGAGAGCCCCAACAGTTCCATTGCATTCTTCAGGATAGCTTTACATTCATGACTCAGGTTGCAGAATTCATGCAGCATTGTGGAAGTCATCTGAGCATTGCAATGCACCTGCTCCAGATTCTTAAAGCGCTCAGCCTGTATTTTACGTGCTTCTACAACCCTTTCCCTTATCATACATGAGGGTTCGGAATTTTTTAGTCCGGTAAGGCTGTCAACGGCAACAGGCACTACTTCAATATGTATATCTATCCTGTCAAGCAAGGGACCGGATATCCTGTTCAGGTATTTCTGTACCAGCCCCGGTGAACAGACACATTCCTTATCGGGGTGGTTATAAAATCCGCAGGGGCAGGGATTCATAGAAGCCACCATCATAACACTTGCAGGGTAGTCCACAGTAAACCTGGCACGTGAGATGGTTATTGTACGGTCTTCAAGAGGCTGGCGCATTACTTCAAGTACCGTTCTCTTGAATTCGGGAAGTTCATCCATAAAAAGCACCCCGTTATTTGCCAGGGATATTTCACCCGGCTGCGGATTGGAACCTCCTCCAACAAGTGCTATATCACTGATTGTATGGTGGGGAGCCCTGAACGGGCGTCTGGTCATTAGAGAAGTATTATTCTCCAGCTTTCCAGCCACGGAATGAATCTTGGTTGTCTCCAGGGCTTCGGCAAGTGAAAGTGGTGGTACTATCGAAGGCAGGCGCCTGGCAAGCATAGTCTTACCCGATCCGGGAGGACCCACCATAATAATATTATGGCTGCCTGCGGCTGCTACTTCAAGAGCTCTTTTGACAGTCTCCTGTCCTTTAACATCACTGAAGTCGATGTCATATTTGTTGGCCGTGGTCCTGAATAATTCTTCGATATCTGCTTCAACAGGTTCTAATTTCCTCATTCCATTGAAAAGGTCAATTACATCCCCAAGGTGATCCACACCATAGACTGTTATGCCACTGACCACAGCAGCCTCAAGTGCATTGGCCGAAGGTACTATTAGCCCCCTGAACCCTTTCTCCCTTGCATTTAATGCTACAGGCAGGATCCCCTTAACAGCCTTGATTGTACCGTCAAGGGATAATTCCCCCAGCATGACAAATGAATCCAGCTCTCTGGAAATGATTTTTTCGCTGGCTGCAAGTATTCCAATAGCCAGCGGTAAATCAAAAGACGATCCTTCTTTCCTTACATCAGCCGGTGCCATGTTTATCACAACCTGCTTACCCGGCCAGCGCTGACCAACAGCCCTGAAAGCCGATTCAATCCTCTGCTGGCTCTCCTTTACAGCAATATCAGGTAAGCCGACAAGAAAGAAACGAACACCCTGGGACACATTCACCTCTATAGTAACGATGGATGCATCTATGCCGAAGACGGCGCTAGCATAGGTCTTAACCAACATAATAATGATTTAGCGAAACATTTTACTTTCACTAAATTAGTGAATGCGACAGAAAATAGCAAAAGTATATTCTCAAATTTTTCGTAACTTACATTTCTTACTAATCAGAAGTGACTATGGATCCAAAAGTTAATTCACTCTATTATGAATATAAAAATGGAAACCTGGACAGGAGGCAGTTCCTGAAAAAGCTTGCTTTAGTGGCAGGCGGCACAGCTGCCGCTTATTCCCTGCTTCCAGTACTGGAAGGTAACCAGGCTATGGCAGCTTCACCCTCAAGAAATCAGCCTGACCTGCAGACCGGAATGGTAAAATATCCAGGTGGCTCGGGCGAAGTGATGGCTTTTATGGCAAGGCCATCAGGGGATGAAAAACTGCCGGCAGTTATTGTCATCCATGAGAATAAAGGACTGGTTAGGCATATCAAGGATGTCACAAGACGCATGGCCGCAGAAGGATTCCTTGCACTAGCCCCTGATGCTAATTCACCGCTGGGCGGAACACCCGAGGATGATCCGGATAAAGGGAGAACCATGATGAGAGAACTTGACAGGGATAAGACCGTTGAGGATTTTGTTGCTGCAGTTAAATACCTTGACACGCATCCACTAACAACAGGAAAGGTGGGATGTACCGGTTTTTGCTGGGGCGGAGGCATGACCAACACCGTTACGGTAAATGCACCCGAACTGGATGCTTCGGTCCCCTATTATGGCAGCCAGCCCGATCCGGTGGACGTGCCTAAAATTAAAGCAGCCGTTATGGCTCATTATGCAGGTAATGACGAACGTATAAATGCAGGTATCGAAGAATTTGAGAAAGCACTTAAAGCAGCGGGTGTTGAATATAGTATATATATGTATGAAGGTGCATCACATGCTTTTAATAATGATACAAACCCCGACAGGTATCACGAAGAAGCTGCAAAGCTGGCCTGGGAAAGGACGATTAAATTCTTCAAGGAGAAACTCGGTTGATTTGAGCTCGCCGAATCCCCGCGGCACGGTTCAGAGAAGCGCGCCTGCGGGGTGAGGCAATCTTATATCATC
>CAZSJH010000072.1:0-12801 GCA_964607105.1 uncultured Rikenellaceae bacterium | reverse complement strand
CTAACTTTTCCCTGCTCTCTGCCCCCTGCTCCTAGCTTTTATACTGGTACACCCTTACCCAGTCGATTTCCATTGAGCTGGCTCCTGACATTGGCTTCTCGAGCCCCCCGGAAAAATTAATATACATGGGCTCATCCGGAATATTTGAAGTTTGCCGGAACACCTCGTAATTATTTATTTTCCAGACCAGATTGCTGGCAGTCCATTCAAGGGTGTATATATAAAAGTTACTTCCGTATTTCCCTCCGATAGATGTTTTTACAGCCCTGTCACCATTTGAGAAGAAATCCATCCATACCTTTCCCTTTGCTGTGCGGCAAACATCAATGTGGGGAGTTATTTTGCCGGCAAGGAGGTAGAATGCATGTCTTGGACCTACGGCGGTATTCAGTTTGACCTTTGCCTGGAATATACCATGTTTCTGACGGAAGCTTTTACCAGTATTAATTATTCCAGAGGTATAATTGAATTGTTTGTTCCTGAATCCGCCCAGGGCAGGATTCCATACCTTTCCTTCTTTTTTCTGCGGCCTTGTGCTGATTCTGAGTATGCTGCTTCCAACATGAATATTATCTGATTTAGTGTAGCAATGCAGATCTGATTCCAGAGAATATGTGTCATTGAGTAATTTGTCGCCCCAGTAATGGTTGGAGATCCATATTTTTGTATCGAGGCTGTTTTCATCAAACTCATCATGGAATGTGAGTTCCCGGTGTTTCAGAATGTCGAATTTATCTGAATCTTTAACCTTGAAATACCATACGATATCATCACTGTTTTTCAGTTTTTCATACTCCTGTTCCACCTTGTAAAGGTCTGATTTCTCAAAGCGCTTTTTATCGAGCAGGTATGCTTTCCTTTCCCTGAATTCATCTGTCTGCAGGTATTCCTTAAGCTCCGCGTGCCTGGATACTTTCTGTGATCCGTCAAGATTGTTGAAGCTTGAAAGTGCTTTTGAGGACTTAAACCTGTAAAAAAACTTAATATCAGGATCGTTTTTCAGGGTTTTATATTCCTGGAGTAATTTATATTCATCGGTATCCTTGAAAGTAATGGGTTTCATATTCTTTTTTTCAAGGAAAGCCTGTGAATTCACAAATTCCTTTAGATCCAGAAAACGTTTTATACTGGGAACAGATTCGAGTTTTTCAGCATCTTCTTTTTTACCTTTTTTCAAAAGCTTTTTATATGCCTTAATATTTGAATCGGAATTAAGTCTTTTATACTCCCTGTATTTGTTATATTCCTCCGTGGTTTTGAAGGTAATGGGCTTCATTTTCTGCTTTTCCTTAAAAGAGGTCGAATTTACCGTTTTTCCAAGTTCTTCGAAACGCTTTAACTTATCCGAATTTTCCAGCTCCCGGTAATTCTTGAGATCTACACTGTCGCAGGTTTTGAAATACATCACCAGATCCTTGCTCTTATCCAGTCTTGTAAACTCCTGCTCCTTGTTATATTCTTCGGAATCTTTGAACCTCAGGTTTTCAATATCTTCCTTTCTGGTTTTAAAATCTGTTGAATTAACACGGGCATCCAGTTCATTAAAACGCTTCAGCTCATTTGATTCACTGAATTTCTGAAGCTTCTCAAATTCTTCGATAAGCGCATTTTCTTCCTGCTCTATCTTTGATGTTGAGGGGATTAAACCCAGTGACAGTTTAAGATTTGCCATGCTGAAAATGTTTGTATATAACCTGTTAAAGATAAAAAATCTTTCAAAAATATAACATGAAAGCTACATTATTATTGTATGAGCGTATGCTTGTTGCTTCATAATTATGAAGTGACGGTTACTCAATTTATTACTGGATTAATGAGTCCACTCCGAAAAGTCAATTGTGAAATTAATAATACCATTTAACTGAACAGATTTATTAATTTTATTATGCGACTCCTCCGGAGTCGTTATCTCAGGTTAATCCTGCATCTACAAATATATGACCCCTAACGGAGTCTAATAGAATATGCAACAGTCATATTCTTTCTACAATTATATGACCCCTAACGGGATTTAACGGACAATACTAATATGACGCCGTAGGCGTCACATAATTGTAGACTCATTAACTAATTACTCTATTATTCCATCAAAAAGTGAGTATTAACAAAAAATTAACACAAAAAATTTGACAAAGTCATATTAAATTTATTATATTTGACTGACCGTTCATTCAAAAACGGTATTATATTTAATAAATTATTGACTGAACGTTTAATCAAAAATGCCAAAGACACCACAACAGTATGAAGGAATGAGGGAAGAAAAGAAAGCCCTAATAATGCGCACTGCCTTGGAGTTGTTTGCAACCTTTGGGTTTCATGCAACTACAATAAGCAGCATTGCAAAGGAAGCCGGGATATCAAAAGGTTTGCTGTATAACTATTTTGAGAGCAAGGAAGAACTGATAAAGGCTATTATTTATTCAGGACTTGAAAATATAGACAAGCTGATGGACCCTGATAAAGATGGAATATTGACAGGCGATGAAATGGAGTTCCTGCTAAACAGGTTCTTTGATATGCTGCAGAATGATACTTCTTTCTGGAAACTATATTTCACTCTCTTTGTACAACAGCCTGTAATTAAACTGGTACAGGAAAGGTTGACAGAATCATTAACTAATTATATCAGCCTTCTGACAGCTTATTTTGAATCACGTGGTTTTGAGGATCCGTATACTGAAGCCTTACTTTTTGGTGCTATGCTTGATGGTATAGGTATTAATTATGTGGCTAATTCGGAATTGTTCCCGGTTGAGAAAATAAAGAAAAGAATACTTCAAAAATATAGTTAAACATTTTAAATTATGAAGACACTTATTGCACTTGTATTGCTCATTTATCCATTGTCATTGCTTACGGCACAGGATGCCGCTGAAATAGTCAGGAGAGCAAACGATAAAATAAATGGTGAAGAATCGAGCTACAGTGAAATGAAAATGACTATTATCAGACCTGAATGGCAACGAACACTGGAATTAAAGAACTGGACAAAGGGAACAGAACACGCCCTTACCCTAATCACAGCTCCTGCCAGGGATAAAGGACAGAGTTTCCTGAAAAGAGGCTCAGAAATGTGGAGCTGGAACCCGACAATTAGCAGAATGATAAAGCTCCCTCCGTCTATGATGTCACAAGGATGGATGGGATCAGATTATACCAATGATGATATCCTCAAAGAATCTTCTGTCGTGGATGATTATACACATGAGATAACAGGAGAGGATGAGATTGAAGGTCGACTGTGTTACCGTATAAGAATGACAGCCAGGGAAGATGCTCCGGTAATCTGGGGACACCAGATAAGATGGATTGACAAGGAGAATTATTTATTTATGAAAGCTGAACTCTACGATGAAGACGGGTACCTTGTGAGGACAGAACTGGGGAAGAATATTAAAACCATGGATGGAAGGCTTATTCCTTCTGTACTGGAATTAATACCGGAAGACGAAGAGGGTTACAAAACCATAGTGGAAATAGAAGAGATAAAGTTTAATATAAGTATCGAGGACAATTTTTTCTCACAGCAGAATCTGAAAAGGGTTAGATAATAATAAAAAGAATCACAGATATGAAGAATTATAAAATGGCCTGGCGGAATCTCTGGAGAAATAAGCGAAGGACTATTATTACGGCATCTTCGGTGTTATTCGCAGTATTTTTTGCCTTGGTAATGAGGTCGCTGCAGCTGGGGACCTATGACTCGATGTATAAGAATATAATTGAATCTTATTCGGGCTATATCCAGGTTCAGGATGAAGAATTCTGGGAAAACAAGATAGTTGATAATGTATTTAAGAATACAGAAGAACTGCGGAAAAAAATTATTAAGGACAGAAATGTTGAAGATGTAATTCCCCGCTTTGAATCCTTTGCTCTTGCCTCAAGTGGCTCTCGCTCAAAGGGAGTAATGGTTATGGGTATAGACCCGCAAAAGGAAAAACTATTATCAAATGTAGAAGATAAACTGGTTAAATACCGTCTTACTGATGAAGCTATCAGTGCTATTAAATCTGAGGAAATCCCGGGTTACCTGGCAAAGAATATGGACCTTTTTCATGGGAATTCTTATTCTTCAGATGGAAGGTTACAGATCGACCTTGGTATTAAGGAGAGCGATGAAGAAGCCCTTATGCCATTATTCGAAAAATATGCGAGTGTTGATAACGGCTATTTCAGTATGGGTGATAATGCAGTCCTGGTTGGAGACAGGCTGTCACAATACCTGGGGCTTGATAGGGGAGATACCATTATCCTGGTTAGCCAGGCTTACCATGGCCATACTGCTGCAGGTAAATATGTTATAAATGGGATAATAAAGATACCTAATCCTGATCTTGATAATAAAATTGTATACCTGCCGGTTGATGTATGCCAGAGTCTTTATTATGCTAATGGTATGCTAACTTCACTGGTGGTTCATCTTAAGGATAATGATGATAAATCAATAGACAACACATTGATCCGGCTTGATTCAGGTATTGACAGCCCATATCGTTTACTCGACTGGAAAGAGATGAATGAGACCCTTGTTCAGCAGCTGGATGCTGATAATAAAAGTGGAATGATAATGATAGGTATCCTCTACCTCGTAATTGCATTTGGTGTGTTTGGTACCGTACTGATGATGACGGCTGAACGCAGGAGGGAATTTGGTGTTATCATTGCCATAGGCATGCAGAAAACGAAAATGGCCGGCGTAATGGTATACGAAATGTTCTACATAGGCCTGCTCGGCATCCTTGCTGGTGTGGCAGCAGCCTTACCATCGATAATCTATGGTTATCATCACCCGATACATTTCCCAAGCAAATTTGCCAAGATCTGGGAAGATTACGGTTTTGAACCTGTTATGTCTTTTCAGTGGATTGATAATTATTTCCTTTCCCAATCGCTGGTGGTAGCAATAATTGTCCTTGTAGCAGTTATATACCCTGTTGTCAAGATAAGGAAGATGAAAGAAGTAAACGCTCTTAAAGCATAAAACAATAATAAAATGATTACAAAAACTGCATGGAAAAACGTATGGCGAAACAAGATAAGAAGCCTTGTGGTAATTGCATCAGTTACAATAGGGATATTTGCAGGCGTATTTGCTGTTGGTGTAATGAATGGCGCAATTGATCAGAGGATCGATGAAGTGCTTGATAACGAGGTGTCTCATATACAGATTACTCACACCGACTTCAGATCAAATAATGATCTGGCATGCAATATTAAAGATGTAAGCAGATTAGAGGAATATATATCAGGTATGGAGGAAGTTCAAGCTGTAAGCGACAGGTTGTTCGTTGTAGGAATGGCAAATACGGCCAGGAAAAGTACAGGTGTAAATATTATTGGCATAGATCCTGATAAAGAGAAAGAAATATCCTGCCTTTACAAAGAGCTTGAACCGGGTACCGGTGAATATTTTGGCGATCCGGACAGGGAGGAGCTGGCATATATAGGGGTTGACCTGGCAAAAAATCTGAATATAATACGATATGAAATCAATGATAAAGTAATAGATGAATTACAATCAGCAGGACTACCAGCAGAAATAATAACAGAGATAAGTAGATTCACCGGGGAGAGGTTCGATAACGAGCGGAGTTTTAAGAAGGCAATGAGGTCGGTTATATCAGATAAGAGTGAGTCTGAATATGGCAGGCTCATACTCGAAAAATCTCAGACATTCAGAGAAAGGGCCAAGTTCACACTTACTTTTGTAGACAGCCATAATCAACAGACAGGTGGAGTTTTCAGGGTTGGTGGTTTATACAATATTCCCAACAGTATGTTTGAATCAAGCCAGGTATTCGTTCAGGACCGAATTCTAAGGCGCCTCATTGAATTTCCAGAAAATACGGCTCATCAAATCGTAATCAGGCTAAAAGATGTTGATGATACCAGATCTATGACCAGAAAGCTAAGGACTGATTTTCCTGAGCTAGAAGTATTAAACTGGAAGGAGATACAACCTGATATGGCAATGATGTCGGATTTTGCTGGGGTAATGTATGGTTTTTTCATGGTTATAATACTTGCTGCACTGGCATTCGGCATCGTTAATACTATGCTTATGGTAGTGCTCGAGAGGATTAAAGAACTGGGAATGCTTACTGCTATTGGAATGAATAAAAAGAAAGTATTCAGGATGATCATGACAGAGTCTGTATTTCTATCACTTACCGGGGGTGTGTCAGGAATGGTGGTTAGCTGGATAATAATCAGAATCACATCCACCAGAGGCATAAACTTCGGATCCATGCAGGAAGGTTTTGAAGCCATGGGTTTTTCATCACATATATACCCTGATATAGGGATAGATTTTTTCCTGATAGTCACCCTTTTAATAATTATAACAGGTATTTTATCTTCGGTTTACCCGGCATTAAAGGCTTTGAAGCTGGATCCGGCCGAAGCATTGAGGACAGAATAGAAAACAATAAAATATTAATATCAAAAAAATGAAAGTACTAGAATTGAATAATGTGCATAAGGTTTACAATACCACTCATATTGAGGTGCATGCTGTAAACGATGTAAGCCTGGATTTTGAAGAAGGAGAATTTGCTGCCATTGTAGGTCCCTCAGGATCAGGTAAAACAACACTGTTGAATATGATTGGAGGGCTGGATATGCCCACCGAAGGCAAGATACTGGTTAACAACACTGACCTTTCAACACTGAAGTCATCAGCTATCATAGATTTCAGGATGAGGAATATTGGCTTTGTTTTTCAATCATATAACCTGATCCCTGTTCTTACGGCAAAAGAAAACATAGAGTTCATAATGAGTCTCCAGAAATGGCCCAGGCAGAAAAGGGATGAGCGAACAGTGGAACTACTTAAAGCGGTGGGTCTTGAAGAACGCATTAACAGTCGTCCCGCACAATTATCAGGCGGGCAGCAGCAAAGGGTTGCCGTGGCACGTGCCCTGGCATCAAAACCAAGATTTGTACTGGCAGATGAACCTACTGCCAACCTTGATACAAAATCAACGGAAACCCTTCTGGATATTATGGAGAAGCTGAACAGGGATGAGAATATTACATTTATTTTCTCAACCCATGATGCAAGGGTTGTAAAGAAAGCACGCAGGGTTATCACCCTGGAGGATGGGAAAGTGGTATCTGATGAAAGAAGAAAATAATATGAGACTGCCGGTTATATTGCTAATAATTATATTTTTTAACCTGCATGTCATAAACGGGCAGGATAAGAATGTTCAGGCTGAACTGAATGGTTATATAAGCAATATGCAGACTTCTATTTTTGAAGAAGCTGAAGGAGACTGGATCAATGACAACCTTATACATAACAGGTTAAACTTCAAGTTGTACGCAGGTACAAAAGTTGCATTTGCAGTAGAATTTCGAAACCGGTTTTTTACCGGTGATATGGTAAGGCTGGATCCGGACTATGCAGGCAAAATGGCTGCTGACAATGGTTTATTGGATCTTACAACTAATATTTTCAATGAAAATTCATTTATCCTGAACACCAAAATAGATCGTCTATGGGCTGATATCACTATGGGGCCTGTTCAGCTGAAGGTGGGTCGACAGAGGATTAACTGGGGTCAGACCTTTGTATGGAATCCCAATGATATTTTTAATGCTTATTCATATTTCGATATTGATTACCCGGAAAGGCCGGGCAGTGATGCTGTGAGATTACAGCTTTACCCCAGCTATTCTTCCATCGTTGAGGTGGCAGCAGCCATGAACAGCGAAGAAGATCTTACCCTTGCAGGAATGTACAGGTTTAATAAATGGGGATACGATATTCAATTCCTGGCAGGGATGGTTGATAGTGAAGATATTGTTTTCGGAGCAGGCTGGTCAGGAGCTTTTGGAAGCACTTCATTCAGGGGAGAGATCAGCTGGTTTCAGCCCAGGGATAATTTTTCAGATACTACAGGGACAGGGCTTTTCACCATAGGCTTCGACCGGGGATTCTCCGGAACCGGCATGGTACAGTTACAGGCTATGTATTGTAATAAACCTCTTACATTCAGCAATTTTGATGATTTTTATTCCGAAAACCTATCGGCAAAAGACCTGGCATTTTCAAAGTTTTCATTATTCGGAAGTCTAACTTACCCGGTAACCCCACTGTTTAACCTCAGCATGTCAGCTATGTGGTACCCAGGTCTCGAAGGATTTTATGCAGGTCCATCAGCAGATATTTCAATAGCTGAAAACCTCGATTTTTCATTTATATGGCAGCATTTCAATGCTGAAATGAACAATGAAAGGACAAAGATTAACCTCTGTTTTCTCAGAATGAAGTACAGTTTCTGAAATATTTAATACTTTAGTCCTGTAACAAAAAATCCATTTATGTCTCTTTTACATGAATTTGAAAAGCAAGGCAACTGGCTTTTCAGAAGGAGAGGATGGTTGCCATTATTTATTTTCATTCCTTCACTTGTATATATATATTTTTCGGGAGCCACAAATATATATTACCAGCCCGGAATAGAGACTGCATTTCTCGGTGTCAGTATTTTTGGTCTGTTTATTCGTATAATAACTGTTGGAAGAAAACCAAAAAACACCTCAGGAAGAAACAAGAAGAAACAGGTTGCTGACAGGCTGAACACAAACGGAATTTATTCCGTGGTCAGACATCCCTTATATCTGGGCAATTTTTTTATGTGGCTGGGGCCGGTATTATTCCTGAGGTCAGTATGGATTGCACTTATTTTCTGCCTGGCTTACTGGCTCTATTACGAAAGAATAATGTTTGCAGAAGAGCAGTTCCTGAGGAAGAAGTTTGATGAATCATATGATATGTGGGCAGAGAAGGTTAAGCCATTCATCCCTTCATTCAGTAATTATACCAGGCCTGACCTTCCATTTTCCCTGCGGAATGTTCTCAAACATGAGTATCATGGATTCGCTACAATATTTATAGTCTTTGCCCTGCTTGACCTTACTCGCAATTACACCCTTAAGGGTCGACTGGATATACATACCATGTGGCTTGTATTGCTGATATTCGCTTTCCTTACATGGCTGATCTTGAGGATACTTAAAAAGCATACCAGCGTTCTTAATGCACCGGGCAGGTAATCCATTATTCCATACTTCCATGATTTATTCAATATCTTTGTATCAGATATAGTTACTTTGAGAAGAATACTCGTATACATACTCCTTGTTCCACTTTATCTTTACAGGTGGTTCATTTCACCTCTCACGGGACCATCGTGCAGGCATACACCTACCTGTTCGAAATATGCAATTGAGGCCCTGAAAATACACGGTCCACTGAGGGGATTCAGCATGGCTGTAAACCGTATCAGCCGTTGCCGGCCAGGTGGCACTCATGGCTATGACCCGGTGCCACTATTATATATAAAGAAGTATAAACCCCTGAAGTATATTACGGGTTCCTGGCCCCGAGAAAACAGGTTGAAGAGGTAGACTCTCAGAAACTGATTCTTTCCCTGAGCTTCGTATAACCGGAACGGCTTACCGGTAACCTTTCACCGTTTTTGGTGATTGCTACATAGGTCTCTTTCCCATAAGGCTCTATACTGCTTATAAACTCAATTGATACAAGATACGATCTGTGGATGCGTACGAATTGATCTGCCGGGAGTTTTCTTTCATAGTATTTCATGGTTTGCTCCTTAAGCGCTTTGCCGCCTGAGTGGTATATCATTACGTAATCATCTTCAGCTGACATATATAGAATGTTTTTTACAGGGACAAAGCTTATGGCATTCCCTTTCCTTATCACAATCCTGTTCAGGACAGGCGATCCTTCAACCTCTCCGTCGGTAAGCTTTTGTATCTCTTCAGTAAGATCACCTCCTCCCCTTATACGGGTTATTGCTTTTTCAAGAGCATCATCAAAGCGTTTCTCCGAAAAGGGTTTAAGAAGATAATCCACTGCGTTTACTTCGAAAGCTTTTATAGCATATTCATCAAATGCGGTGGTAAATATTATCTGGGGTTTTTCTTCAAGTACCTCCAGTAATTCAAAGCCGGTTAATTTTGGCATTTGAATATCCAGGAAGATAAGGTCGGGGTTTAATTTTTTTATTGACATAAGCCCACAGAAACCATCGGCACATTCGCCCACTATTTCGACAACGTCGTGTCTGTCAAGAAAATGCCTTATGATGCTCCTTGCCGGTTCTTCGTCCTCAATAATCAATACTGTTATCTTATCTTTTTCATTCATTTTTATAAATCTGTTTGTTCAGGGATAAACAATTCTGCTGTAAACACCCCTGCTTCCTTTACTGTTTTAAGCCATGCCCTGTTGCCATAGTACAGTTCAAGCCTTCTCCTTACATTATTCAACCCTGTCCCCGTACCTCCCGGAGGGATGGTTTCAGGGTCAAAATCGTTACTTATGCTGATGGTGACAGCGTCATCAAGCCTTCTGGCCATGAGTTTTATATTTACAGTATCAGGACTTTCATAAACACCATGTTTGATAGCATTTTCGTATAATGGCTGCAATATCATATTCGGCACTTTTACTGTAAGACATTCTTCATTTATATCCTCTTCGATCTCAAGTCTTTCCCCGAATCGTATTTTCTCAATATCGAGGTAGAGCCTCAGATTTTCGAGTTCGGTCTTCAGGCTTACCGTACGGTCATCTTTTCGTGACAGTGCATATCTCATGAAATCTGACAGCTTGATTACCATTTCCCTTGCCCGCGATGCATCTGATATTGTCAGTGAGCTTATCGAATTAAGGCTGTTAAAAAGAAAATGAGGATTTATCTGGGAACGCAGCATCATCAGCTCTGTTTCTTTTAACATATTCTCAAGCTTGGCTTCCCTCATTTCTTTTCTGGCAATATTATCCATACTGATCAAAAGGTAATAAGTTAATACCACTACCACGTAAATAAAAGCGCCTGCCCCAATACGATAATATATTGAATTTTCCCAGAATACTTTATATATATCTTTTTCCTGCAGGAAGATAAGTACCAGGAACCTGGTAAGGAATATCCATATCCCCAGTGAAATTACAGCCATAACCAGGTGGTTAATGACGGCCATCCTCATATTATTAATACTCGATTTAAACTGGTTTACGGGAAACCACAGGGCAACGGCAATTATGGCAAATATCACAGCTGAGAAGAAGCCATCACTGAATGCGGCCGGCACACCTATATCTGATGAGTATGTAATAAGCAAGGACTGACCCAGCCCAATAATGAGCCAGATCAGCCAATAAACGAGAAACCTGTTGCGTTTGCTGAGAATAGGGTGAATCATCATTATCAATAACCTTTTATTTCACCTCCTCCAAATACAACAGCTCCTTTAATAACCAGTGTTTTTGACATATCTATTGCCGACCCTGATGTTCTACGTGAATCCGAAAACCCACCGAGCACAGGTGTCACATCAATAATAATATTCCAGTCGGGAGGTACAACAAACGTTACTCCACCGAAGACACAGGCTATTTCAAGCTCATGCACACCTTCAGCCAGCCGGGCTTTAGTGAGATCAATATCACCCCCTCCAAAAACACAGGATATCTTTCCTCCGAGGAAATTCTGGCTTAAGATACGCCTTTCACCTCCGCCAAAAATATTTACCATGTCAATGGTATCGCTGGATAAGGTCGATTCTGAATGCCAGTTTGATTTAGAAAACCACCTGGCATTAGTCAACACTATTATACCAATTATGATAAGGATAGCCGGCCAGAATAACCTGTAGGTCCTGAACGGTATGTCAAAAACTTCTGGCAGTAAAAAGAAGCCACCTACTGCCATAACAATAAGTCCGGGCATCTTATTACCGGTACTACCCACTGTCATCACAAAACCTATTGCAATAAGCAGCATCTGCCAGCTGAATATTATATCCTCGAAATAACCGGGCATGAGTCCGGTATTTCTTATTACCAGCATAAAGCCAAGGATTATAAGTACCAGACCTATTGCCAATTTGCTTGTTGCTGAATAACTGCGGTGAGGTTTGCCCTCAAAATTTGGATGTTCTTTCATGTTCATTATTTTTCTTGGGTTTTACTAATTGATAAATTAATTCCTGGGGTATCTTCTGACAATACCTGATATTATAAAAACCAGGCCTGTCAGGATAATGGCTGCCGGCCAGTATAGTCTCTCGTAGACAACCGGTAATTCATAATCGATACGGGGGAGGAAAAAGTATACACCAACTGCGGTGATTATAATACCTGCTGCAGCATTGCTGTTAAAAAAGGAAATCACACCAATAAAAATTACCAGTACGGGCCAGACGAAATATTCCCTTATACTTCCCAGGTTCAGAATGTCAAACATTATACCCGCAAGGAATAAACCTGCGATTATAAGGAATATACCTATGTCTCTACCGGGATTATGTTTCTTGTCTTTCATAACGTATATATTTTATTGATAGATCAAAAATAAGTATTAATGAGTGGGAGGTGTTATAGGAAATCGGTAAATGCCGGTTTTTTAATGGTAAGTGACGATGAGATGCTTATTTTCCCACTTTTTTACTTATTATCTTTTCTAATTGGATAAGCTTTTTTATTTTTGCACACCATTTTGGATCGATATGAGGGGTTTATACAGCATAGCGTTAAGGGGATTGAAAGAGGGTAGTCATCTGTATGATTTTAAAATCGACAGTAAATTTTTTGCTTCGTTTGAAAAATCTGAGATACACGAAGCCGCACTCGAGGCTGTTGTCAAACTTGTTAGAAGGTCATCCCACCTGGAGATAAAAATAGTTATCAGTGGGACGGTAAGCTTAACATGTGACAGGTGTCTTGAGCTGTATACACAGGAGATCATTACGGAT
>CAZSJH010000071.1:0-12852 GCA_964607105.1 uncultured Rikenellaceae bacterium | reverse complement strand
CACTACATTAATTACCAGTGAACTGATTATACCCTTTTCTTTGGTGGGGAAATGCCTGGTGCCATTAAATGCCATATGTTCAAGGAAGTGTGCCAGCCCATTCTGATTCTCATTTTCGAGCAGTGCTCCAACATTTTGTATGATATAAAAGCTGGCTCTTTTTTCTGGTTCCTGGTTTTGCCTTATATAATAAGTCATGCCGTTATCCAGCTTACCCATTCGGATTGCAGTATCTATTGGTACAGGACCCATGTTGGCCTGTGCCATTCCTGTTAGGTTGAAAGAAACAAATAGCAGGACAGGCAGAATAAGTTTTCTTCCGTTGCGCTTCATTTTATATATGTTTAGTTTTAACAGTAATATTCAAAAAAGGCCGTGCAATTCGGCATCTATCTTGTCGATAATCTGGCGCAGATGGTCTTTATTGTCGGGAAAGTCATAGGCATCAGCTTCGATAATAAGTAATTTCCCCAGTTTATATGATTCTATCCAGGCCTCGTATCTTTCATTAAGCCTCTTCAGGTAATCAATCCTGATAGAGTTTTCATATTCCCTGCCTCTTTTTTGTATCTGGTTAACGAGTGTAGGCACGGATGCTCTCAGGTAAAGTAAAAGATCCGGGGGTTCTATCAGCTTACTCATCAGGCTAAAGAGGGTGAAATAATTCTCAAAGTCGCGTGTCGACATCAATCCCATTGAGTGGAGGTTAGGTGCGAAGATATATGCATCTTCATATATGGTTCTGTCCTGGATAACTGTTTTATCCATGTTCCGTATCTCTATAATCTGGCTGAAACGCGAATTGAGGAAAAATATCTGCAGGTTAAATGACCAGCGTTGCATATCATCATAGAAGTCATTGAGATAGGGGTTATCATCAACATCCTCATAATGTGCTTCCCACCCATAATGTTTAGATAATAAACCCGCGAGGGTTGTTTTCCCGGATCCGATATTTCCTGCTATAGCGATATGCATATTTTACCTTTAAAATGAACACATAAAATTAATAAAATAAAATGTTCTGCTTACATAAAATTAAGTAATTCATCCAAATATTGCCTGTCATTTGACAGCCTGGGGACTTTATTTTGTCCGCCGAGCTTATTTTTCTCCTCCAGCCATTTGTAAAAAGTTCCTTCAGGTGCCACTATTACATCAGGTTTGGTGAGTGTAAGGTCCTTGAACCTTTTAGCCTCATAATCTGAATTCATTGCTTTAAGACCATTATCGAGCAGATCAATAAACAATTCAAGATCTTCAGGTTCTTTTTCGAACTCGATGATCCATTCATGATGCCCTTTGGATGTAGTACTCATAAAATATGGGCCGGCTGTAAAGTCAGTTATTAGTGCCCCTGTTTTTGAAGAAGCTATTTCAAGTGCTTTCTCGGCATTCTCTATTATCAACTCCTCACCAAAGGCATTGATAAAATGTTTGGTGCGCCCGGTGATCCTGAATTTATGCGGGTACAGATGTGTAAATATTATGGTATCCCCGATCATATATCGCCAGAGTCCGCCGTTGGTAGATATGACCAATGCATAGTTCACTCCTTTTTCAACATCGGCAACAGTATATGATTCAGGGAATGCAGAGTTCACATCCTCTGTTTTAACGAATTCATAGAATATACCATAATCGAGCATCAGGAGCATATCATCAGTATCCAGATCATCCTGTATTCCAAAATAGCCTTCCGAGGCATTATATGATTCAAGGTAATTCATATTACCTGAGGGAATGATCTTTTTATATTGTTCCCTGTATGGTTTAAAACTCACTCCTCCATGGCAGAATAGCTCGAGGTCGGGCCACACCTCAAGCAGGTTATTTGCACCGGTATATTCGAGAATATATTTGATAAGGACCAGGAACCATGAAGGAACACCGGCAAGGTACCTGATATTCTGGTTAACTGTCCTACGCGCTATTTTTTCCATTTTCTCCTCGAAATCTTCGATAAGAGCAATTTTGGCACGGGGTGATTTCATAAGATCGGCCCACAGAGGAAGGTTTTCAATAAGTATGGCCGACAGGTCTCCGTAAAGGGAATCATTACTGAAATTATTAACCCTGTGGCTTCCACCGAGTGTTAACCCCCTGCCTGCGAATACTTTAGTTTCAGGTTTCATCTTTGAATATATGGCAAGTACATCCTTGCCTCCCCTGAAGTGGCATTCTTCGAGAGCTTCCCTGGTTACCGGGATAAACTTGCTTTTTGAGCTGGTGGTACCGGAAGATTTGGCAAACCACTTAATCTCTCCGGGCCACAGTAGGTCTTTTTCCCCCTGCCTTAGTCTTTCTATGAAAGGCTCCAGTTCAGTGTAGGTGCCAACGGGTACCGTTTCCTGATATTGCTTTAAAGATTCGATATTTTTGTAATTGTATTTATTCCCCCATTTTGTGTCTGCTGCAGTATTGATCAGGTTAACAAATGTCTCTAACTGTACCTCGTAAGGATAGGTTTTAAAAAGGTCAAAAGAGATCATTCTCTTGGTATTCAGCCAGTTAATAATAGATGGTATTAGTGCCATAATTTATTATTAGGGAAATGCTAATATAATGAAAATAAAAATTAAGAGCTTTGATTACTTATTGCTACGACTGAAAATCTCTGAATAAATCTTGAGGGAATTGATATTCTTAAATCCGGGTAAATGCAAAGAATAAAAGCTAAGCATGTCATTGAGAAACTCTCTCCTTGTGTTTCCTGAAAGTAATATCCCGTTGCATTCAGAAATACTTGATCTGAGAAAAATATTAAGCAGCGAGGAATATTCTTTACCCATATAAAATCCATGCAGGGGTGGGTCAGAAGTGTAAATACCGTTTTGCATATCAAAATATTGCAGGTGGCCAGAATAATTATTTGATGGTGATATGCCCAGGTATTTTGTAAGCCCGATTATAAATCCTATATGAAAGTTAGGCGCAAGGCTTATATCCTTGTCAAGATAATCAAGGGAGTCAATAAGATAATCATATAAATGTTCGTCAGGTCCGGCAGGCCGGAGAGCTTTATACAGGACTTCGCCCAGGAACATTATCATGCTGTTCCTTCGAATGTCAGAATGCAGGTTTGTATAATTGAACAAAGGAGTGGCTTCCTTTATTATGTGCAGATCTCTTTTTTCCCGGTAGTAAAACTCAATATTTAATGGTTGCAGGGCCTGGAAATATACCCTTCGTGTTACTCCTTTTTTGCTGCTCAAACCTTTTACAATAAAGCTTAACCTGCCATATTTTTTTGTGAAGATATGGGATATAATACCTGTATCTGAATGTTTAATTGTGTGTAATACTATACCTTCTGTTTTTTCGAGCATATTATAAAGGTGACTTTGTTCAAAAATACAAAATATGCCTTTCCTGCGTATAAATGCTAGAAATTTAATTTTTGTATATTTAAAACTCATTTCAGCAATTATGAACACGGAATCGCAGGAACAATTAATCAAGAGGATAGCAGGTCTTGCAAAACAAAACCAGGCCCTTGAGGAGAGGATCAAGAAGCTGCTGAAAGAGAATGAACAGCTGCTTGAACAAAGTGAAAAGCAGAAAGTATTACTTGATAAGTTTTCTCCCGGAGACCTGAAAAAAGCAAGTGCTTCATTGGCCGGCCAGAGGTCTTTGAAGTTCAAGATGGCAACGATCCTGTTTGCCGATATGTATGGATTCTCAAGGGTTATGACAGACTCAGATTCTGCTGAACTGATGGATGAACTTGACGGGATACTGTACAACTTTGATCAAATTGCAGATAAATATAAGTTAAGAAAGATAAAAACCATTGGTGATACATATATGTGCGCAGGAGGGGTGCCGGTAAAAAATATTACCAATCCCATTGACGTAGTTATGGCTGCGCTGGAAATGCAGAACTACCTGAAAGAACAAGGGAACAACAGGAAAAAAGAGAATGGCCAGGTGTGGGGTGTTAAAATAGGAATACATACCGGGCCTGTTACTGCCAATATAATGGGAAAGAAGAAGGTGTCATACGATCTGAAGGGAGATACCGTTAACACGGCAAGCAGGGTGGAAGGAGTATCAGAACAGGGAAAAATTCTGATATCGGTCATGACCTATGAGCTGGTAAAGGAATTCTTCCAGTGTGAATATTATGGTAAATTGCCGGTTAAGTATAAAGGTGACCTGGATGTTTACCAGGTAATGGGATTGAGGCCTCGATTCTCGGTTAAAGGCAAGGGGATTAATCCCAACGAAGCATTCATCATAAAGTTTGGACTTATACAATTCACTGATATACAGGAAATAATACTTGACAAGCTCGAGAAAGATCTGCCTGCTTACCTTCATTATCATAATGTAAAACATACAGTTGATGTGGTCACTGAGGTTGAACTTATAGGATGGGCTGAAGGGTGCAGCGATGAAGAAATACTGATGCTAAAAACAGCTGCTCTTTTTCATGATGCAGGGCATACTATTGACTATGATAAGCACGAATTTCATGGTGCGCAGATGGCAAGGGATATGTTACCTGAATTTAATTACAGTAAACGACAAATAGATATCATATGTGATATAATTATGGCTACGCGCCTGCCGCCGGAACCCGGTAATCTGCTTGAGGAAATTATTTGTGATGCCGACCTGGATTACCTCGGGCGCAGTGATTTTATTCCTGTATCGAATACCCTGTATGACGAGTTAAAGGCACAGAACAAAATAGGCAGCCTTAACGATTGGAATAAGCTGCAGGTAAAGTTCATATCGAATCATCAGTATTTTACCAATACTGCACGCAGCCTGAGGGAAGTGAACAAGCAAAAGCAGATTGAACGAATAGAAAGTCTTATCACCTGATAATGAGTATCTTTGTGACGGCACTTAGCGTACCATCCTGATTAGTAGAAAAAACAAGGTATACTCCTGTTGAAACTTTTTTACCGTTATAGGTCTTCATATCCCAGCTTGCATCACCCCCGATTGATTTTGTTTCATAAACAAGATTACCTGATACGTCTGTTATTTTCACATTCGAGTTTCTTGCAAGCCCGGTAATTGTTATATCACCCGTGAAATCTGATCGCACAGGGTTGGGGAAGGCATATACTTCATCCATTTTATCGGAACCGGTAGTGCCGGTTTCCCTGTAAGTAACAATTCCCTTTGACGTACCAAACCATACCTCGCCTGTCTCTCCATCGGTGGCTATTGATATCACCCCGTCCGACAGCAGGGGGCTGTTTGAAGCATTAAAATTCTTAACAAGCTGGCTATTGTTTTCAGAGATCAGAAAAGCACCCGAATTTTTTGTACCCAACCATTTCCTGTTGCCACCATCGATTGCGATACTTAATATTGTTTCTGTACCCAGGAGGTAATCAGCCAGTCCGCTGCCGTCATTCCGGGACACCTTAATCCTGCTGGCATATATATCCTGCTCAAAAACCCGGTCGGGGTAGTAAAAGATAACAGGTCCCTGGTCGGTTCCTATCCATATATTGCCTTCAAGGTCGGGGACAATGGGCCCTGTAATTGAAAAACCTTTTCCATCCTGGTCCTTAACTTCCATCATTTTATACCTGTCGTCGTCGAAATAGGAGGGTGTATTATTGTCGTCCAGGACAAACAGCCCGTTGCCTCCCGGCAGGACAATCCACTTATGGTTAGCCCCTGTGATTAAAATATCACCTATTATGGGAGCATCGATATTATAGGGTAAAGAAATCCAGCTATTATTAACCAGCACCTTGATATTTTTCTGCACACCGGATTGTGTAATCCAGAGATTATTATTGTTGTCTACTGCCAGACCGTATATCCTTGTGTAGGGCTGCCCCGGGATTATACTTTCCAGTGCACTTTCTTCCCAGTGATTTACCAATTCTTTATTTTCATATTCAAATACCCCCGAGCCCCATGATGAAACAAAGATATGATCTGGTTCGCCGGGAACTGGAGCCACCCTCATAACATCCCATGAATCGTCCCTCACCTCTGACCACCACTTTCGTTCTGCAAAATTAAAGAGCATGAAGGGGGACCATGTATTATCCCATTCTTCGTTTACCATACCTCCGGCCACCCATATCTCTCCACCGGCGGCAGCTATGTGATAACAGTTATTCGCCGGGGGGCCCTGTGTAACAAAGTTTACATAATCACCCCCTGCAGATAGTCTGACAAGACCCTGTTTGCCATCTGCCACAAATATGTCATTTCCGGTAAATATGGCATTCATTGCTTCAATGGGCTCATTACCGTATTCATCAATAGTCTTTATTATATTACCGTTGGAATCAATAATGCTTATTACGGAACCGGAACTTATTACAAGCCTGTCTGGTCCGGATTCAAAGGAGTGGTTCATGGATGCTGGCAGTCCGGGGAGGTAATTAATAAGGCCGTCATTAATATAAAAGACAGAGTCTTCACCAGTGGTATTATTTCGTTTATTAATAAATAGCTTCCCGTTTACCGATTCAAGGCAATTATAGATATTCCCTGATGATCCTTTTAAAATGTCCCAGTTGCCATAGTATGCAAGTCCCTGATTATCTGCTGATGCCTTGAACAAGCCATTGCCTGTGGCAGCAAAAACAGTGTCACCATGCATACTGACGTCAAAAACTTCATTCTGGTTACCATGAACGGAAGGTCTCCAGGTATCTTTTATCTCGTACTTTTCAATATTTAATATAATTATTCCCCTGTTGCATGCCAGGTAAGCATAATCATCGTAAGTCCTTATCCTGTTGATCTTTATATCCCCAGGGGTGAAATAATTCATTATGTCGGGGATATTTTTTATGTTACCGTTTTCATAGATGTCAACATTACCTGATAAATAAGCAATTACCAGTGCTTCCTTATCACTTGAATACTCAATTGAGCTGATTCCGCAATCAGACAAACCGTTGACTTTTGAGAGTTTTCTAAGCTCATTGTAGGTCCTGTTAAAGATGCTTATTGCATATTCGGTGGATCCGTATATCTCATCCATCCCTCCTGTGACAAAACGAACCTGATGATAGGGCAGGTGGTCAGACCATGAACCTACCGGGCCCTGTGCATAACCGTGATGGATTTGCAGCACTAGCATTGGAATCATCAGGTATCTTAACATATTAGTAAAACTATCTGCGGGTTAAGATATTGTTTATAATCTGTTTTGTAAGAATTGACAGAGTTTACGTATCGCAATTGCCCTGTGAGAAATCATGTTTTTCTTTTCGGCGGGCATTTCGGCGAAAGTAAGTTTTTCCCTATCGGGAATGAAAACAGGATCATACCCGAAACCTTGATTCCCTCTCTTTTCATTAATTATCTTCCCGTTAATTATACCTTCAAAAAGGTATTCTTCATTGTCATATATGAGGGCTATAACTGTTCTAAACCGGGCCTTTTTGTTATTGTGCCCCTGTAATTCGATAAGCAATCTTTCGATATTTTTGCCGGGATCTTTACTGTCACCGGCATACCTGGCAGAATGAACTCCGGGGGCCCCATTCAGAGCTTCTGTTTCTAATCCAGTATCGTCGGCGAATACATTAGCGCCGATGCGTTTGTGCACATATCTTGCTTTCTCCAAGGCATTTCCCTCCAGGCTTGTTTCATTCTCAGGGATATCTTCATTAATACCTGCTTCAGCCATTGGAATTAACCTGATAGATCCTTTTAATACATCATTGATCTCACTAATTTTATGCTTGTTATTTGAAGCTACTATTATCTCCATAAAATTAAATTGACAGCTTCAAAAATAATTAAAAATGCTAAAAGCTTTCGGAGTAAATTTATATATATTACATTTGGTAATACTATACATCGGGTTTTGATCCATAAACCAAATTTTACTGTATTGTACAGATTCTTAATGATAATACTGATAATCCTTGGAGGTATAATCCGTTCACAGGGTTTATATGGTCAGGATAACTCATTAAATGTTGAAAGGATATTTATAAACTACGACTCCGTATTATATGATATCCGCCGGGATAATGAAATTAAGCAGATGTATGTGCTTGAGAATCGAAACAATGACATTCTTTTAGAATGTATGGAAAAATCACCCGGGACTATGTATTCATTTTATCTTGATGGATATGATGATAAATGGAGCTCATGGTATGATAGGCCAGTAAAGGAATATACCAATCTCAGTCCCGGCACTTATGACTTGTATATTAGGACAAGGATCTCAGGAATAACGGGTGAAAAGTATCCTATAACCAGTTTCAGGATTAAACCTCCGCTTTACTTTACTCCTCTTGCTATCGTAATATATCTTGCCTTATTTTTCTTAATATTATTTTTCTTCTTAAGGAATTTGATCTCAAGGCAAAAATCCAAGCAGGCGCACCTGGAGTCAATTATACAGGAAAGGACTGAAGAATTGATGGGTGAAAAAGAAAAGACAGACAGTCTGCTTGCCAACCTGTTGCCTAAAGGTACTGCTGATGAGATTATGTCAAAAGGGAAGGCCACCAAGCAGAAATATAATTTTGTAACAGTATTATTCTCAGATATACAAGGATTTACTCAGATTGCTGAAGAAGTGAATCCGGAAATACTAATCGATGAACTTGATAATTTCTTTTTTCATTTTGATTCAGTTGTTGGGAAATATAATATTGAAAAGATCAAAACCATAGGTGATGCTTATATGTGTGCAGGCGGCATACCACATGCTAACAGGACAAACCCCGTTGAAGTGATTCTTGCTGCCCTTGAGATGCAGGAATACATGAACAGGCTTAAGAAAGATCAGACTGAAAGAGGTATTAAATTGTGGGACATAAGGATAGGTATACATACAGGAACAGTGATTGCAGGAGTGGTTGGACAGAAAAAGTTGTCATATGATATCTGGGGAGATACAGTGAATACAGCAAGCAGGATGGAATCTTCGGGGATACCTGGGAAAATTAATATTTCAGGGGTAACATACGATTATATCAAGGACTTTTTTATTTGCGAGTACAGGGGCAAGATGCCGGTGAAATACAAAGGTGACCTTGATATGTATTTCGTGAAGGGGATAAGACCTGAATTAAGGAGTAAAGGGGAGATCGAACCAAACAATATTTTTATTAACAGGCTTCTTTCAATCAGGATACAGGATCTAGAAGATTATTACTTCGAGTGGTACGGAGAAAATGTACCTGAAGATTTTGTTTTTCATAATACCAGATTTGTGAAAAATATATGCACCCAGACAGAGCTGATTGCCAGGGCTGAAAAGATTGATGAGGAAAAAATACTGGCCCTGAGGTTGGCTGCCCTGTTTGTTAAATCAGGCTTGCTAAACGATTACAATGAGCCTGTTGAACATTCAATAAATAAACTCAGGGAACTGGCACCGGAATATGGTTTCGACACCCTTTATACTAAACAGGCTGAATCAATAATAAGAGGTGTCTACTTAATGGAGACTGACAGTAAGGAAGTGCAGATATTACTGGACGCAATATTTGACTACTGCGGGCATGTTGATTATCCCGAAGTAATTGAACAACTTTATCAAGAGGAGAGCAAAAGGAGAAATCTGAAGGATAAAGAGAGGTGGTATACAGCTGAACGGGATAGGATTAAAAGGCATAAATTTTATACAGACACGGCAATACTCCTGAGATCATATGATGGTGAGCAACAGGTGGATAATCTGAAAAAGCATAATAAACATATTGAATAACACTTTTGTACTACGGTTATAAAAAAGTACATTTGGGTTTTAACAATCAAATTACTTTGATCTATGGAAAATATTAACTGGAATGAACTGTCATTTGGATATATTAAGACAGACTATAATGTACGGGCTTATTATAAAAACAGTAAATGGAGTGAGCCTGAGGTTACTGATTCCGAATACCTTAATATACATATTGCAGCAACATCCCTGCATTACGGGCAGGAAGCTTTTGAGGGAATGAAAGCGTACAGGGGGAAAGATGGTAAGATAAGGCTATTCCGCTGGAAGGAAAATGCAAAAAGGCTTATGAATTCGGCCAGGGGAATAATAATGGCTGAGGTGCCGGAAGAGCTTTTCAGGGATATGGTATTTAAGGCAGTTAAGCTGAATGAGAAATATGTGCCGCCCTATGGCTCAGGTGCAGCACTGTACATACGGCCCCTGCTCTTTGGCAGTGGACCGGAGGTAGGTGTTAAACCATCTACTGAATATACATTTATGGTTTTTGTAACTCCCGTAGGCCCTTATTTCAAAGAAGGATTTAAACCGGTTAATATGATGGTATGCAGGGATGTTGACAGGGCAGCGCCATTGGGTACTGGTGTGTTTAAGGTTGGAGGTAACTATGCGGCAAGCCTAAGGGCAATAGTGAGAGCAAGAGACGCTAACTATGCCAATGTAATCTTCCTGGATGCAAAGGAGAAAAAATATATCGATGAATGCGGACCGGCAAACTTCTTTGCAATCAAGGGGAATACCTATGTTACACCCAAGTCTGATTCAATATTAGCTTCAATAACAAACAAAAGCCTGGTTGAACTGGCTGAAAGTATTGGAATGAAAGTGGAGAGGCGCCAGGTACCTTTCAGCGAGCTGCCTGATTTTGATGAAGCAGGAGCATGCGGAACAGCAGCCGTTATAAGCCCAATAGGTAAAATATTCGATCCGGATACGAACAAAGTGGTTGAATATTGCAAAGATGGTAAACCAGGCAAAGTACAGATGAAATTATATGAAATGCTTACAGGTATACAAAAAGGAGATATACCTGATACTTTTAACTGGATAACTATTCTGGATTAATTGTATCTTTGCAGGCAAATCATGAACGGTGGTTAAATATCAGGAAGATATATCCAAAGGAAGACTGAGAAGTTCATATCTTACGCAGATAGTAAGTATATCTCTTGTTTTATTCCTTTTAGGCTTGCTGGGTTTTGTTCTTATTAATGCCCGGGAACTCTCAGACTATTTTCGTGAAAGCCTCAGTTTCTCAGTGATGCTTGATGAGGATGCCAAGGAGGCTGATATCAGGATGCTACAGAAAGACCTGGATGCAAAGCACTTTGTTAAGAGCACTGAATATATTTCAAAAGAACAGGCGGCTGAGAACCTGAGAGAAGACCTGGGAGAAGATTTCCTTACCTTCATGGGTTATAATCCACTCCTGCCATCAATAGACGTATACTTGCTTGCCGACTATACCCACCCTGACAGTGTACTGAATATAGAAAGATATCTGATGGAATATGATGTGGTTAACGAAGTCTATTTCCAGGAATCATTTCTTCATCTAATAAATGAAAATGTCAGGAAGATTAGTGCTTTTCTTCTAATATTCAGCGGCTTATTATTATTTATATCTCTAACGATCATAAATAATACAATAAGGTTATCAGTTTATTCAAAGCGCTTTATTATACGTACGATGCAACTTGTAGGTGCTACAAGGTCTTTCATACGTAAACCTTTCCTGTTGAGAAGTATTATGCATGGCATAATAGCTGCTCTTTTCTCAATAGTATTACTTATGGCAATATTGTTTTTTGTTGAAAAGGAATTTTATTTATTATTTACCCTTCAGGATATCGGGTTAATAGTGTATTTGTTTGGAGGGATAATTGTAATTGGTGTATTGATTAACCTGGTATCAACATTTTTCTCAGTTACAAAGTACCTGGGGATTTCGGAAGATAAACTTTATTACTGATATGGTAGTTAAAAAAACAAATAAGGAAGATAACGGTTTTGCCCTTGGAAGGGAAAATTACAGGTTGATGGCCATAGGTTTCGGGATTATAGTCATTGGATTCCTTCTTATGCTTGGAGGTAAAAGTGAAGACCCGAATAAATTTTCTGATGCTATTTTCAGCTTCAGACGTATTACCCTTGCCCCTCTTGTGGTACTGGCAGGATTTGTTTTTGAGATATGGGCTATAATGAAAAAGCCGAGGGCTGAAGAGTAATATCATTAAGCGGTCATAAGTATGAATTTATTGGAAGCTATAGTCCTTGGTATCATCCAGGGGCTAACAGAATTTTTACCTGTTAGCTCAAGTGGTCACCTGGAAATAGCGAAGTATCTTTTCGGGATAAATGCTGAATCGAGCTTTAGCTATTCAGTTGCAGTGCACGGTGCTACTGTTTTAAGCACACTGGTGGTTTTCTGGCATGAAGTGACCAAGCTCCTTAAGGGAACATTTAAGTTCAGGCTGAACAATGAAACAAGATATGTTTTGAAGATACTTGTTTCATTGATACCGGTAGCTGTGACAGGTCTGTTTTTTGAAGAGGAGATAGAATCACTTTTTGAGGGTAATATTGTATTTGTCGGTTTCATGCTCCTGGTAACGGCAGTCCTGCTCATAGGATCGAGCTTTATGAAAGACAAAAAAAGGGAAATAAGTTATTTTCATGCTTTTTTTATTGGTCTGGCACAGGCTTTTGCAGTGCTTCCCGGCATATCGCGGTCGGGTGCTACAATTTCAACAGGGCTGGTGCTGGGTAATAAGAAGGAGGAACTTGCCAGATTCTCTTTCCTGATGGTTTTAATACCGGTTATTGGTGCAAACCTGCTCAAATTGTTTGAAGGTGATTTTTCTGCAGGTAGCTCAGTAGGACCCATACCAATAATAGCCGGCTTTATCGCTGCTTTTATAACTGGTTACCTGGCATGCAGATGGATGATTAACCTGGTAAAAAAAGGGAAATTATACTGGTTCGGGATATATTGTGTGCTGCTGGGACTGCTGGTAATAATATTTGGTTAATATGTTGATATATGAGAGTACGGATTTCCTGGAAGGACAGTTGCTTCTGTTTGACAAACCCCTCTACTGGACGTCATTCGATTTGGTTAAGAAGGTGAAGAATATTATCAGGAATACATACGGCTATAAAAA
>CAZSJH010000070.1:0-13208 GCA_964607105.1 uncultured Rikenellaceae bacterium | reverse complement strand
TCCGACCAGTGGGGGAATATAGTCACCGGCACCGAACTTATCAGGAGAAAAGAAGGGGGGGAAGCATTTGCCCTGACCTGTCCGCTGATAACAAAAGCTGATGGTACCAAGTTTGGGAAAACGGAATCGGGAAACGTATGGCTCGATCCGGCAAAGACTTCACCTTATGAGTTCTATCAGTTCTGGCTGAATGTATCAGATGAAGATGCAGCCAGGTATATAAAAATATTCACCGCACTGGACAGGGAAGAGATAGATGCCATTATAGCCGGGCATAACAAATCTCCGCATGAAAGAATGTTGCAGAAAAAGCTGGCCTCTGAAATGACAGTTATTGTCCATTCAAAGCAAGATCTGGAGGCTTCGATAGAAGCTTCCGAAATATTGTTTGGTAAAGGTACAACAGAATCACTACACAGGATGGATGAAAATACTTTCCTTAAAGTATTTGACGGAGTGCCTACATTCGATATACAGAGGGAGCTTATGAAGAAGAGGATCAGTCTTGTTGACCTCTGCACCGTACATACTGAAATATTTAACTCGAAAGGTGAGATCAGGCGGCTGATACAGGGAGGTGGCCTCTCTGTAAATAAGGAAAAGATCGGTGATGCAGATATAGTGATTGATGAGTCAATCCTGCTAAATCGAAGGTATATATTAATCCAGAAGGGGAAGAAGAATTATTTTGTTATAAGGGTGATATCTTAGCCTTAGCCTGAAAATACACCTCCTAATAAAAATTAGCAGCTATAATTGATACGTCGTCAAAAAGGTTAGGGTTATTATCGGGTATGCCCAGATCTTCAATTAGCGCTTTGATATTTTTATCGACCGTATCAGTGTTGGCAATATGTTTTTCAATGGGTTTTGTTCCTATATCCTTACCCGTCTCGTCTTTTATTTCTGAAAGTCCATCAGTATAGCATATAATTTTTGAAGGATGCTTAATGCTTATGATGGATGTTACAACAGAAGGTATTTTATCCAGCATGCCTATTCCTACTGTTTTTGCCTTAAGGTATTGTATTGACCCATCTGATGTATCATAGAGAACAGGAGCATTATGCGCGGCATTGACATACTCCATTTCTTTTTTTTCATGATTATAACGGGCGACAAAGAATGTTATGAATTTTTCACCAGAAGCATTGGTTATGACAACATCATTTAGTTTACGTATAAGCTTTTCAAGGTTAATATCTGATGTGAACAGAGCTCTTAAAGTAGCCTGGAAATTTGACATCAGGAAGGCTGCAGAAATCCCCTTGCCCGATACATCGGCTATACATAGACCCGTAACATTGTCGCTTAACCTTATGCAATCATAATAGTCACCTCCTACTTGAAAGTGAGGGTGATAATATCCTGAAACAAGTATCTTATCATTACGGGGAAGGGAATCATTATCTGGAATGAGCAATGTCTGCATCCGGGCTGCCAGTTCGAGCTCTTTTCTTATTGCTTCCTGCCGCAGGCTCTTATGGAAAAGCTTAATATTCTCAATGGCAACAATAATGATATTGGTAATGGTTTGAATAAAATGAAGGTGTTTGAGTATGGGGCTCATACCTTCTCCCTCTTCTTCGATATCACCGATAAATATATACGACAGTGGCTTGTTATTATTAAACACAGGAAATATTATGTCAACGTTGGGAATACCTAAATCATCTGAAAACGAGACCTTCTTGGTTTCTTTTATTTCTGCCAGCTGTGACTCAGGGTTGATGTTTTTTCCCATCTCTTCAGGGTATCCTGCATTAAGAAGGATTGCCCACCTGTTATCTTCCTTAAAGAGAATAAATATCTTACCAATACTCAGCTCGTCCCTGAGTATTGATTCATATTTTTTGAGCAATTCCTCAGCGGGAAGGTTTGCATTTATTGATTGTGTAATACCCAGGAGGGAGTCCAGCTTGTACCTGGACATCTGCAGTCTGTTCCTGGATGTTTTACGGGCCATGATAATTACTATTCTTTTACTCTTTCAACGTATGACCTGTCTCTGGTGTCAACCTTGATCTTCTCGCCTGTACCTATAAAAAGTGGGACCATAACCGTGCTGCCCGTTTCTATTGTTGCAGGTTTGAGTGTGTTCGTGGCGGTATCTCCCTTAACCCCCGGTTCGGTATATGTTATCTCCATTACAACAAACTGTGGTAATTCTACCGAAAGGATATTTTCAGTATCAGCATGAACAACCACCTCCACTTCCTGGCCTTCCTTGAGGAGATCAGAATTTTCTATCATTGATTCGTTTACAGTTACCTGTTCAAAGGTCTGGGTATGCATTAAGACATAACCAATTTCATCCTTGTAAAGATACTGGTAAGGTCTTCTTTCAACCCTTGCTTCATTAACCTTTGAGCCGGCAGGGAATGTGTTTTCTATAACTTTACCGCTGGTAATACTTTTTAGTTTTGTTCTTACAAATGCTGCTCCCTTACCAGGCTTAACATGTTGAAACTGCACTATTGTGTAGAGGTCATTGTTGTATTCAATGACCATTCCATTTCTGAAATCAGATGTACTTCCCATATCTTAAATTACTGTTATCAATATATGTATGATTTTTTCACCTTGTCATTACCTGGTATTAATACAAATCCTGTACAAATATATCAATAAGAAATTAAGTCATAAAATTAAGACAGCCAGCAGGAAGAATATTATTTAATATTTCCCAGTATATTCTTTTTTGGGATTGTTGCTATAAAGTCTTTCAGGTAAAACGGTTCGAAATAAGCAACATCCTCGAATTTTTTACTATCAAATGCTTTCTGTGCAAGGGCACACATATATTTTGAAGATATGATGAATGAATCATCAAATGAGGCTGATGGGTGAGTAATTATATCCCTGCATTTTGCTGCACCATTGCCAAAGAAAAGCATTTTACCCCTGTTTAATATTTCAACAAAAGAGTCTCCTGTTATAACTTCAGCACTTATGGTTTTTACTTCATTTCCATTCTTATCATATACTGCAGTATATACCTCCATCCGGCGGGCATCTATCATCGGGCAGTAATAATCATAATCACCGGACTTCCTTGCCCCATTATACATAAGCTCGGTGGTGGGCACCGCGATCAGTGGTATATCTGCGGCATATGCGATACCCTTTGCAACCGATACGCCTATCCTCAGGCCGGTGTATGATCCGGGGCCTTTACTTACGGCTACGGCATCAAGCCTTTCAGCTTCTGTACCTGATCGTTTGAGAATGTCTTCAATGAAAACAGTAAGATGGGAAGCATGTGATTTATCATCGGTGCTTTCCTCTTTATCCAGTAATTTACCATCATGGCATAATGCAACTGAACAGACAGTTGTGGCTGTTTCGATACAGAGTATCATAGCAAGGGTTATTTTTCGATCTCAAACAGCTTTTCCCTGGGGAGGACCTCTATCAGTGTACTATCCGACAGCTTATTACTTATTGCACTGTAAGGAGCGGTAATAACTTCAGTATTTTCTTCTATACCTGATATTAATTCAATATAATTATTGTCCTGAATGCCGGTCTTCACTTCTCTGGCAAGGGCATAGGTCCCGTCTGACGCAAATACAATTGTCTTTTCCTCCTCATCGGCCAGCGAAACCGATACGTTTGTAGAATCTGTTCTCGTTGTTACGGCCTGTATTGGAACGGTAATGATATCATGTTTTGTGGCTGTTTGAATATCCACTGTAGTTGACATACCCGGTCTGAAAGGATTCTTTCCTGTTGATTCCATGAGGTGGTTATAACTTTCGGGCAGTATAAATATTTTAACATCAAAAGTTGTAACCTGGTCGGCTGATACTCCAGTAGTTGTGGCCGAGTTAGCAATTTCTGTTACTACTCCTTTAAATTTTTGATCGAGGTATGCATCCACTTCAATCAGGGTTGTATCATTGAGTTTAACGCTGATAATGTCATTTTCGTTTACTTCCACCTGTGCTTCCATTTTCGACAGGTCAGCTATCCTTAACACTTCCGTACCACTCATCATCTCGGTGCCTACCACTCTTTCACCCTGTTCCACAAGCAGGAGGGATATGGTGCCTGACATGGGGGCATAGACAGTTGTCTTGAGGAGGGCTTCATTGGTTTCGCTCAGGGAGGCTTCTGCACTCTTAACCGAGTACTTAGCTGCTTCCACCTCGGCCTGGGCTACCTTGTAGGATGCTTCTGCCTGTTCATATTCGGATTGGGATATTGTTTCCTCACTGTGCAGTTGATTACTCCTTTGGAAGGCTAATTCGGCCTGTATAAACTGGGCTTCTGCCTGGGATAGCCTTGCCTTTGCCGATTCGAGAGCTGCCAAGGTCCTGTTTCTCATGGATATATAAGTGTCAGGTTTAATCTTGAACAATAGGTCTCCTACGTTCACATAATCACCTTCCTCAACATTGAGGAGGACTATTTCACCCGACACATCGGGGCTTATCTTTACTTCCTTCACAGGTTGTATCTTCCCGTTGGCAGTTATCATCTCTACAACAGTCCTTCTTTCTGCTTTTTCAACGGCTACTTTTATCATAAGTTCCTTTCCGAACCATCCCTGCTTCTTGCCTATTATGGCAAAAACCACAAGTACTACCACCACTATGGCCAGGATCTTCAGAAGATTTTTCGATTTCATGTTATGCTGCGTTAGGTTTTTCTTAATAAATATTTTAAGCTTAAAGAGTTTAATTGAGTTGAAGGGGTAAACCTTTGTAAAAGTCAAGTACCTTTATTTTGAAAATATATTCGTACTTTGATTGTGCAAGTTCTGACTCGGCATTCAGCAACAGGGCTTTTGCCGTATTATATTCAACAGGGGTAACCATACCCACATTAAATCTTTGTTCTGTATACCTGAACGATTCCTGCATTGACTCCACCGCTTTCTGGCTTGCAGTATAGGATTTCAGGCTTGCCTGTGCATCAGCGTATGCCTGTTGTATATTCTTATACAGCTGTTTTTTCGTATTTTCCAGGCTGTAGAGGTTATTCTGGATATTAATCCTTGAATTGCTTATACCTGTATTAACCTGCCATCCGTTGAATATGGGTATACTGAGTGTCAGGCCTACCCCGTAGTTGATATTGTCATTTATCTGGTCGCTGAATGGATATTCCCCGTACAATACACCTTCAACCGGGTCGATACCAAGAATCTTTTGTCTGATTGAAGAATAGCCGGTGCTAAAGCTTGTGTTGAGGTTCAGCCTGGGGCTCCTTCCTCCCTTTGCTATCTTAAGGTCATATTCTGCACTTTTAAGCCTTAATTCAGCGCTTATTACCTCAGGCCTGGTTTCCTTTGCGGTATTATATATATCTGTTACGTTATCAGTAATCATTCCCGTTTCACTGATTACAATATCAGGTACTATTATACCAAATCCGGCAACCGAATCCAGTTCAAGCAGCTGGACAATATTAAGATAAGACAGGTCGAGCTGGTTTTCCATATTGATGAGCTGCAGCTCCTCACGTGCTGACTGAGCCTGTATCTCAAGCAGGTTACCCCGTGGGAGACTTCCTGCTTCAACCATCTTTTGTGTTTTTGTTATCTGTTCCCTGGTGGTCTGAAGCTGATTTTCAGTTACCGCTACCAGCTCCTTATTCAGAAGTATCTGCAGGTATGCAAGGGCCACGTTCAGTGAGATATCATCCTTGATATTCTGAAGGTCCTGGAAACTGGCATCAACATTATACCTGTTCTTTATTATGGTGTTATAATTCTGTAAGCCACTGAAAAGGGTTACACCCGCACTGGCATAAAACTGGTTTGACCTGACATTCTCCTCTTCGGTAAACTGGTAGGTTGTTTCATCCAGCGCCCTTCCAAATGACCAGTTGTTTGTTGCGGTGCCGTTAAGGGAGGGCAGAAGGTCAAACTTTGACTGTTCAAGCGTGTTTTGCTGAAGCTGTGTCTGCAGCTCCTGCTGCTTGATCATAATATTATTATCAATAGCGTGATTAATACATTCTTCAAGCGACCAGTATCCTTCCTGTCCTGCCAGAGTTAAAACGCCACCATAAAAGATAAGAAGTAATAATACTATTTTTCTCATGCCAATATTATAAATGGTTTGCGATTCAGCCCACAAAGATAATTATAATACTTTATCAGCGGAACTTTTTCCCCTTTCATTTGCAAAAACTGAAAATTGCATCCGCCTATATTAAATATTGAATCATCAATTACGTATATTTGTAGTGCATACGAAAAAATCAAAATATGAGCACAAAGAAGATTAGATTAGAACCAGGCGTAATTTTTGGTGATGATGTGAAGAAATTACTGGATTATGCCAATGACAATAATTTTGCCCTGCCGGCTGTTAATGTCGTGGGCACCAACTCGGTGAATGCCGTTCTTGAAACTGCCCGTGATGTGAACTCACCGGTGATAATACAATTCTCAAACGGAGGAGCCCACTTCTTTGCAGGAAAAGGACTCAGCTCGGAAGATCAGATGGGAGCAATTGCCGGGGCAATATCAGGAGCCTTGCACGTTCATAATGTTGCTGAATATTATGGCGTTCCGGTTATACTACATACCGATCATGCTGCCAGGAAACTGTTGCCATGGATAGATGCCCTTCTTGATGCAGGTGAAGAATTTTACGAGATGAATGAAAAACCTCTGTTCAGTTCTCATATGCTCGACCTGTCGGAAGAACCAATTGAAGAGAATATAGCTACCTGCAAGGAGTATCTTGAAAGAATGGACAGGATAGGAATGACACTCGAGATTGAACTCGGGGTTACCGGTGGTGAGGAAGACGGCATTGATCATTCGGGTGTAGACAGTTCAAGGCTTTATACCCAGCCTGAAGAAGTGGCCTATGCATATAAGGAACTCTCGGCTATAAGTAAAAACTTTACTATAGCAGCAGCATTCGGTAATGTCCATGGTGTTTACAAACCGGGGAACGTTGAACTGAAACCGATAATACTGAAAAACAGCCAGGATTATATAAAGAAAGAGTTTGGAACCGGAGATAAACCGGTGAACTTTGTTTTTCACGGTGGTTCCGGATCAGAGAAACATCTTATTAAGGAGGCGATTGAATACGGAGCTGTAAAAATGAATATCGATACAGATATGCAATGGGCATACTGGAACGGGGTAAGGAAATATGCCGATGAAAAGAAGGAGTACCTGCAGGGACAGATTGGTAACCCTGATGGAGAGGATAAGCCAAATAAAAAATACTATGACCCCAGGGTATGGTTAAGAAAAGGTGAAGAAACCTTTGTTGAGCGACTGAAGGAAGCCTTTGATGACCTCAATGCCACAGGCATACTATAAGTTATAAATATATAATATACAAGCAGTCAAGTTATTACGACCTGACTGCTTTTTTTATGTTAATAAGTTATCAGGCCTGAGGAAACATAATGAGGTTAAAATCATAATTTTATGAAGATTTATCATAAGAGCCCGTATTGAGACGACTTAAGATAAAAGATGAAAAACTGAAAAGAAGCAATCGCCTCACCATAATGTTGAATAATCGTGAGATGAAGGCTTTGAGTATCTACTGCCAGCGTTACAGGGTGAAGAACAGATCGCGCTTCCTGCGCGAGACGGTAATGACGGCAATTGTACAGAAGTTCAATGATGAGATGCCTACTCTCTGGGAGGTGAATGAACCTGATCTTTTTTCACCTGAAGTAAGATCACCTGATCTCAAATGCCGAAGATAAACTTACCCACCTGCCATTTGCGTTAATACCGGTAAAAAAAGAAATATAGTTACCATTTGCGGGTTTACCCGAGTATAACAGTGATCCTTCTGAAGTGTTTGATAATGTCGTGTATGACAGGGTTCTTTGCAGTATGGGGATATCCGTAACATAGGAAGTACCTGTTACCAGATCACCGGCATTAGAAGGCCCGGGCAGATCAAGTGAAAGTAAACGAGACCCTTCCGGTAGATCAAGACCTGCGAGGTCTTCGTTAACCGAGATAAAATTAACTACACCGGCAAAGACCTGGTTGCCATGGATATGAAGGGAGTTGATTACGTCAATTTTTTTAAACCGGTCGGGCGGCAGCTCAAGTAAACGGTTGAAACGGAGAAGAGGAATTCCGTCGATGAGGAAAAGGGGATCATAAATTCGCGGGAAAGGATTTTCCCCTATCACTTTCAATGAAAAGTCTTCTCCTTCTTTTCTTACTGTTACAAAAGGTACAACCTCAAATATTACCTCTCTCATATCCGGTAGTTTGATATAGTCATCAATATATATTACCCGGTCAGGATTTCCGTAGAACATAGCCTTGTCTGTATATTTTTGTTCATCAACGGCAGGCATTCCAGCAGTTGTGTCGCGATAGATGTTCTCAAGACGGCTGTCAATAATCAGTTCGTTTATATATTCTTTTTCTTCTTCTGTAAGATATATTTTATCTGGGGGTAGTCCTGAAAGGCGCTGATCAAATTCAGAGCTTATGACGAGGGTCATCTTTTCAGCCGGCCTGTTGATATATGAAAGAAGAAAATCCTTTGATCCTTCTCTGCCGGGGAAGGTAAAATGAAACCTGCCGTCAGAGAATGTGCGTGTTGTTTTAAAAAGATTTTCGTTCAGACTGGTAAGGGAGAGTATCTGGAAACCAGCCGGTGTGCCATCATCGAAGGTTAACATGCCGCTCAGTTTGATTCCCCTGGTTTCAGGTACGAATTCCACCATTGACTGCCTGGTAGCTGTTATATCATTAAAATTGATCAAGGGCACAGAAGGATCTCTTCGGCCCTCCTTAAAGAATGATTCTGCAATAAAACCTTCATAAGCGTTAGCTATTAGCCATCCTTCCCTTTCATAGCTGTCAGCCGGGATATCCCATGCAGTGTTCCATCCGGGCATGGCAGCTATAAACAATTCAGGAATTTCAACCGGTTCACGTCGCCTTGTTATAAGTGTGTAATAAGCGTTTACTCCGGCTGACCCTGTTTTATATTCAGTTATAAGGCCTGCATCGTTTTCGCCATCTACGGCCTTTGTTGTGACAGAACCCGATCCCGCCAGGGGATCACCTTTAATCCAGAGCGTTGAAGCCAGCATTCTATTATCAATGTCCAGGAAGGAAAAAGCCGTTAAACCTTCCGGCATCCCTTCAGTGGGAACGACAAAGCTCAGCCTCTTGTTTCTGGGGATTGCCTCATTGAAATTGTACCAGCTGCTTACGCGGTGAACCAGGAGTTTTATACCTGTATCAGGAATATTGCCCGTGAGTGTAACGGTGATATTCCTGTCTTTACCGGGATCATCACCATTGAGTATGGGATCTGAAATAGTTACAGAAACAGTACTGTCTGTATGTTCAGGGATTGCTGTTTCAACCGGTATCCCGGGATCTGACTCTACTACTATTCGGTAAGTGTAACCTTGTTCAGGGATCCAATCTATAGTGCCCCATCCTGTATCCCCCGTTGAAAAGTGAGTTACCGTGTCATTACGGGATGAAACAAGAGATCCCTTTACTGCCATAGGTCTTCCCCTGCGGCTAACACTTCTTACCGCGCAATGGTTCCGTGCTCCGGTGAGTGCAGGTCCGTTAGCTGCAATAACAGATACCATTAGAGTATCATCCAGTGCATATTCCCTGAGTCTGCCGCCATCTGCAGGATTAATGATCCTTAAATCCCTGAAGGAAAAAAGAGATGGTCCGCGGTTTCTCATCCATGATGTATATGCCCTTAAACGGTACCAACCTGTAGGGAGGTTAGCCGGGATTTTTATTGTGCCGGCCAGTGTTCCCTTATCTGAATATAAGATATTACGTATACCCGTTTTTTCCTCACAATCCAGTAATTCGATGCGCATTACCCTGCTCAGGCTTGAAACCTTAAAATTATCAGATTCGAGAATGATGGCGGAGAGATATATCGTTTCACCGGACAGGTATATCGAGCGGTCAGTGCTTAATAAAACAGTTTCGGCGGGCATAGGCCTGGAAGTCTGATTCTGCTGGGCTGCTGTGTTTAATGAGGGAAATAACAGGAATGCAAGTAGCAAAAAAACAGGCAGGTAAGAAATAATATTTTTATGGCTCAGGTGCTTCATCTTTTCCCTCTATTTATTTTTCCCAGAAAGGAGGTTCTACCGTATATCCACCTTTAACAGTACAATCAAAGCATGCTTCATCGGCTGTAATCAGTGCACTCTCAGGCTCTCCCATTATCCATGCTCCGGGAGGCAGCTGGACCCATTCAAAAGTCTTTATAGTATCCGGTATACACCTGTCGGTTACAACCCTGAAATCACCCGGGTGTGGTACAAATATTCTTGTTTCAGATATACCGGCTATTTCAAACAGGCCGGCTACACTTAAATCATCATGTGATACGCAGGATATATTTCCCGTCAACCTGAAAGGCACTGTTTCATAAAGTCCACCTGTTTCATAAAGAAGAGATTTAAGGTCATTCCAGAAGCGATAGGCGGAAGAAGATATCCGTAATTGTTGGACATGAAGACTGTACTTCATCTGCAGGCGGTCACCGTAACGTGATACACCATGCAATGGAGCATTAGCTACCCTGTTGATTGCCATTCCTTCCGAAGTGCCTGTAAAGATACCTTTTATCTCCTCATCCATGTAACAAAGCCTCAGTCCGGCGTTTGTGGTATCGATCAGTGCGCTTCCTGTCCAGTAATAAGATGCATCATATGGTACTATATAACTATACGTTGCATCGAGTGTCCATCTCAGGTAAAGAGGGTCTTCTTCTTCTGAGAGGGTTGATATATAAAAGCGGTAGCCATCTGTTGCTTCGCCTGTTTCATCTGTCTCCCATGTTTCATAATTGTAGGTAATTTCCTCTACAGGTGGTGATAACAGGTATTTTTCATACTGTGATTCAAAGATATGTCCATCCTGTGTTTCAATAAACAGCATGTAACTTTCACCTTCCACCAGTGTGAAATCAGGATCCGAAAGGTAGTAATAGGAGTTTGGGACAGGCATTGGCCACCAGGGCCCCACCAGCCATGAAGCACTCTGTTCTGTAAAATACCATTTCTGGCCCTGAGTGTTCTCAATATAGACAGTGGCCTCTGATGTGTTCAGAATAGGTTCGGCAGGCTCATCCCAGGGATCATTAACCGAGAAAGAGGAGGTATTTTTAAATGAGACGTAAGGTATAACACCCGGTTCATCTGTTATCCTTGCTTCAATAAACAGCATTTGTTCATATTCGAGATCCCCGGGGTAATATGGATCAATGCATCCATTAAGTAATGATCCGGTAAGATAGAAGATAATTATGTATTTAATTAACCGCATAGTTACCAAGTTTGAAATTATAACTGACCGTAAATATCGGAGTGCCGTAGATAGATAGTTTATAGCCCTGTATATGCCCCCCTTCATTCTTGAAGTAGACCGAATATGCATTTCTTCGCCCCGTTACATTATAAACTGAAATCATCCATGACCCGTGAGCGAATTTTTCCCTGAGCAGGTTGCCTTCGATGTTGAGTGATACATCGGCCCGGAAATAGTCAGGGATTCTGTATTGATTTCTTCCCGAATAAATAATCCCTGCTTCTCCACTGACATTAAAAATGCCTGTGGGGTAAGTTATAGGCCTTCCCGTACTGTATACAATATTACCTGATATGCTGAACCGGCGTGATATTCTCAGGGTACTCACAAGATTGAACGAATGGGGTTTGTCATGATTTGCAGGGAATACCTTTCCATCGTTTATCCTGTCCCAGGGATTGTCTCCGTTTACCATCACCAGTGAGCGGGAGTAGGTATAGCTCATCCATCCTGTAAGCCGGCCCGCGTTTCTCTTTAAGAGGATCTCTGCACCCCATCCTTTCTGATCACCCTGTACCACGGTCGTTTCAAACAGTGGGTTCAGTATAAGATCAGCTCCGTCGCGGTACTCAACCTGGTTACGTGTCTTTTTATAATATAGCTCAACAGATATCTCAAGTGCCCTGCGTGGTATGTTTTTATAGAATCCCAGGCTTACCTGGTCGGCGATGGGAGGTTCGATATGTGGATCAGCCAGCTTCCACCTGTCTGTGGGGGCTATTGCTATGGTATTGGAGAGCATGAACAGGTACTGCCTCATCCTGTTAAAGCTTGCCTTAACCGATGTTGTTGGTGAGAATATATAGTTTGCAGAAATACGATAGTCAGGTCCTCCCCGGTTTTCAATTGTCTCCATTCTTCCGTAGGATGTTGTATCCGTAATATGTTCAGGAGCCTTTGGCAGTGATGGGGAGTATGAATAGACATTGTTCGGGCCGAGATATTTGTACAGGTTAAGCCTTAATCCGGCGTATAGAGTTAGCTGGTCGCTTATGGCATATTCATCTGCACCAAAGAGTGACATTTCTATTCCCTGTTCCCTGCCAAGCGGTAAGGAAGCTAATATAGATTCGTTGCCATATGGTTGGTATGTTCCATGATTCAGGGCATATGAAATAAAGCCTGCACCCGCTGTAATGGTATGATCAGTCCATTGATAACCGGTTACCTTGGTTTTTAATTCGCGGTGATCAACTATGAAGCGGTGCTCCCATGAGGTGAATGGGTTTTCAGTGTATGCATGCTGGTTTGTATACCGGCTGAAGACAGCGGCGCTGCTGGTGGTCCATCTCTCATTCAGTTTGTGGTCATAAACAGCAGAGAAACCGGTATTATCGTACATGTAGCTGTCGGTGCCGGCAAGCCTGAACCTGTCCTTGCTGTAATATCCGAATACCTGGAGAGATGATGATTCAGACGGCATAATGTGGATGGATGTCATCAGATCATAGAAAGACCCACTACTTGATTTTAATTCGGGATCATTAATACGGTTGAGTATCCAGTCTGAATAGGTTGATCGTCCTGCAAAAACAATGGACGAGCGGTCATTCACTATTGGTGTTTCTGCCAGGAGGGAAGCAGTGACAGGACTTATTCCCCCTCTTGCCCCGAACTTCTTTTTGTTCCCTTTCCGGGTTGAGATCTCAAAGATGGAAGCCAGCCGGCCTCCATATTCAACCGGGAAATTATTCTTGAAGAGGGTAAAATCACTTATCATATCAGGGTTAAAAGCAGAAAAGAAACCGAACAGGTGGCCTGTATTAAGCACTGGCACCTCGTTTATCAGGAAGAGGTTCTGGTCACTGCCCGAGCCCCGAACATTAAATCCGGATGAACCTTCGCCGACGTTTTGCACGCCGGGCATCATCTGTGCTACTTTAAGGAT
>CAZSJH010000069.1:0-13338 GCA_964607105.1 uncultured Rikenellaceae bacterium | reverse complement strand
TTACTGTTTCCTGCAATATATACTATTGCCCTTATTCCATATTTACAGGTGCTTGAAAGCATCTAAATCCTCTTTAATGATATTTTATCTATTCTTCTCTTGTGTCTTCCACCATCAAAATCAGTATCCAAAAAAGTTTTTACTATTAATACAGCTTCAGCATCGGACATAAACCTTCCGGGCAAAGAACACATGTTTGCGTCATTATGAGCCCTGGCAAGTCTGCTTATTTCCTGGTTCCAACATAAGGCACACCTTATCTCTGGGTACTTATTCGCTGTCATTGACATACCATTACCACTTCCACAAACAGCAAATCCTGTATCAAAAAGTCTCGATTCAACTGCCCTTGCAGCTGGATGAACATAATCAGGATAATCAACACTATCAGTGGAATGACAACCAAAATCCTTTACTTCATATCCGGATTCAACCAGGTATTTTTTTACTTTCTCTTTTAAATAAAAACCTGCATGATCAGCTGCAAGCGCAATTTTTTTCTTCATTTTCTAATCTGTTGTAATGTCTTTAAAGATACCAACAAAATAAAGGATATTAATACTTTCTTGTCTTTTTAAAAAAAAATTTCTTTTTCATTTCAACAACAGGAAATGAAAAATGTTCTTCCTCCATACTATACTATCAATACTGTTTAATTTATTGTTGAAAGTTGTTCATTATTGTATCATAATTATTAATAAAACATCTTTATTCAAGCCTAATTCTGAAAAATGGTTTTAATGATGAAATTTATTATTAAATAAAAGCAAAATTTCAACCTTTATTAAACAACAAAATACATTAGCTTTGTTTATCTAATATACAAGGTTGTTGATTTGAACAGTTGTTTGTAAAATATATAATTATCTGTAAATCAAAAACGGTATAATTTTTGGATTGTTGAAAAAGTGTTCTCCCGTTATTAATATCAATATTTGCAAGATTATTTTGTAATTTGTTTAAACAGTATCAACAGCATATTAATAATATAATAGATATATAAAATTATAATATATTTATAATAATACTATGTTTAAAAAGTCAGATATTATTGAAAAAGGATATATAGACGAAGAAATAAGTGACAGACTGGATATAGTATCTGAAATAAACAGCTTGAGAAAGGAAAAGAATGCCATTATACTGGCTCATTATTACCAGGCGCCAGATATACAGGATATTGCTGATTTTGTTGGTGACAGCCTTGATCTATCAAAGAAAGCAGCATCAGCCAGAGCTGATATGATTATTTTTGCAGGTGTTAAATTTATGGCTGAAACAGCTAAAATATTATCACCATCGACAAAAGTACTGTTACCTGATCTTAATGCTGGTTGTTCACTGTCAGACACCTGCCCTCCGGAAGACTTCAAAAAATTTGTATTGGATAATCCCGGACGCACGGTAGTAACATATATAAATTCATCTGCTGAGGTAAAAGCCTTATCTGACATAATATGTACTTCAAGCAATGCTTATAATATTGTGGAATCACTGCCAGTAGATGAAAAAATAATTTTCGCACCTGACAGGAACCTGGGCAGTTATATTAAGGATAAGGTAAACAGGGATATGAAGATATGGCAGGGAGCATGTCATGTACATGAAAAATTTTCTGCAGATAAAATAAAGGAGTTAAAGAAAAATAACCCGGAAGCAAGCATTATTGTCCATCCAGAATGTGAATCGTCTGTCAGGGATATTGCTGATTTTATAGGATCAACTGGTGCTTTACTGAAATATATTAAGAATGATAAATCAGGTAAGTACATAATAGGTACAGACCCAGGAATTATTCACCAGATGAAAAAAGCCAGACCTGAGAAAATATATATTCATGCAAGTGGCGCAGATACAACATTCGGGTGTGATGTGTGTGATTATATGAAATTAATTACGATGAAAAAGATTTATCTTACGCTAAAATATGAAGAACCAGAGATACATATGAAAAAGGAACTTATTGAAAAAGCAGAAAAACCAATAAGAAGAATGCTTGATATTTCTGAAAGGTTGGGATTATAAAATTATGATAAAGAAGCTAATATTATCAATTGTCGCCATGCTCCTGTTTTTTGTTTTACATGGACAGGATGTTGAATTGGAAGACGGATACCATGTTTTCAGGTATCCAAATGGTACAGTTTCAAGCGAAGGATATATTAAAGACGGTAAACCTGATGGATACTGGAAAAGTTATTATGTTACAGGCGTAATTAAATCAGAGGGTAAGAGAAGAAATCATTTTCTTGACAGCATATGGGTATTTTATACACTAACAGGCGATACGCTTGAAAAGATTGATTACCTGTACGGTAAGAAGAGCGGATATTATCATAAATATAAAAGAGAAAGAAGTTATGGATTGTATGTATGGTCTAAGGAATTGTATGCAGCGGATAAAAGACAGGGAACAGCCTACATTTATTATCCAGACGGATCAGTAAAACAAACGATTCCATATATAGATGGTAAAAAACAGGGATTATCTAAAGAATATGATGAAGAAGGTAATATCATTACCATGTATGAATACAATAATGATTTTCTTATTAGCAGGGAGAGAATAAACAGGAAAGATGAGGAAGGTGTAAAACAGGGACCCTGGAAGGAATTTTATAATAATGGAAACATAAAAAGGGAAATGACTTACAGGGATGGCCTGATGCATGGGTATTTTAAGGAATATAATGATAAGGGTAAGCTTACCACAACCATGTTGTATGATAACGGTAAAATAGTAGAGGGAAATGTGGAGGACAACCCGGAGGTGGAAATACAGAACAGATATAATAGTGATGGTAACCTTATCTACAGCGGTCCATTCAGGATGGAAATTCCGGTGGGCATACACAGGGAATATAATAACGACGGTTCTGTAAAATCATCTGTAATATATAATGATCAGGGTATAAAAGTATCCGAGGGAATTGTAACGGAGGATGGGAGAAGGAACGGGGAATGGAAAAATTACTATGAGAACGGAAACATTAAGGAAGCAGGTGAATATGATTACAACAGGAGGACAGGTTCATGGACTTTTTATAACGAGGAAGGAAATATTGTACAGACAGGCAGCTACAGAAACGGAAGGCCAGAAGAGTTGTGGAGGTGGTATTATCCTGGTGGATCAATTTTAAGAGAGGAACAATATTACCAGGGACGCAGGGACGGAAGATTCGTTGAGTACTCACAGGATGGTGACATTATAAGCGAGGGAGAATATCTTGATGGAGAAAGGAACGGCTTCTGGAAAATTAATATTGGTGATCACATAGAGGAAGGAAATTATATAATAGGATTAAGGGATGGTATGTGGAAATATTATGATGATGAGGGCAACGTCCTTTATAGAGGAAGGTACGTTCAGGATAACCCCGACGGGTATCATTTTTATTATTATTATAGCGGGAGAATAAAGGAAGAACAATATTACGATATGGGTTTGAGGCATCGAACATGGAAGAAATATGATGAGGAAGGAATACTGGAAATGACAATTACCTACAAGGATGACTATGAAGTAAGGATAAATGGCATAAGGATAAACCTGCCGGAAAGGGATGTAAAAATTATTAAATAGCCCTGCTAAATGGGAGAAGAATTTAACCTGAGAAAAGAAACATTAAGCACTGCTGAACAGGAGATAGAAAAGAAACTCAGACCTGTTTATTTTCAGGATTTTAAAGGCCAGTCGAGAATAGTTGACAACCTGAAAGTGTTTGTTACGGCAGCCTCACAACGTAGTGAAGCACTGGATCATGTATTGCTACATGGGCCCCCGGGATTGGGTAAGACAACACTGGCTATAATAATTGCACATGAGCTTGATGTTGGCCTGAAGGTTAGTTCCGGACCTGTACTTGATAAACCAGGAGACCTGGCAGGCTTGCTTACAGGGCTGGAAGAAGGAGATGTTCTGTTCATTGATGAAATACACAGGCTCAGCCCCGTTGTTGAGGAATATCTATATTCAGCAATGGAAGATTATCATATAGATATTATGATAGATAAAGGACCGAGTGCCAGATCGGTACAGCTAAACCTGAATCCTTTTACACTGATAGGTGCAACAACGAGATCAGGTTTGCTGACAAGCCCGTTAAGGGCACGATTTGGTATAAAAATGCATCTTGAATACTATGATGCAGATGTGTTGTGCAGTATAGTAAAAAGATCGGCCGGGATACTGAAGGTTGACATAATAGATGATGCTGCGGAAGAAATAGCCTCAAGGAGCAGGGGAACACCAAGGATAGCAAATGCCCTGCTGAGAAGAGTCAGGGACTTTGCGCAGGTTAAAGGGGACGGACATATAAACCTTGACATTACTAAATTTTCACTTGAAGCACTTAATATTGACAGCCATGGCCTTGATGAAATGGATAATAAGATATTAAGTGTGATAATAGATAAATTCAGCGGGGGTCCTGTGGGGATTAATACCATCTCAACTGCCGTGGGAGAAGACGGCGGCACGATAGAAGAAGTATATGAGCCATTCCTGATAAAGGAAGGATATATAAAACGGACACCGCGTGGAAGGGAAGTAACAGAACTTGCATACAAGCACCTGGGAAAACGAAAACCGGGTGGAAGCGGATTATTATTTTAATTTTGCAATATGTTCGTTAATAATTATATTTAAAAACTTTTTTCAAAATAAAAATATTATTTAAATCTTGATTATGAAAGCTCTTTTGAAAAGTTTGGGATTACTGTTCGTATTAGCAGGTGTTATCGTGCTTGTGTATTCTGAATTCTCAAAACTCGAAAGCAATTCCCTGTTAATCTTGAGCGGGGTATTAATAGTTATTGGCTTGGCTGCATATATTTTACTGAATAGTATTTTGGAAAGTTAGAATCTGCCAGAAAGAAGACCTGCTTATCTAATTAAAGACATTGCTTATTTTCTCCAGTGACTTTCGGTCAAGAATCTTTATTTTCCTGCCGCTCAGTTCTATATACTTATCAGATTTAAATTCGCTCAAAAGCCTTATTACCGATTCAGTTGCCGTACCCACAATATTTGCAAGCTCCTCTCTTGTAAGGGATATTCTGAGATAATTTTCGGCATCAAGGCCAAAGTCATTTATAAGGTGCAATAATATTTCGGCCAGTCTTTCCCTGACGGTTTTCTGAGCTATGTCTGTAATATATTCATTGGCTTCTCCCAGCTCGTGGCAGGTTAGCTTCATTACTTCCATTGAAAAGAGTGGATTCTCTTTCACAAAATCAGTAAGTATATGAGAAGGAATAAAGCACACACTTGCATCTTCTATTACTTTTGAGCTAGTACATGCAGGTTCATTGCTCAGAACAGAACGGTAGGCTATAATATCGCCCGCTTTCGCAAAGCGAATTATTTGTTCCTTACCATCAAAGCCGGTTTTAAAAACCTTGATTATGCCTTTATTGATACAGTAGAAACCACTTATCCTGCTGCCCTCATCATATAAAACCTCTCCCCTGGTGTATTGCCTGAAATCCTTTTCAAAATTAATGATATCAATCTGATCTTTTGAAAGGTGTCTGAATACAGAATTGGTACTAACTGCGCAATTATCGCAAAAAGGTATATTGATATCCTTTTGTTTCATATCAGGCTATAATAGCACAAATATGGCAATAAGGTTTGATAATATTAATTAGTTTTGTAAAAATTTTCAATCAACATGTCATAGGAAATGGAAGAAACAGTAAAACTGCATCATGAAGAGAATTTATCATTTGATGTTGAGATTGATGGCCATAATTTTAAAATTGATTCCGTGGAGCAATTCGGGGGAAAGAACCGGGGGCCCCGACCTAAGAACCTTATGCTTGTTGCCCTTGGAGGTTGTACGGGGATGGATGTGGCCTCAATTATGAAGAAGATGAAGATACCTTATGAGGATTTAAAGGTGAATGTCACAGGTGTTTTGACAGAAACACATCCCAAACATTTCGAGAAGATGCATATTAGCTATATTGTCAAAGGCAAGGATCTTGACAGGAACAAAATAGAAAAAGCAATTAACCTGTCGCAGGAGAAATATTGTGGTGTTACATACAACTACAAAGCATCAATAGAAATTTCCAGCGAGATTATTATTGAGGAATAAGGTGAAGTCAGAAAGCTGATTTGAACTGGTGCAGGAAGCGTATATCATTTTCAAAATAGAGCCTAAGGTCATTAACCTGGTATTTAAGCATGGCAGCCCTTTCCACACCCATGCCGAAAGCAAAACCAGTGTATTTTTTACTGTCTATACCACAATAATCAAGAACATTGGGATCAACCATACCGCAGCCTAGAATTTCAAGCCACCCGGTGTATTTGCAGACGTTACAGCCCTTTCCTCCGCATATTGTACAGCTAATATCCATTTCAGCAGAAGGTTCCGTAAAAGGGAAATAAGAAGGTCTGAGCCTAATCCTTGTATTTTCACCAAACATTTCAACAGCAAAGTAGAAAAGAGTTTGTTTGAGGTCTACAAAGGATACATTTTCATCTATATACAAACCTTCAACCTGGTGAAAAATGCAGTGAGCACGTGCTGAAATAGCCTCATTCCTGAAAACCCTGCCGGGAGATATAGTTCTGATGGGGGGTTGCTGGTTTTCCATTACTCTTACCTGTACAGACGAGGTATGGGTGCGGAGAAGAATATCGTCAGGATGGCAATCATCCGGATCTTTTCTTTTAATGTAGAAAGTATCCTGCATATCCCTGGCGGGATGCTCAGGGGGGAAATTCAACTTGGTGAAAACGTGATCGTCATCTTCAATCTCCGGTCCTTCTGAAATGGTGAAACCGAGTCGCTGGAATATTTCAATTATTTCATTCCTCACTATTGAAACAGGGTGCCTGGAGCCGCTGAACATATTTCCTGGCGGTCGTGTAAGATCGGTGAAGGAAGCTCTTTCAGAATAGTCAGCCAGGTTTGCTTTTAAAAGATGCAGCTTACCGTTGACTTCATCCTTAAGATCGTTGATAAGCTTACCATACTCGCTTTTAAGATGCGGGGGAACCGTCTTAAAATCAATGAAAAGGGAAGGTATAAGACCTTTTTTACTAAGGTATTTTATCCTGAATTCTTCAATTTCAGAAGGATTATCGGTATTGAATTCCCTGATGGCTTCCTGTATTTTCTTTATTTTCTCAAGCATATCATTATTTTCTTACCACCCTTGCCCTGGTAATTATAACATCATTTACCGGTCTGTCGTTTGAGTCTGTCTCCACTCCTGCAATTTTATCAACAACATCTATTCCTTCAACAACTTCCCCAAACACTGTATATTGCATGTCAAGATGGGGTGTTCCTCCTTCCGAGCAATACACCTCAACGTGTTCATCGGGGATAGTTAAGGTTTCATACTTTTCGAGATCATTGTATGTAAGCAATGTGGCAGCTTCCTGTATTTCAGCTTCGGTTCTGCCGTCTCCAGTCAGTTTTGATTTTTGTCTTTCGTTCTGAAGATGGTTATAGAATATATTTTGTTTTAAAGATGAATTTATCCTGTTCTCTATCTGTTCTATCATCATCTCAGCAGTAATGGTATCACCTTCTTCCGTTACCTGGTCAACATACTTTTTGCCCTGTACTATATAAAACTGAGTTCCCGAAGATTTTCTTTCAGGGTTAAACCGGTCACCCGTCCTTGCAGCTGCCAGTGCCCCCTTTTTATGGAAATTTGTATCTATAATTTCTGCAGGTATGGTGTAATCATAAAGCCCGGTAGTATCAGATGCCAGGTCGGGCCGGGAAGAATAATCGCCTGCCTGTATCATGAAATCTTCAATAACCCTGTGGAACCTTATATTATTGTAATAACCCTCTTTAACAAGTTTTATAAAATTGTCGCGGTGCAAGGGTGTATTATTATACAACTTAACCTTTATAAGACCTTCAGTTGTCTCAATATTTACATAAGGGGTTTTATCTTTACCCGTGCTTGAGCATGAGAAGAGCAGGTAAGCCAGGAACACAGATAAGAATATAGTTATTGAATATTGCCTTATCATAATATTAAAAATTTTTAAAATAGTAATTTTAATGCTTCTTAGAATAAGATGAACCACAAATATAAATGTTGTAATTTAAAATTCTGAATAAAAAGAAAACATTGTGAGCAGGAAGCTTAAATACATAATTATATCAGGTTTTATTCTAAGTGTAATAAATACCGGTGTTTTGCACGCGCAGGGTACTGGATTGGTATTAAGCGGTGGTGGAGCCAAAGGTCTTGCACATATAGGTGTTATAAGAGCCCTGGAAGAAGAAGGAATAAAGATTGATTATGTTGCAGGTACCTCGATGGGTGGAATAATAGCCGGACTATATGCAATGGGCTATACCACGGACGAAATGACAATGCTGGTTACATCGGATGAATTCCTGCAATGGTCAAGCGGTGATATAGATAAAGAACTGCAGTTCACATATAAGAATAATGACCCTGATGCGGGTATGTTTAACGTTGACCTCGAATTCGAAGAAGAAAAACCCGAGGCATCACTGCCCTCCCACCTTATTTCATCGGCCGTGATTGATTTCGCCATTATGCAGTTGACCTGCGGGGAAACGGCAGCCGCAGGGTATGACTTTGACAATCTTATGGTACCGTTCAGATGCGTGGCAGCCGATATATATGAAAAAAAACCTGTTATATTCCGTAGTGGCAACCTTGCAGACGCCATAAGGTCAACAATGTCATATCCACTTTATTTTGAACCATATCAAAAAGACAGCACACTGCTTTTTGATGGAGGTATCTACAATAATTTTCCATATGATGTGCTTATACAGGACTTTACACCTGATTTTATTATAGGAAGCAAGGTTGTAACTAAATCAAAAAGACCTGATAAAGATGATGTTATGCTTCAGCTAGAAAACATGATTATGCAACCTACTGATTACAATATTCCCGACAGTATAGGTTATGTTATAGATATTAAGTTCGAAAATGTCAATTTGCTTGATTTTCAGAAAGCTGACAGTATAATTAGCAAGGGGCACACTATAGCCAGTGAAGAAATAAAGAATTTCAGGGAAAGGACGGTAAAAGAATCAGTAGATGACCTGCGGGAAAGGAGGGAACGATTCAGGGAAAAAATACCAGAGCCCGTATTCAGGGATATTTTTATTGAAGGAGTTAACGAACGTCAGAAGGAATATATAAAGAATGTCATATCGAAAAATGATTATTTAATAGATATACATCAATTAAAAGAAGAATATTTCAGGCTTGTTTCCGAAGAGAATATTAAAAGTGTTTACCCGGAAGCCAAATACGACTATTATGATGGGATGTTCGATCTGTATCTGGATATAGAGCTTAAAGGATCTTTTGCGATCGAGGCGGGAGGTTTACTTGGCTTAACGCTTTATAACCAGGCCTATATTGGGTTTAAATACTATTCACTAAGTGATATATATAATCGTTCCAGCGGGAACATGTATTTTGGAAGGAATTATTCATCCTTCAGACTTTCGCATCGTATTTTCGTTCCACAGAGAAAGCTGCTGCTTATCGACATGAGGCTTTCAGCGTACAGCAGAAACTATTTTACGAGTGAAATTACTTCCTTGTTTGAAACAACAGTGCCGGCATATATTACAAGAAAGGAATATAACCTGATAACATCTTTAGGTATACCAGTAAGCAATAATTCAGCGATGAAGTCGGGAGTAAATATCAGCTGGATAAACGACAGGTATTACAGGAGCATGGGGTTTGAAGAACAGGATGAACAGGATAAAACAGACTACTTTTACGGAACAGCAAGATTTTTCTATGAATCGAATACACTTAACAGGAAGCAGTATTCGACCGAAGGAAGTTATCTTTTTGCAGGTATTTATTATAATTTGGGCTTTGAACGGTTCAGGGAAGGCATGACCGACTCCTTGGGTCTACAGGATGTTTACAACCAGGGCCACAGATGGGTTGCTTTAAAATTCAGTAATCTTAAATTTTACAATCTAAATGAAAAAATAAGCCTGGGAACAAAAATAGACATTGTTGTGAGCAATAAAAAATTAAGCAATAATTATACTGCATCGTTAATTAATGCCTACAAATATGAACCAACAGTAATGAGCAAAACCCTGTTCGGTTATTCCTTAAGAGCAAATTCATTCATTGGGGCCGGTTTGATGCCAGTATATAACTTCACAAAAAAACTCAAATTAATGGCGGGATTATACCTGTTTGCCCCATTCAGGGATATTGAAAGAACTGATTCTGGGGTGGAATATGGTGAATATTATAAGAAACTGGATGCCATTGCGAATCTGAGTTTTTTTTACCATACACCTGTTGGACCGGCATCCGTCGGGTTTGATTATTACAGCGGGGAAAGAAAGAAATTGTTCATTTTTCTGAATTTCGGTTATATTTTATTTAATAAAACAGGGCTTGAATAATAAGATAGTATATTTGCAGCTACATCGCGATTCATGATCAGGTGAAAGACATAAATAAACTTGCGGGGCAGACTTTAGTATACGGACTTGGAACGATAGTGCCACGGTTTTTAAATTATGCTGTTCTCACACCTTTCTACACCTGGATATTCAATAAAGCAGAATATGGAGTTATAACTGAGCTTTATGCTTACATGGTATTAATGCTTATAGTATTAACCTATGGAATGGAAACAGCTTTTTTCAGGTTTGCACAAAAGACGGACGACAGCAAGAGGGTTTTCAGTACCGCACTTATATCAATACTTGTTAGCTCGGCTATTTTCCTTGTCTTTTTCAACATTTTTATTGATGAAGTGGCAACTGTTCTCAAATATCAGGATCAGAAACTATACTTAAGATTGTTCGCGATTATTCTGGCCACCGATGCTATAACCGCAATTCCTTTTGCTAAACTGAGAAGGGAAAATAAAGCACTTAAATTCAGCATTATAAAATTAATCAACGTTGCAATAACCATAGGGCTGGTTTTTCTTTTCCTTAAGATAGAACCATCATTGAGGGAAAAGGGTAAAAGCCTTCTGGGTAACCTGTATAATCCCGATTTTAGAGTAGGATATGTTTTTCTGGCAAACGCAATTGGAAGTCTGTCGATGCTTATCTTGCTGTTCAGGGAGATAACAAGTATACAATTCCGTCTAGACGCAGTGATGTGGAAGAAAATGATGAGTTACTCAATACCTTTACTCATATCAGGCATGGGTGGTTCAATAAATGATGCGCTGGATAAAATGATATTGAGAAGAATAGTCGACAGTGATAATCCTCTCGAGGTGGTTGGGGAATACGGTGCCAGTTATAAAATTGCCGTATTAATGGCGCTGTTCATACAGATGTACCGATATGCAATGGAACCCTACTTCTTTTCCAGGGCAGACAGGAAAGATGCCAGGGAAGTGTATTCATATGTAATGAAATATTTTGTAATCTATGCGCTTATACTGTACCTTGTAATTAACCTGTATATTTCAGGTTTTCAATATATTATAGCAGGCAGTCATTTAAGGGGGGCGTTGGCCATAGTGCCAATAGTGAGCATGGGATACCTGCTCTTCGGAATTTTTGTTAACCTGAGTATATGGTACAAGGTTAAAGACCTAACAAGGTACGGTGCTTACCTTACATTAACAGGGGCAATAGTTACCATACTAATAAATATCTTAATGGTGCCAAAGTATGGATATATGGCATCAGCATGGGCACACATAGCATGCTATGGTGTGATGATAGCAGGTTCATATATGCTAAGCAGGAAATACTATCCTATAGATTACCCCATAAAAAGGATACTGGCATATATGATTTCCGGAGTTGCTGTTGTTATTCTTGCATCTTATTTGAATTATAATAATATTTTTCTGGAACTTGGAGTTAATACTATAATGATTGCAGCCTTTGTGGCTTATGCAGAGTACAGTGATAAGGCAATAAGTATATTGTTTAAAAAAGATTTATGAATGAAGGTAAAAATAGTAAACAGGTCGAAACATGAGTTACCGGCATACTCAACTTCTGCCTCTGCCGGAATGGACCTTAGGGCTAATCTTGAAAAGGATATTATACTGTTGCCGCTTGAAAGAGCACTGATACCTACAGGTTTATATATAGAACTGCCCGAAGGATATGAAGCACAAATAAGACCCAGAAGCGGGCTGGCACTGAAAAGCGGAATATCGATTTTAAGCAGTCCGGGCACTATTGATGCCGATTACCGGGGAGAAATAGGTATAATAATTGTGAACCTGTCAAATAAGGAATATACAATTAAAGATGGAGAAAGAATTAGCCAGATGATTGTAGCTAAACATGAAAGGATTAAATGGAATGAAGTGGATTTACTTGAAGAAACAAAAAGAGGAAAGGGTGGTTTTGGTCATACAGGAAGGAAATAAGGGTGTTTTAATTCTATACGGTATTCTGATTTTCCTTACGACGGGATGCGGGGTAAGTATTAAAGTAGCGGAAGAAGAAAAAGTAAAGATAAAGAAGGAAAACATAGACAACACATTGTACGACCTTACATATGTTGAAGGAATAAAACACAAACTAGAAGGTAATTTCGGAGAAGCACTTGATAAATTCGAAGAAGCTATCGAAATAAATCCATGGAGTGACGCTGCAAATTACGAAATAAGCCAAATATCAGTGATGCGAAGAGATTATGACAATGCATTGTTATATGGCCGTCGTGCAGCAGAGATAGACAATGATAATCCTTGGTATATGATGAATATGGCTAATATTTATCTTGAAAGGTCAAAGCTCGATTCTGCGAGTATATGGATGGAAATGGCTGTAAAAAGCGATCCTGAGAACGATAATGAAAAATTCAGACTGGGCAATTTATACATACAAACAGGAAAAACAGAAAAGGCAGAAGCGGTATTCCAGGATTTCTATGATAAATATGGAGGTAATGAGCAGTTACTGGCTTTACTCATTAATACAAAAATGAACCTTGATAAGTTTGATGAGGCTGAAAAGATTCTTCTTAAAGAGATTGAAAAGGACGGACAAAATATGTATGCAGAAGTAATGCTGGCTGAAATATACAGGAAAAAGGGTTATAACGAGAAAGCGAAGAATATATATGAAAAGCTTATAAATGGAGGACAGTACGATGAAGCACTTGGTTATTCGTATTTTGAATTTTTAATTGAAAATAAAAAATATGAGGAATTGACAAATAGAGCTATTGACATAATCGGTGACGGAGATATACCTGAAGAAGATAAAATTAGTATAGTGATTAGATTGATACAGGATAGCACTGTAATAAATAATTATAAGGAGAAATTGATAGAAATGGGTAAGAGTTTGATGGGGAGCAATGTCGATAATGCTACCATTATAATGACAA